>CAIVVZ010000246.1 GCA_903909505.1 uncultured Desulfobacteraceae bacterium
ATTATAGCGTGTACCGTAATACTTGATACCAGTATTGACAGAGTTTTCGCGATATGATAAAAATACCCTCGAAAATTAGAAATGTTGCCAATCTTCGGGGGGAATTGCACAGATGTCATTTCAAGGGAAACAGCTTTCCGCAGAGATGATCGAATTGGTTGTTAAGCTTAAGAATCACCATGATGAAGAACGCAAGACCGGAAAAATCATATCGACAAAGGATCCCACGGGCAGAACAGCTAAAGCTTTAGGTCTTGGCGTGGTCACAGTAAAAAGGGTAATGTCACGGTATGCAAAAAGTGGTGGTAAGGTTGTAGTACATATTAAGCAGCCTTCTGGAAGGCCGCCGTCCGGGATCTGCCCGAGTATTCAACCAATTGTACGGCAGTTTATTCGTGCTGAGAATTTATTGGGCCAAAGAGTCAGCATTGAGAGGGTGTCTAAATTTCTACAATCTGAACATAGTGTTGATGTTCCGAAGATGACTCTATGGAGGGCACTGAATCGATGGGGATTCACTCATGGCGAAGGACGCAGACGTAATAGCTTAAAGGAGCACAATCGTGTCATCTTGGCTCGTCGTGATTATCTCCGAGCCAAGATAGCAAATCGCAATTCAGATGGGACACTGAAACGCCCTGAAGTTTACCTGGATGAAACCTACGTTAACAAAAATCATTCTTGTGGATTCACATGGTATTTTGATGAAGACGGACCGTTAGTTAACAAACCATCTGGCGTTGGACCACGCTTGATTTTGGTTCATGCTATCACGAAAGACGGCTGGGTTGATGGTGCTCAGCTGGTTTTCGAAGCAAAGAAACGGACTGGTGACTATCATGGTCAAATGAACTGGGATAATTTTTCCAGATGGTTTAAATTTCAGTTGTTGCCGAATATTCCGGCCGAATCCATCGTGATTCTTGATAATGCAAAGTACCATAACGTAATTGCAGAGGACAGTTTTCCGAGCAGTAGCAGTTCGAAGGAACAGTTGAGGCTCTGGCTTACCAGGAATGGGTATCCATGGAGGGAGGATATGCTAAAATCAGAACTCCTTGAACTGTGTACCCGCTTAGCTCCTGCCCCTGAATACCGGCTGGATAAACTGGCAGCAGAACATGGGATTTTGATCCTTCGCACTCCGCCATATCACCCGGAACTTCAACCGATTGAAACTTGTTGGGCCGTAGTCAAGAACCATGTGGCTGATAATTGTGATTTCAAGATGTCGGGACTACGTAACAACTTGCCAGAAGCATTCAATAAAGTCACGTCTCATACGTGCAGTGAAATTATTGCAAAAATTTCTAAACAGGAAGATAAATATTGGTTTGAAGACGAAAAACTGGATGAAGCTTACGCAATAAATGCGGAGGAAGATTGCACTGGACGCTGCCTCTTTGAAAACGAGGGAGAAGATTCTTGCCTGGATGATTTATAAAACGTGTCAAGAGTTATTTTTAGTATCAAGTATTACGGTACACGCTATAGTATCATCAAAACGCGATCATAAATCCCAGCAACTTCAAAATAAATATCATCAAAGAAAGGGAAAAAGCACCATGAAAAAAAGAATGTATTGCTTGGCGCTGATATTAACTATGGTCTCTTCGTTTTTAATCAACGTCAGCCTGTTCGCATCGGAGACGGATGACCGTATCGAATCATCCGCAAAACAGTCTTATGTGTTCAAGACCTACCTCAAGAGCGATGACATTATAATCCAGTCCAAGGATGGTGTTGTCGCCTTGACTGGGACTGTTTCCGAAGAATCGCACAAATCATTGGCACGCGAAACGGTTGCGAGCCTGCCCGGAGTTAAAAGCGTGGACAACAAACTAGAAATAAAAGGTGAAGTCCCTGCCGTGAACACGGATGCATGGCTTATTGCCAAAGTGAAATCCACACTATTGTTCCACCGGAGCGTGAGCGCCACCGAAACTGAGGTTTTTGCAAAAGAGGGGATTGTCACCTTGCGGGGAGAAACCACCAGTGCGGCCAAAAAGAACCTGGCAACAGAATACGCCAAGGATGTGGAAGGCGTCAAAAGCGTTAAAAATGAGATGACGGTGTTAACTCCCACAATAAAGCCAGGCAAAAAAACGATAGGCGAAAAGGTGGATGCCATCAGCGAATCGATTGATGACGCATCCATCACTGCTCTGGTCAAAACGACATTGCTGTTTCATCGCTCGACCAGTGCCCTCAACACCACTGTAGTGACGAAAAAAGGCGTGGTCGAGTTGCGGGGCAAAACCAGGACCGTTGCTGAAAAGAGCCAGGCCACCAAACTCGTGAGCGACGTTCACGGCGTGAAAAAGGTGGTGAACAAAATGATTGCCAAGTACAAGCGCCACTAAGACTGCCTTCGCATTGCCGACTGTTCCGATGCAAGCAAAAGAAAGCCTGATCGGCTTTGTCATTGCCGGCAATCATCGCCCTTTAATTTTTTATGAGGTAAGCTATGAAAAATAACAAAAGAGTAGTTGATAAAACTGAAGAACCCGCGGCAGAGAACCATGGTTCGGGTAAGTCAACCGGCTTCGAGAATGTCAAAAATATTATTGCTGATAAGTTGCATCATGTTGCTGAGGTTCTATGTGAAAAAGAGGCGGATCAGGACGCGCAATCCGGCATAACTCGGTACGGAAAGCAGGCATCCGAGTGGTTGGACCAATCATCCGAGTATGTTCGGCAATTCGACTATGAGCAGGCAGATGCCAGGGTCCGGGAATGCATCGGGCAGAGCCCGGGGCGCAGCCTCTTGATAGCAGGAGGCGTCGGTCTGATTATCGGAGCTATTTTACGACGCAGGTAAGGAGGCGGTTTTTCCCAATGAACAACAAAGTGGTAAACAAGGGCGCTACAACACAACGCGAATCCTTAACTGAACTGTTGGGACAGCTTGCCAACAACTCAGCCGCGGTGGTTCACGACGAAATTGAGCTTGTGATCCAGGGGATTCGCGAAAAGGTGAGGGCTGTTCGCAGCGGAGTCCTAACAGTCGCGACAGGAGCGGTCATCATTTTTGCCGCATTCATGTCTCTTTGCGCTGCATTGTTCATCGAACTCACTTCTTATATGGCCCCCGTCATTGCAGCGCTTGTCACTGGAGCGGCGCTTGCTTTAATCGGTGTCGTCATTGCCTTCATTGGCTACAAGCAATTGAAGAAATCGATCCTTAAAGCATAGAAGACAATGCAAACACTGAAAAGGAGGACAAAGAATGGCTGAAAAAGAGCATCTAAGTAACACAAAGGAAGCGGATGTCGAGCGCAGTACCGAAGAGATACGTCAGGATATTGCTAAAGAAAAAGAGAACATTTCCCAGACAGTCGAGCAAATCAGCGAGCGTATCGATGAGAAACTGGATTGGCGCGAATACGTGAAGGACTCTCCATACTGGACGATAGGGGCGGCCGCCGGTCTGGGCTATCTTGCCTCAAGGATTTTGATAAAACGCACCACTCCCATGGAGCGAATCATGGGTTCCATTGCCGAGGAAGTTCGCGGCTCACTCGGTGGCCTGCATGCCGGAGCCGCTGGCCCCGGCCTGATCAAGTTGACCCTGCAAGTTATTGCCACGAAGGCTGCCGCAAGCTGGATAAAAAAGGCAATCTTGACAGATGTGGAAAGCGGCGGCGGGCCTCGACTCCGGACAGGACGTGGATCAACCCTTAGCCCGAAAGTGGATACGTCAAAAAATATTTAAATTACGAGTTAACATTTAATTTTTTATTAGGAGGATAACATGGATGTCAAACACAAAAAACACGAGAGCCCCAAAGAGCAAATGGTAGATGAACCCGGTAGCGATAGTGATACTGCTCAGAGCACCCTGGAACACGGCGCAGAGGTCCTCGGGCAGGCGGAGGAGGCTGTAAGTGATGCTTATGATAAAACAGCCCAGGCGGTAAGCGAAACTTATGAGAAGGCCAAGAGTTATAGTAGCAAAAATCCGGGCAAGACAATACTTATCACTTTAGGTATAGGCGTAGGACTGGGGTTTCTCTTGGGTGCAAGCGCTCGTCGCTCGGGCACCATCGGCCGGTTTGCCAGGCCCGTGGTCAACGCGCTCTCCGACATTGCTCTGGAGATTTTCCATTAAACCATCATTGCAGATATAAAGCTATTGTTGAAGATAATCTATCAATTAAACAGTTGGGAACGCTCGGCCAATCCCCATCTGTCTGGCTATATCCGGCGAGATCTGATCGCCAGCGGCTGGCTCCGGCGTCTGATCGAGGAGGATGGACTGCGGGGGATGACCTCAAATTCATCCATCTTCGAAAAGGCGAACATACAGAAGAGGAATGAATGGAAATCTCAAAGAAGACACTGAACGCTTCTCAGCGTCCAGGCAACCTTCCAGGTGGGAACGGGGCGCAGAATTCTGAACAATTATTGGAAAAGGCGCGTGCCGATACCGATACCGTTCTGAAGGAGCTTGGATCGCAACCAGACGGCCTGAGCGATGCGGAAGCCGATTCTCGTTTGAAGCAGGTCGGAACAAACGAGATTGCCCGCGAGAAACGGCAATCGGCACTGATGCGCCTCTTGGTCAACATCAAAAATCCATTGGTCCTCCTGCTTCTGGCGCTGGGTGTGCTTTCCTATCTAACCGGTGACCTGCGGGCGATGGTGGTCATTTTCGTGATGGTGGTTTTGGGCGTGGTGTTGCGTTTCTTCCAGGAGATGCGTGCCGATAACGCGGCTGAGAAGCTCAAGGCGATGGTCAGCAACACGGCGACGGTGGTGCGAGGCGGCAAGGAAGAAGAAGTATCGCTCAAGGTGTTGGTGCCTGGAGATATCGTTCGGCTGGCAGCCGGTGATATGGTGCCGGCTGATGTACGGGTGCTTTCCGCCAAAGACCTGTTCCTGAACCAGGCGGCCCTCACCGGCGAAGCCCTGCCCGTGGAGAAGAAAGCCGCTCCGGCGTCGGCGGACATTCAAAATCCGCTCGATCTGCCCAACCTCTGCTTCCTGGGCTCCAACGTGGAGAGCGGCTCCGCGACGGCAGTGGTCATCCATACCGGGGACCGGACCTTCTTTGGATCGCTGGCAGCCAGTATCGTCGGGCAGCGCCAGCTCACCAGCTTCGATAAGGGCGTGAACAAGTTCACCTGGCTGATGATTCGCTTTATCGCCGTAATGGTTCCGGCGGTTTTCCTGATCAATGGGTTGAGCAAGCACGATTGGCTGGAAGCTTTCCTGTTTGCCATGGCGGTGGCGGTCGGGCTGACCCCCGAGATGTTGCCCATGATCGTGACCGTCAACCTGTCCAAAGGCGCCCTGGCAATGGCCCGAAAGAAAGTGATCGTCAAACGCCTGAACGCCATCCAGAACTTCGGGGCGATGGATGTGCTGTGCACCGACAAGACCGGCACCCTCACCCAGGGCAAGATCGTGCTCGAAAAGCACCTGGACGTGCACGGCGACCCCAGTGAGAAGGTGCTGCATTACGGCTACCTGAACAGCTACCATCATACCGGGCTAAAGAATCTGCTCGATGAAGCGATCCTCGACCATGAGGAGCTTGAGGAGCACCTGAAAGCGAGAGAAAAGTACCGCAAGATTGACGAGATCCCCTTTGACTTTGTGCGGCGCCGGATGTCGGTGATCGTGGAAGATGAAACCGGGTTGAACACGCTGATCTGTAAAGGCGCGGTGGATGAAGTGCTGAGCCTGTGCACCCGGGTGGAACTTCTTGGGGAACTGCTTGCTGTTCAGCCCGAACACGACGCCAAAAGACGGCAAATAGCGGACGAGCTGAATGGTCAGGGCTTCCGGGTGATCGCCCTGGCGTATAAGGAAATGCCGGGCTCCTCTGATGAGCCGGTTTACGCGGTCAAGGATGAGTCTGAGTTGATACTTCTGGGTTTCCTGGCCTTTCTCGACCCGCCCAAGGACACGGCCGTAGAGACCTTGAAGCGGCTTCACAGCCTGAATGTGGACGTCAAGGTCCTGACCGGTGACAATGAGATCATCACCGCCTACATCTGCAAGGAAGTGGGCATGCCGGTGGAGCATCTCTTGCTCGGCTCCCAAATCGAGGCGATGAGCGAGACGGAATTGGCCGAAGCCGTCGGTACGACCAGCGTCTTCGCCAGGCTGGCCCCGGCTCACAAGGAACACATTATCCGTGCGCTTCAGAGCAAGGGCCATGTGTTGGGGTTCATGGGCGACGGCATCAACGACGCCCCGGCCTTGAAGGCCGCTGATGTGGGCATCTCGGTGGACAGCGCGGTGGACATCGCCAAGGAGTCATCCGATATCATTCTGCTGGAAAATAGCCTGATGGTGCTGGAGCAGGGCGTGATGGAAGGCCGGCGGGTGTTCGGTAACATTATCAAGTACATCAAGATGGCTGCCAGCTCGAACTTCGGCAACATGTTCAGTGTCGTGGGGGCCAGCGCGTTCCTGCCATTCCTCCCGATGCTGCCGATTCAGTTGCTGACCAACAACCTGCTGTACGACTTTTCGCAGACCACCATCCCCACCGACGAGGTGGATGCGGACTGGCTGGCCAAGCCGCGTCAGTGGTCGATTGACAAGCTCATGCAGTTTATTCTGTTTATCGGACCGATTAGCTCGATTTTCGATTACGTGACGTTCTTCATGATGCTGTACGTTTTCGACTGCTGGCACAATCCGGCCCTGTTCCACACCGGCTGGTTCGTGGAGTCGCTCTTCACCCAAACGTTAATCATTCATGTCATTCGCACCAACAAGATCCCGTTTATTCAAAGCCGGGCCAGTTGGCCGCTCATCCTCACTTCCTTAATCATCGTTGCGGTCGGCGCCTGGCTGACGGTTTCGCCCCTGGCGAACACGCTCGGGTTTGTCCCGCTCCCGCCGCTGTACTGGCTGTTTCTGGCAATCATGCTGCTGTGCTATGCGATTCTGACACAGGTGGTGAAGACCTGGTTTATTCGCCGGTTTGGAGAATAGGAAAATAAAAATGCCGTCTAATGAAAAAAAACCATTGGAAAAATTAACTGACAAGTTTCGTTCCCTCATGGATCAGCATGACCCCCAGAAAATAAAGGGCGCTTTGCCACCTAAAGCACAATTCAGCATCTGGTATGCCATGGCGGCCATCCTTTTATTTACCTATCTGCAACAATACTATTTTTATGCAAAAGTGGAGTCGATTCCCTACAGCCAATTTAAACAACACATCGCTGAAGGCAAGTTGGTCAAATTGACCATCGGCCCTGATAACATCAACGGAACGCTGGAAGGAAAGCCGGAGCAGGAGTTCACGACGGTTCGGGTGAATGATCCCGGTCTGGTGAAGGAGCTAGATGAACGCAAAGTCAGTTACTCCGGACGTTATGAAAATAAATTTCTGAGCAGCCTTCTTTCCTGGGTTATCCCCTTTGGTATTTTTTTTCTGATCTGGCGATTCGCCATGAAAAAGATGGGGCCGGGGATGGGGGTCATGTCTTTCAGCAAGAGCAAAGCCAAGATTTTCGCCGAGAGCGAGACAAAGGTCACTTTCATGGATGTCGCCGGTATCGATGAGGCGAAAGATGAGCTTCGGGAAGTGGTTGAATTTTTAAGCACTCCGGAAAAAGCGCAGAAACTGGGGGGAAGGATACCCAAAGGCGTGCTTCTGGTTGGCCCGCCGGGGACCGGCAAAACCCTTCTGGCCAGGGCCGTGGCTGGGGAGGCCAAAGTGCCTTTCTTCAGTATCAGCGGGTCCGAGTTTGTGGAGATGTTTGTCGGCGTGGGAGCGGCCCGCGTCCGGGATCTTTTCTCTCAGGCCGCCCACCAAGCACCCTGCATCATCTTCATCGATGAGCTGGATGCCCTGGGTAAGGCTCGGGGGATGAATGTCATGGGCGGGCACGATGAAAGAGAGCAAACGCTCAATCAACTCCTGGTAGAGATGGATGGGTTCGAAACGAATAAAGGGGTCATCATCATGGCCGCTACCAACCGGCCGGAAATTCTGGACCCTGCTTTGCTGCGGCCGGGACGGTTTGATCGGCAGGTTCTGGTGGACCGGCCCGATATCAATGGACGGGAAGCCATCTTGAAAATTCACTCCAAAAATGTGCTCTTAAGTCCCGAAGTCGATCTCCGCTTGATCGCCGGACGCACCCCGGGCTTTGTGGGAGCAGACCTGGCCAACATCATCAATGAAGCCGCGTTGCTGGCTGCCCGAAATGATAAGGAAAAGGTAGAGCTGGCGGATTTCGACGAGGCCATCGACCGGGTGGTTGCGGGTCTTCAGAAAAAGAACCGGGTGATCAATGCCAAGGAGAAAGAAATTGTCGCTTTCCATGAGTCCGGACATGCGATTGTGGCCGAGTCTGTTGAGCATGCCGATCCTGTGCATAAAATCTCCATTATTCCACGGGGGATCGCGGCGCTCGGATATACCCAACAGCAACCCACGGAGGACCGCTACTTGATGACGCGTTCGGAACTGCTGGACCGGCTGGCCGTTCTTTTAGGCGGCAGGGTAGCGGAGGAGTTGGCTTTTCAAGAAATCTCAACCGGAGCCCAGAATGACTTGCAGCGGGCCTCGGACATCGCGCGGTCCATGGTAACGGAATACGGCATGAGCGATCGTCTGGGATTGGTGAGCTATGAGCGCTCTCGCCAGCCGATGTTTCTCCCGGAAAGTTATTCTCCTGGCAAAAATTACAGCGAAGCAAAAGCCGCCCAAATTGACGAAGAGGTCACGCGGTTTATCGAGGAAGCCCATCAACGTGTGCGTAAAATCCTTTCGGAGCGGCGAACTGTCCTTGATGATTTGGCTCATCTCCTTTCTGAAAAGGAAAGCGTGCAGGGAGAGGAGCTTAGAAAGATGTTGTCGGTAGTCACACCCGGAATTTGAGGATTGATGTTTTTGATTGGAGAAACCCAACGTATGGTGTCGTCTTCCCGAAAGGTTATTTACGCGGCCCTGGCCGGGAATTGCCTGATAGCGATGACCAAGGTTGTTGCGGCCTTTATGACCGGAAGTTCGGCCATGCTGTCGGAAGCGATTCACTCGGGAGCCGATACGGGCAACGAGATTCTGCTGCTGTACGGATTGCGGCGGGCAAAAATGCCGGCCGATAATGAATTTCCTTTCGGTCACGGCAAGGAGATTTACTTCTGGAGTTTTGTTGTTGCCATCGTACTCTTTGCCGGCGGAGCGGGGCTATCCATCTACAAGGGGATTGCTCAACTCGTTTCGCCGGTGCCGGTTAGGCACTCTTACATCAACTACGGCGTTATCGGCTTGGCCCTCTTTTTCGAAGGAACCAGTTGGTATATCGCTCTAACGGAATTCGCCAAATTAAAAGGTCCGTGGGGCTATATTCAGGCCATTCATAGAGGCAAAGACCCCTCCATATTTATTGTGCTGCTGGAGGATTCTGCTGCAATCATAGGTCTTGTCGTCGCATTTATGGGGATTCTTCTCAGCCATGTTACCGGCAGCCCTGTCTATGACGCCGCAGCAGCCGTCATCATCGGGCTGATACTGGCGGCAACCGCCTTTTTGCTGGCATCCGAAACAAAAAGTCTGTTGATCGGAGAAAGCGCCAATAAAGAGGTCGTCCAGGGGATACGCGAAATCGCCTGTTCGTTCAAAGAAATCAAACAAGTCAATGAAATATTGACCATGCACATGGGGCCTGACTTTATTCTCGTGAACATCAGCGTCGATTTTGTGGACCCGATCCTGGCGACAGCGGTTGAGGTGACAGTGGCAGGCTTGGACAGGGCGATCAAACGAGCCTACCCAATGGTTCAGCGCATTTTTGTCGAAGTTGAGACGTGGCGGAGAAAGTAACCCTACAACGCAATTTGTCAAAGATAGCACCGGATTATGATTTAGCTCCTCGCTGTCTACGCGGGTAAACCCATAAACTCATGAGGGCAAAATGAATTGGGCTCCTCGATGTTTAACATGGGTGATCCACCCGAATCTACTCGACGCTTACGGGTAAGCCCACGAGTTGCTTCTTGCGAAACAGTTCACCAAACGCCGCGCCGCCCAAAATCAGAACCGCCCCGATGATTTGCAGGAAATTCATGGTTTCTCCCAAAAACGCTGCCGAAAAGCACAATGCCGAAAGCGGCTCCAGATAACCGAGGATTGCAACCGTCTGCACTGGCAGATCACCAATAGAAGAAAAGTAAAAATAGCAGCCAACGCCGGTGTTTACGATGCCCAATAGCAGAATTGGGATCAAATCGCCCGGCGTATTATGGATAGAAAAGCCTTGCTTCAGGCCGAGGAAAACCGCAACCGTTATAAAACTTGTGATCAGTTGCCACATGGGATTTTCAAGGCCTGTGATGCTTGAGGCCTTTTTGTTGAAGATCACCATGAACGCATATGTGAATGCGGATAATATTCCGAAGACCAATCCCCAGGAAGCCTTGCCCTGTGATAATGGTTGCCCGTTCACACAAAACATGCCAAGCACCACGGCAAGAAATCCGAGAACTTTGACGGCCGTCATTTTCTCCTTGAACAAGATCGGAGAAAGAATCATGACAATCACAGGACCGCAATAATAAGCAAGGGTCGCAATACTGACACCGACCTGCGCATACGCTTCATATAGAAACATCCAGCTTGCACCCATTGCCACGCCGGATATGATAAGGTTTAGGGAATGAGGTTTGTTCCTCCAAAACCGCACTTTCTGTCTGGAAGAGATAAATATCAGAGCCAGAAACAGACTGCCAATTAATGTTCTTGTAAATACAATTTCGTAGCTGCTCAATGAAATATAGCTTGCAACGATTCCGTTAGAACCGAATAACAGAAGGGATAAGATATATTTGGATATTGCTTTGTTTTTCATCATCTCGGCCATTATCAATCAAAAAGTCAAAAGGGAGCACCAATTGCAAAAGTTCCACTTCGACATTCCGGCGAATGCCTGAATCCAGTTATTTTAATTGGTTCTGAACTCTGGCTTCCGCCGGCGGATCGGTTTGGATGAGTTTTGAAAATAGCTCGGGGAACATTTTAAAATTTTTCATAAAATATCCGGATCATCGGCCTTTTGATCTTGTTTAAAAAAACCAATTCCCGATCCCATAAATGGCTATTGTGTAACCTGGTGGCGCATCGCTTTTATCAACTGTGACTGACTAAGAGCTTAGCACATTGTCCAGATTTTGGAGACTACCGCAAGATAATCACAGAGGTAGTTTCATTGATCACTGGCTCCAACGCCTTCTCTGTCAAGAAGAAATCCATAGATGTTTATCTTATGGTACACTTTATTTGGACTGGTGGTAATCGGCTGTTGGCTATTGAGATAAATTATTCAATGTATTCTCAAACAATACGGGTCTGATTGGAGTTAAAGTTAAAACAGTAACATTAACATAATCAAAATAGAGAAGTGAATCAGGAATGGTATTCGAAAGTTTATTCACTCCAAAATAGAATTTATATTGTCCTATCGGTAATGATGATTTAAAAATCTCAACCGGTGGAATATTTATTAACGGATATTTGGCAAGCATTTGTATTCCTGGAGTCCATCCTGAAGTAGTCAAAGTGTAAAAACCCCATGGTGTGTCTGCGGCAATCCAGTAGTCAGCCGTTTCTCCATTCCAATCTCCAGGCGATAAACTAGCTGTTACGGAAACAGTATTACCAGGTAAAGCGATACAATAAGCATCAACGCCGTTAGCTTTGACATCAGGATTTGACGGGCATGGGCCACCAGGATGTTGTGGCATGGTAACAGTTGATGGCTTGTTATCGCAGAATCTGGATTGATAGCCACTATTACCGTTTAAGCCAGTTAGCAAATAGTGCGCAGTATCAGAGATTTTACTTGCGCTTAATCCGCATGAAAGTCCCACATCAATATTTCCATTGAGAAAGCTGTTAATTAGCCACCACTGAATCCCATAGGGGGAAAGATTGTTCAGATCAAATGTCTGATCGCATCCGTTTGGAATCCCGCAACAGGACACATGTGCATAACCGTCCACATGACGCGCCTCATGGGCATAGAGGGCAATAGCATATGGCAGATTGAACCAGGTCATGTCAGCTGTTCGTGTTAGATCATCCTTGGGATTAAGCGTGATATATAATCCGTCGGAATATTGCCCGCAGCAGGAACTTCCCTGCGCTGAATCATTAATGTCGAACCCTTTAATCTTGGATTTCATCCACGCATACAAAGTTCCGGAGGTCCATGGAAGATATCCGCTTCTGCCAAAATCCATATGATAGATCACCCGCAAGCTCTGGAGAATGATTAATTCATCGGTGTACTGGGAAACATTCATTAAGGATGCGGGCTCTGTGCAATAAATGTTATCAAATGAAACGATGGTTCCATTGTGGCGGATCGTAAAGTCGCTTTTGATCTGATTATAAGCCGGATCATTCATGGGGCAGGTTTTTAAGAATTCATTAATGTTACTGATGGAGGCTGTGCCAGAGACGGGAACCAATAAGCAGATGCAAATAATCATCACAACATGTTTTAAAGCGTCTCTTGTTGTCATAAGTGTTTCCCCCTGTGTAAAAATAAAGGTTTCTTGCTATTTCGGAAGGTACTATAACTCTTTTGGTACACCGTGACTTTCACGAAAAAGAATCATTGTTAATCGTTCTCACCAGGCACGGTCTGTACCAGTTTGGGGTCCGGTTGCTTTTGCGAGAAATCGTTTCTTTTTCAATCGGAGTACCAATAAAATTGGTGATTATTGCTGCAAGACCTGGGTCTTCCAGTAGTGTCTTTGCAATTTTAAAATCTGATGGTTCAAATGTCATCAATCTCACTTTTGTCAATGGTTCTTCGTTGACCAACACCCCTGCCTGTCTGGTTTGAATTTTACCCACTCCTGCGATGCCGGCGGCTCCATCATCTGCGGTTCCTGACCAGCCGGATACCATCCACGGTGTGTCACTCGCAGTTCTTTATAATACGCCGTAAAGTCGCTGACATGTGGCAGTATTTCCGCCCCCACCTTGGGATGATGCAACCCCTCACGCCAGGCCGATTTTTCCACTGTCCCTATGATCAGATACTCATTCCCGACGGATCCCGGATCATATTGGCAAAACATTTCGGTTAACAAATGCTCCAAGTCGTGTTTATGGACAATTAACAAATCACAAGTAGGACAGTATCGACACGTAAAGTTGAGAGCAATCGAATGCACCGGCTTGACGTGAATCAGCAAAGGAATTTTTCGTTGCCCCGTTTTATGCTCACAAAAGGGACACCGAGAAAATCGAAGATCGGGATACGGATTGAGCACAAAGCTGTACTTAGGCGACAGTTCACCGAATTGAGGTTTTTTTGTTTTTGTCATATCTGTCCTCTGACACGCTGATAGAAAAAATCGCGCTTATCTCAATTGCAGCCGGGATGGTCTTTCCTGTCATCCTGCCAGATTTTGGCATCGGCTGGGGTTAGCCCTTGGACATTTCGACATCATTTTGCCTTCGGGAATTGCAGCAATCATCGTTTGACAGGGAATCATCAGGGAAAGAGGGTTATCTTCCAGGGGGATGAAACCAAATTGCCGGTAAAATGAAGCAACTCCAGGAGTTTTCGCATCCACGAACAAACCGACAACACCTGCCGCCGTCCTGGCTGCAACGGCAACACGGCGCATGGCATCGACCAGAAGGAGCCTGCCGTAATTCTTCCCCTGGCAACCTTTGTCAATAGCGATACGTCCCAGTTTCGCTGCGGGAAAACGTGATCGCGGGAGCTTGTTCCTCAACCCGGCGGGCATCTCGGCTATATCCACTTCCAGAAACGCGAGAGTGAAGAATCCGAGTATCCTATGAGGCCTGGTGATTTCGACCAGAACATAGGTGTTGGCGATTCCCTTTTGCAGGTGTTGCCATGCCGTATTTTGCAGATAGGCGTTGAGCACCGGTTCCCCACAGTCGAACATCGTTCGGTCATGGGTCTCGCCGTCCAGAAGACGGATAATCAAATCCTTTGCCATGTCAGTCCCGGGATTCAACGAGACGGGCATGGGCACAAACAGCTTCCAGCAGGATTTCATTCGGCTGCGGCGGCTTTGCCAAAGCATTCAGAAATGTCTTGGCATCCCGAGCGGAGAGCTTGATTGCCTCTGTGCTCTGCAATACTTCGTTTGCCCTTTCAACGGCAGCCTGAACGATGAATTGATTGATCGTAGCCCCGTATATCGCTGCCGCCCGCTCGATTATCGACCGGGTAGCGCGCGGCACCCTGGCGGTGATTCGGTCATTGGCCGGCTCATGTTCTTTAACTTGTGCGGCTCTCATATTGACACCCTTCCGATTTTTCTTGTACTCTACCATTGTGGTGACAATTTGACAACCGATTTCAGGCATTCCTCAGGTCCGGCTGCACTCGGGTGAAGATCCGCTATTTTTCGATCCGCCTCCGAAGGCAGATTGCCTTGCCGGTAATACGTACATTCAAAGCCGGTGACGGTGATTGCATCTTCAAAGCCGGCGATGATCGCATCCGTGGGTTCGTGAAACGTCAGCCGCATCACAGGCCTTCCTTGCGTTCATCGCTTAGCGCCACATAACGACTGGTAATGACCATGTAGGCCGTTCGGGTCTCCGCGCGCACACCGATTTGAATTTTTCCGTTGACAACGCTCAAATCCTGGGCGATCGCCGCGTCAAATCCCGCCTTTTTGATATAAGGAATGGAGACGGCACCATAGGCGACCGGAATGCCGGTGGTCGTGAAAAACCTCCTGATAGAATCGGCTTATAACAGCTCTGAAACAAATGCGGATTTATGCATTGGGCAACACATAAAAGAACACCGACATAAAATGGCAAAAACTACCGAATAAAACCAATAGATGGAATATGGCATGATTGAATTTTATTTTATCAATGCTGTATAAAATCGCACCAATCGTGTAGGAAATGCCTCCTGCAAAAAGCCAAAGCAAACCATTCAAAGGCAATTGATGAATTAATGGTTTTATGGCGAAAACGATAATCCAACCCATGAATACATACATGATAGTCGAGATTATATTATATTGGCCCGTAAAGAAAAGTTTCAAAATCAATCCGGTTAAAGCCAATCCCCAGGAAATGCCGAAAAGCACCCAACCGGTTGAACCATTCAGCGTGACAAGCGTAAACGGCGTGTAAGTTCCGGCGATAAGAACATAAATGGATGCATGGTCAAAGATATTCAATCTGCTTCTCAGCGCTGCGCTTTGAGCGCTGTGATAAATAGTGGAAGCAGCATATAATATCATCAAACTGAACCCGAAAATGCTGAAACTGACAATATGCCAGGCGTTGCCGTACTGCATCGCCCGAACGATCAAAAGCACCAAAGCAACCATGCTTAAAACAAAACCGATGGCATGAGAAACAATGTTAATTTTTTCTTCCATCGGCGAGTAGCATTTTATTCCCTTCATATTTTTCATTGAATTACACCACCACCTCGACCGCATGTTCCCGGCCATCATCAACGAATGCGATTGTATTCCCCGGTTGCACCACCCCATCCACCGTAACCGTCGCCGCTTCTTTTTCACCCGCCTGTTTTTGGATCACCCTGAATATGGAGGCGACTGACATCGGATGCGGCGAAAGCCATGGCCAATTGTCTGAACTGCCTGGATCGAAGCATAACATGCGAATTGCCTGCACGTAAATGCTTTTGACAACATTCACGACAGGTGATATCTAAAAAGTCTTAAATCGAATTTTTATCACTTCCACCGCGTCCTCCCAATTGGATTGGGGTGCCGTACCAGATGGGAAGAGAATGAGCATAAATAACAAGGTCACCACCCTCGGTCAGCTCGAATCTCTCCTCTGGGAAGCCGCCAACATCCTGCGCGGCCCCGTGGATGCCGCCGACTTCAAAACCTACGTGTTCCCGCTGCTTTTCTTCAAACGCATCTCGGATGTCCGTGATGAGGAATACGCGGCGGCGCTGGCGGAATCCGGCGGTGACGAGGAATACGCACAGTTCCCTCAGAACTACCATTTTCAGATTCCGGAAGGCTGTCACTGGAGCGATGTGCGTGTGGTCGCAACCAACGTCGGTCAGGCTCTGCAAAAGGCCATGCGCTGCATCGAGAAAGCGAATCCGGAAACGCTTTACGGCATCTTCGGCGATGCGGCGTGGTCCAACAAGGAGCGCCTGTCCGACTCCCTGCTCCGCGATCTCATTGAACACTTTTCACGGATCGCGCTCGGCAACCAGGCGGCGCAAGCCGACATCCTCGGACAATCCTACGAATACCTGATCAAGAAGTTCGCCGACCTCACGAACAAGAAGGCGGGCGAGTTTTACACCCCGCGCTCGGTCGTTCGGCTGATGGTGAACATCCTCGATCCCAAGGAAGGCGATAGCATCTACGATCCGGCCTGCGGCACCGGCGGCATGTTGCTGGAGGCCGTTCACCACGTCCGCGAAAATCAGGGCGATGATCGCACGCTCTGGGGCAAACTGTTCGCGCAGGAGAAAAACCTCACCACCTCCGCCATTGCGCGGATGAACCTCTTTCTGCACGGTGCTTCGGATTTCCAGGTGGTACGCGGCGATACCCTGCGCCAGCCGGCATTCTTCTCCGGCGATAACCTGGCCACCTTCGACTGCGTTATCGCCAATCCGCCCTTCTCTTTGGAAAAGTGGGGCGAAGAAGCCTGGGCCGGCGATCCCTACGGCCGGCCAAGACCGGTGATTACGCATGGGTGCAGCACATGATAAAATCCATGGCCCCGGCCACCGGTCGCATGGCCGTGGTACTGCCGCACGGCGCGCTTTTCCGCATGGGAAAAGAAGGCGAGATACGAAAGAAGATTCTCCACATGGATTTGCTCGAAGCCGTCATCGGTCTCGGACCGAATTTGTTTTACGGCACCGGTCTTGCGGCCTGCATTCTCATCTTTCGTCAGCGAAAGACAAAGGACCGGAAGAAGAAGGTGCTCATCCTGGATGCCTCCCGCGAGTTCAAGAAGGGCCGTGCGCACAACGAACTGCTCCCCGAACACGTCGAGCGCATCTATCGATGGTATGACGACTACAAGGATGTTGAAGGGGTCGCCCGCGTGGTGACCCTTGACGACATTTCCGGCAACGATCACAACCTGAACATCCCGCGTTACGTTGAGCCGAAGAATGAGCAAGAAGTGCTCACGGTGGAAGAGGCCATGGAGAAACTCAAGAAAAGCGCCACGGCGGCATTTGCCGCGGAGGAAAAACTTGTCGCCATCCTCAAGCGGGAGGGGCTGCTGCTATGACCCCCCGCATCACCCAGCAGCAGCTCGAATCCTACCTCTGGGGTGCGGCCGTGCTCCTTCGCGGGACCGTTGATGCGGGCGACTACAAGCAGTTCATTTTCCCGTTGCTGTTTTATAAACGCCTGTGCGACGTCTTTGATGAAGAGACACGGACCGCATTGACGGAATCCGGCGGAGATACAGCGTTCGCCGCCTACCCGGAAAACCACCGCTTCCAGGTTCCGCCCGAAGCCCACTGGCGGGAAGTTCGCCAAGCCGCCAAAAATGTCGGCCAGGCGCTCCAATCCGCCATGCACACCATCGAGACCGCCAATCCCGAAAAACTCTACGGAATCTTCGGTGACGCGCAGTGGTCCAATAAAGACCGCCTGTCCGACGCCATGTTGCGCGACCTGGTCGAGCACTTCAGCGCGCTTGAGCTCACCCTCGCCAATCTGCCCGAAGACGAGCTGGGACAGGGCTATGAATACCTCATTAAAAAATTTGCCGACGACTCCGGCCACACCGCCGCCGAGTTCTACACCAACCGCACCGTCGTTCATCTCATGACGGAAATGCTCGAACCGCAACCGGGCGAATCCATCTACGACCCCACCTGCGGCTCCGGTGGCATGCTCCTTTCGGCCGTCGCCCACCTGCGCCGCAAGAACCTGGAATGGCGTAACGTCAGGCTCTACGGCCAGGAACGCAACCTCATGACCTCCTCCATCGCCCGGATGAACTGTTTTCTCCACGGCATCGAGGATTTTCAGATTCTGCGAGGCGATACGCTCTCGGAACCGAAATTCGTGCAGGCCGACCGTCTCATGCGCTACGGTGTCTGCCTGGCCAATCCCCCCTATTCCATCAAGCAGTGGGACCGCTCCGCCTTCACCTCCGACCCCTGGGGACGCAACCTTTACGGCGTTCCGCCCCAGGGCCGCGCCGACTACGCATTCTGGCAGCACATTCTGGCGAGTCTTGCGCCCAAGACCGGCCGCTGCGCCATCCTTTTCCCGCACGGAGTTCTTTTCCGTCAGGAGGAAGCGGAGATGCGGCGCAAACTCATCGAAGCCGATCTGATTGAGTGCGTGCTGGGCCTTGGACCGAACCTTTTCTACAACTCGCCCATGGAAGCCTGCATCGTTATCTGTCGCAC
>CAIVVZ010000247.1 GCA_903909505.1 uncultured Desulfobacteraceae bacterium
ATCTGCTTGTCGAGTTCATCGCGATCAGTCACAATAACCACACGGGCGGCAGGCTTGTTCTCCAGAATCCAGCGGGCCAGCAGCACCATCACCATGCTCTTGCCACTCCCCTGCGTGTGCCAGATAATGCCACCCCTGAACTCCTCGGCAGAGCGCTGCGCCGCCTTGACACCAAAATACTGATGTACCCGTGGCAGCTTCTTTACCCCGCCATCAAAGAGCACAAAATCGTGCAGCAGCTCAACCAGTCGGGATTTCCGGCAGATCTTGAGCAGATACTTGTCGAGCTTGAAACGAGAGTTATCCTCCTCATCCTCCTTCCATTGCAGAAAATACTTCTCCTCCGTACTGACCGTACCATACTTCAGTCCTTCCGAATCGTTTCCGGCAAAAATGAACTGCACTGTTGAAAAGAACGGGGCAATAAACTCGGGGCGCTGATTGACAAGGCTTTGGCGGATGCCGTCACCAAGCGATACCCTGCTGTTTTTCAACTCCAGCACGCCAACCGCTATCCCGTTGAGGTAGAGCACAATATCGGGCCGTTTGTCGTGCTGCCCATACACCGTCACCTCTTCGGCAACGGCAAAGTCGTTCAGCTCCGGGTGGTCGGTGTTGATCAGCTTGACGGTTTCACTATTCTCACCCGCCGCCGCTTTTACCGGAACACCGTAGTGAAGGAGGCTGTAGACCTTGCGGTTGTTGTCGTAAAGCGTACGGTTGGGATTATTTGCCTCAATACGCAGTTCATGGATGGCTTTGGTACTCTGCGCCGGAGTGTAGCCGTTCCGCAAAAGGTAGGCTGAGAGCAGAGGCTCCTCAATATTGCTGTTCCCCTCGCGATCCTTCCAGTTGCCGAGAGAGCGGTAGGCAAGCTCTTTGGTGAACAGGGCAAGCACGCGGTTCTGTGTCTCGCGTTCAGAGTTCCCGATGGTGGTCAAGCGGTTACCTCCTGCAATGAAAAAAAATTACTGTACATATCGCTCTTACGCCTCCAGAACCACAATCCCGTCCGGCAGATCACTCAACCGTTGGCCACCCTCATCAGTAACGACAAAGGTATTTTCGATACCGATCACCCCTTTGCCGGGAATGACAAACTTTGGCTCGACTGCAATAACCTGATTTGCCAGCAATGGCACCGCAAACCCTTTTGCAAGTACCGGAAGCTGATCGAGTTCAAGGCCAACGCCATGACCCACAAATTTCGCCTGTTCACCCGGCATTCCCATAAAACAGGAGCCAAGTCCAGCCTGTTCAGCCATTGATGCGGCTGCAAGAAAAAGCTCTTCGCAGATTGCACCGGGCTTCATGGCCTGACGAACCATCTCCTGAATATCGATAGCAATATCAAATGCCCGCTGCAATTCAGGATCAAGCGTTCCGATTACAAACATGCGGGTCATATCGGTAATGTAACCATTGAAAACCCCGGCGTAATCCAGAAGAATCGGTTTATTTACGGGAATTTCGTCGTTCGAGGCCCCATGCGGTGAGGCACTTGACAGCCCCTTGCCTGTCACCGGACCGTCAAAAAATCCGCCGTTTGCCCCTCCAGTGGAAAC
>CAIVVZ010000248.1 GCA_903909505.1 uncultured Desulfobacteraceae bacterium
ATCTTTTTTTGATTCAGAGCGATCGTAAAGCCTGCCGGATCCGCGGCATCATGGGAAATTGAAAATGGATGGATGTTTAACGTATTGATATTAAAAGAGTCGCCGCAATTAAATGAAACCGTTTGCTTTAGATTATTTAACTGAGGCGAAGCGGCTGCCGTTTTTGCACTGATATACACGGGAAGGCCGTAGCGCCGGGAGAGGACGCCCACGCCGCGAATGTGATCCTCATGTTCATGAGAGACCACAATGGCATCGAGGGATTCGAGGCTGAGATCCCTGGATTTCATTCGGCGTTCGATTTCGATTCCTGAAAGTCCGGCATCCACAAGGATGGCGGTGCGGCCATCCGAAACGTAAATGGAATTCCCCTTGCTGCCACTGGCCAGCATGCACAGGGATATGCCGGGATCTGGCGGCGTTGCCGAATTTGATGAAAACTCCGGTTTGTCAGACATCATCTACCTGCATCGCATTACTGCATCCTTCGGAAAATAAGAAGTTATTAACTTCCAGACAATGCTTTTTGCTGCGTTATCGGTCGGAGATATACTACAGATGTATAACCTCCTCCCTGCTGCCTTGCCAAAAACATTATCTAAAAGTCTATAGCAAGAGCGGCTCTTATTAACTTTCGTTTGCCTGCTACTTTCCCGTATGGCCAAACCCGCCCGCATTGCGGCTGGTTTTATCCAGACAACTGACTTCTTCAAGCCCTGCCTGATACACCCGGTGAATGATCATCTGAGCGATCCGGTCGCCCCGCCGGATCGTGTAAGCGTGTTTTCCCAGATTGATCAAAGCCACCTGGACTTCTCCGCGGTAATCCGCATCGATGGTTCCCGGTGAATTAATCAGCCCGATCCCGTGCTTCACTGCAAGCCCGCTTCGGGGCCGAATCTGGGCTTCATAGCCATTGGGAATGGCCATCATCAATCCGGTTGGAATCAGTTTAATCGCGCCAGGCTCCACGGTCAGATCCTGCGTTACGGCTGCATGCAGATCCATGCCTGCAGACTGAGGCGTCATATAGCGTGGCAGCGGTATATCCGCGTTGGCCTTCGGATCGATCCTGCAGAAGCGGATGGTTGGGGACGATTCAGCGTCCATGGCTCACTTCCATCATGCCATCATGAGCTGTTCAAATTGAGAAGTTTCCGTCACCGGACCATGAAGCGTCAGGGTCATCTGATTCTTTAGAAACATCTCTTCGGCAAGCACCTGAATATCCGCAGGGGTAACCCCGTCAATCCCGTCCAGAATCTCCTGCAACGGGGTATAGCGCTCAAAATGAAATTCACCCTGGGCCAGCCGCGCCATCTGGTTTTCATTGCTTTCAGAGGCCATGAGCAGATTTCCCTTGGTAAATTCTTTGGCATGATGGAGTTCATCCTCTGTTACCGGACTGTCTTTGAGGCTTTGCAGCGTATTCAAAATGAGCTCTACGGTTTCAAAAGCATTATCTGGGTCCACGCCGGCATATGCTCCAGACATGCCCGTTTCCACAAAAGAGGAGACAAACGAGTAAACCGAATATGCCAGGCCCCGCTGCTCGCGGATCTGCTGAAAAAGCCGCGAGCTCATGTTCCCACCCAGAATGGTGTTCATCAGGGATGAAACAAACCGCCTGGGATCTGTTGTGGACAATCCCCGCGTATTGAGGCAGATATGAACCTGTTCAAGGTCTTTTGGGTGGATTCCCACATTGAAGTGGCCTTGCGGAATGCCGCGGGCCGGAATGGGGTTTCCGGATTGAATGGCTTCAAACGCCGGACGGGCCAGATCAACCAGACGATCGTGTTCGATGTTTCCCACGGCGGTCACCACAATCCGATTCGGCTGGTAGAGCCGCTCAAAAAAGCTTCGAATGGTTTTGGAATCAAATTGCAGAATATTGTCGTGGGTGCCCAGGATCGATCTTCCCAGGGGATTGTCCCCCCAGAACGACCGGGCAGCCAACTGGTGCACGTATTCATCCGGCGTATCTTCCAGCATGCCGATTTCCTGAAAGATGACCGGGCGTTCTTTTTCGATTTCAGCTTCGTCGAACAAGGAATTCAGGAAAATATCCGTTAGAATTTCCGACATGGTTTCCAGATGGTTTGCCATGACCTTGGCATGGTAACAGGTATTTTCCATGGAAGTAAAGGCGTTGGTATACCCGCCGATGGCGTCGAAGGCTTTGGCGATTTCAAAAGCCGAGCGCTTTTGTGTACCCTTAAACATCATGTGCTCAATAAAATGAGACAATCCATTTTCCGCATCGGTCTCATCCCGGGATCCGATGTTGACCCAGACCCCCATGGACACGGACTGAACGTGTGGCATCCTCTGAGAGAGAATGCGAACACCGTTTGATAGAAGGGTTTTCTCGATCCTGTCGTCTGGTTTCAAATCGGGTTTTCCTCTTCCAAAACCGCCTTATGGCTTAAACGAATCTTCCCATCCCGGGATATCTCCAGAACTTTTACCCTGAGTGTATCGCCTTCCTTCACCACATCCGTAACCTTTGTCACCCTTCGGGTGGAAAGCTGGGAGATGTGAACCAGACCATCGGTCCCGGGAGAAATCTGGACAAATGCACCAAAATCCATGACCTTGACAACCGTCCCCTCGTAAATTCGTCCGATTTCCGGCTCCAAAACAATGCCTTGAATCAACTTCAGGGCGGCGTCCCCTTCGGCCTTTGAAATTGCCGCAATCTTCACCAAGCCCGTATCATCTATCTCAACACGGGTGTTGGTCTCGCTTTGAATCGAGCGAATCATTTTCCCGCCGGGGCCGATGATATCCCGGATCTTGTCAGGATTGATTTTTATCGTCACGATGGCCGGGGCATACTGAGAAATTTCTTCACGCGGCTTGTCAAGCGACTCCAGCATCTTACCCAGGATATGGAGCCTGCCGGTACGCGCCTGTTCCAGTGCTTTTCCCAGGATTTCCTTGGGAAGCTCATGAATCTTGATGTCCATCTGAAGGGCGGTGATGCCTTCGCTGGTACCGGCAACCTTAAAATCCATGTCCCCGGTATGGTCTTCATCCCCAAGGATATCCGATAAAATGATCACGGTCTCCCCGTCTTTGACCAGCCCCATGGCGATTCCGGCCACGGGCGCCTTGATGGGAATACCGCCGTCCATCATGGCCAGGGTTCCGGCGCAAACCGTACCCATGGAAGAGGATCCATTGGACTCCAGAACCTCTGAAACAATACGGATGGTATAGTCAAAATCGGCTTTGGCGGGCAGCACTTTTTCAAGCGCCCGAGTCGAAAGACCGCCGTGACCAATATCCCTGCGGCTGGGGCCGGAGAGTCGCTTGACCTCTCCCACTGAAAAAGGCGGGAAATTGTAATGGAGCATGAACGGCCTGGATTCTTCTCCGGTCAAGGTTTCCACCCGCTGCTCGTCCTGCCCGGAGCCCAGGGTCAAGACGCCGAGCACCTGGGTTTCGCCGCGGGTAAAGAGCGCACTGCCGTGGGGTCTGGGGAGAATGCCGATTTCACAGGTAATGGGGCGGATTTCATCAAATTTCCGGTTGTCGATACGACGGCCTTCTTTTAAAATCAGGTTCCGGCTGATGGCTTTCTGAATGTCCTGAAAGGCTGCCGAAACTTCCTCTTTCCGATCAATGAACGCTTCGCCAAGTTCTTTCAGTACCTCGGATTTGACTGCACGCATCGCTGCATAGCGCTCGATTTTATCGGGAACCCCGAGCGCGTCCTTTATTCGCTGAGAAGCCAGAGAATCGACTTTTTCAACCAGGGCCGCATCTTTTTCCGGCATGGAAAACGCACGTTTGGGTTTTCCACAGATTTCCCGAAGCTTTTTCTGGATTTCAATGACCGGCTGCATGGCCTGATGACCGAAGAAAATGGCCTCGAGCATATCCGCTTCGCTCACAATATTTCCGCTGCCTTCCACCATGACAACGCCGGTGGCGGAACCGGCAACAATGATATTGATGTCGCAGGCGTCAAATTTCTGCAGGGGCGGATTGATGACGAGCTGACCCTCGATGCGACCCACCCGGACACAGGCAATCGGTCCTTCAAACGGAATGTCAGACAGACCCAGCGCAGCCGATGCGCCGATCATGGCCAGGGTGTCCGGATCATTTTCCTGATCCATGGAAAGAACCGTGGCAATGACCTGGGTTTCGAAATTGTACCCTTTTGGGAAAAGCGGCCGAATCGGCCTGTCGATCAGTCTGGCAGTCAGGGTTTCTTTTTCACTGCCCCTTCCGATTTCACGGCGGAAATAATTTCCGGGAATCCGGCCCGCGGCATAAATTTTTTCCATGTATTCAACCGTTAACGGCAGAAAATCCCCTTTGGCGCTTTCGTCGGACGAAACCACGGTCACCAGAAGAATGGTTTCCCCGTATTGAACCACCACGGCGCCTGAAGCCTGTTTGGCGACTTTTCCGGTTTTAATGCTTAACGGCTTATCCCCGAGTGTTGCTTCGAGAACAACTTCCATATTTGCCTCCTTATGTTGAACGACGTAATCTCAACCTGGTGAGATTACGTCGCATTGTGGTCATGCTGGCTGATGATTCGCATGAACGGCCGAGTCTCACCACCACAAAACTTAAGCCAGCAAGCGGGCAAGTTCTGTATGGAACCCTTAAGTTTAACGAGATCAGGCATTCCTGACATTTCAGATAATTCCTGACTACCTTCTTAAGCCCAGGGTTTCAATAATGGTTCGATACCGCTGAACGTCTTTGTTTTTGACATAATTCAAGAGCCTGCGGCGTTTTCCAACCAGCATCAGCAAGCCTCTGCGGGAATGGTGATCCTTGGTGTGCACCTTCAGGTGTTCGGTAAGATAGGTAATGCGATGGGTGATGAGGCCAACCTGCACCTCCGGCGACCCGGTGTCGCTCTCATGAAGTTTATACTGGTCAATCAGTTTCTTTTTGTCCTCGGGTTTAAAAACCACTTTCTTTTATCCTCCTGTTTTACAATAGTGAAATGGGTGAATTCCGCTCCACCCCTGCGGGCATTCATCTCAACTTGCCGTGAACTATTGGCCACCGCAATGCAACAACATGTTACTGCTTTTTACGTTAAGGCTGAATCCAAGGTTGATGAATGCATGACCTCGGGCTAAGCCCTAACCATTTTCAAATGCATGCTTCCAACGAAGCATGCAAGTTTAAGACTGAAGGTGCAGGAAAAGTCTTCAGCTTGTCCATAATGACTTTCACACAAACGAACAGCAATACATAAACCCGTGCTGAACCGGGTCATAACAGAGAATGGACAGCAGGCGGTTGTTTTCGTCGATGATTTTTACCAGGTTCTCTCCGGGTAAAAGGCAAGATGGCGAAACATCTGCTATCGTAACCATCATGCCATATTTGAGCTTATCCGTCAAAGCTTTATCTGCCTGAAAAGAAACCATATCCGGAAGAGCTTTGGACATACCGGTCAGATGCCGGTCGACATCGCCGGACCGGGCCAGCTCTTCCAGTTCAGAAAGGGGAATGGCATCTGTAATCGAGTAGCCGCTGCTGGCTGTCCGCCTGAGATTCTTCAAATGGCCGCCGCACCCAAGGATTTTTCCTATATCCGCACAGAGTGTACGGATATAGGTTCCTGCGCTGCAGCTCACCTCAAAACGAACCATTGGCAATGCAATATCCAGAATTTCAAGCCGGTAAATCTGAATCTGACGAGCAGGCTTTTGAAACGGCTCTCCTTTTCGGGCAAGCCTGTACAGCGGAACTCCCTGATGTTTCAGAGCCGAATATACCGGCGGAGCCTGATTCATTGTCCCCACAAAAGACTTCATGACAGCCTGCAGCGTATCTTCGGGAACATCAACGGCATCGCAGGTTGAAATCACGGTCCCCGTGGGATCCTGAGTGTCTGTTTCAACACCCAGACAGAGTTCCGCCTGATAGGTCTTGGCGCTGTTCAGCCAGAAGCGGGCCAGCCGGGTCGCCTGGTTGACGCAGACAATCAGGACGCCCGTGGCAAATGGGTCGAGTGTTCCGGCATGACCCACTTTTTGGGCCTGAAGCAGGCGCTTGACAATGGAAACAACCCTGGCGGAAGATAGTCCCGGCGGTTTATCGATCACAAGTATCCCATTCAGGGATGCGTCTTTTTCCTGCACAACCAACCTCGGATCCTTTACCTGATTTCTTAAATCGGCTTCCGACTCCTGACTTCTCTTATATAGACTCCGTCATCCGCAGGATCTGTGCTTTAATTTCCGTCAGGGTGGATTCAATGCTGAAGCCCGCAGCGCTCTGGTGCCCGCCGCCGCCGAACATTTCGGCAATGGCAGCCACATCCACGCTTCCATCAGATCGCAGGCTGACGTGATACGGGCGCCGCTGACCCGCGGAGCGGTTACTGCCGTTCATCTGTTCCTGAATCAGCACGGCGATCTTAACATCTTGAATGCGCCGGGCATAGTTGATCATGCCATCCGTATCCTCGGGCTGCGTGCCGGTTTCATTCAGCATCGCGCGCGTCAAGGCCATGAGAGAGACCTTTCCGTTTTCAGATATTTCAATGGAATCAAGCGCAAGGTTTAAGAGCTTGATCCTTCCCAGAGAGTAGGTACCATAAACATGCTTGGCAACCTGGAACGGATCTACACCGCAGGCAACCATGTTTTCACAGATTTGAAAGGTGGTCCGGTTGGTATTGGAAAATCGAAACGACCCGGTGTCGGTTAAAATTCCGGTGTAGATACAGGTGGCCAATTCCCGAGTAAACGGGACATGCATCCGCTCAAACAGCTGGTAGAGAATTTCCGTGCAGGCGCATGCCTGGACATCGATCAGCCGGCAGGTTCCAAACCGGGTGTTGGTAATATGATGATCGATGTTGATGATTTCAGGTATCTGATCGATGATGTCGGCTGCCTCGCCGACCCGTCCCAAATCGCCACAATCAAGAACCACAGCCGTATCAAACAGCGCTGCGGAACTCAGATGGTTAATCACGCTGAAAACCCGTGGCAAAAAACGATACACCGC
>CAIVVZ010000249.1 GCA_903909505.1 uncultured Desulfobacteraceae bacterium
CGCCGACATCGGATTGGGAAACATAGACCGGAACAGACTGATGATGGCGGCTGAAAAGACCTGCGCTCCCGCGGAGTCCATCCATCACGAAGCAGGCATTATCGCTCCTGAAAAAATCCTCAATGCCATGATCGCAGCAGACGCCATGGGTAAAGCAAGAAAAAGCGTCAAAAGTTAGCCGGCGAAAGGAGAAAAGCCTATAAGGATATGTTGCGGAAATCCTGAAAGCTGTCTATGAATCGGCAGGATACCAACTGAAGATTGTTCTGTCTGAAGAACCGTGCGGCGTTCTGATTCAGATTTTCTATGTGAAAAAAGGAGACCCGTGGAAGTATGACGCCTTACAATCATTTGAAAATATTAACGTCGGATCGGTCAGCGGCGCTTTACTTGCCGCTGGACAGCAGCTCGTTGCGAACGTTAGCCGAATAGATCCATTTGACATCGGCCTCAATGTTGATTAATATAGCTATAAAAATCCACATTATGGTGGTGCGAAATGAGAACCATCCAGATGACCCTTGATGATGATCTTGTCAAAGCGGTCGACCGCGTGTCAAAGGAGCTTTGCACAAGCCGCTCTGCTTTCGCAAGAAAAGCACTTCGTGACGCGCTTGCCCGTTATAGCTTAGAGCAACTAGAGCGAAAGCATCGACGGGGGTATGAACGACATCCGGTCGCCGCCGATGAGTTTTCGGTTTGGGAAACTGAGCAGGCGTGGGGTGACAAATGAAGCACGGCGAAATACGTTGGTATAAATTCGTACCGCCGGATAAAAAACGTCCCGTTCTTATCCTGACACGAGATTCCGTGCTGGAATACCTTGGTGAGGTAACTATCGCTCCCGTCACAACTGCGGTCCGTAATATTCCGTCTGAGGTATTTCTCTCGAAAGCCGAAGGCATGCCCCAGGATTGCGCTGTCAATTGTGACCACTTGCAGACTGTTTCGAAAGCGAAAATCGGACCCTTGATCATGTCCTTGCCTTCGTCCAAGATGATTGATGTCGGGCGGGCAATCCGCTTTGCCCTCGATATCTGAGACAGAAGCGGCCAATCATGGCGTTCAGCGGAGCGCAAAAAGCGTGCGCTTGCTGATGTCCCTGTTGTGCAGTGAGAGTTAACCCAGAAACAATCGCTGGAAGGAAGACAGAGTCAACCTATTAATCCGGGTGGACAAGCAGGAGGTTGCGATGTTGAGTTGGGACTCAGGGTCGATAACAGTACATTGATTCAACAATTAAGAACGGAGAAAACTGATGAAAACCAGAAAACTGGGGACACAAGGATTAACAGTATCGGCCCAGGGATTGGGATGCATGGGAATGTCGGACTTCTACGGTCGGCGGGACGAGGCGGAATCGATTGCCACTATCCACTGTGCCCTTGATCTGGGGGTGAATTTCCTGGACACCGCCGACATGTACGGCCCGTTCACCAATGAAGAACTGGTGGGCAAAGCGATCAAGGGGCATCGCAACCAGGTGGTATTGGCCACCAAGTTCGGTCTTATCCGCACCAGCGATCCTACATACCGGGGCATCAGCGGCAGGCCGGAGTATGTCCGCACGGCGTGTGATGCCTCGCTGAAGCGGCTGGGTGTCGATCATATCGACCTCTACTACCAGCACCGGGTGGATGTCGAGGTGCCGATTGAAGAGACCGTGGGGGCCATGTCCGATTTGGTGGCAGCCGGAAAGGTGCGCTTCATCGGGTTGTCCGAGGCAAGTTCTGCAACTGTCCGCCGCGCCCATGCCGTACACCCAATCAGCACGCTGCAAAGCGAATATTCGCTCTGGACCCGCGACCCGGAGGACGAGGTGCTGCCGACCCTGCGAGAGCTGGGAATCGGTTTTGTGCCCTATAGCCCGCTTGGGCGCGGCTTTCTGACCGGACAACTGAAAAGCCCCGACGACTTTACGGCCGATGACTACCGCCGCAACTCCCCCCGTTTTCAGGGCGACAACTTCACGAAGAACCTGAAACTGGTGGAGCGGGTCAAGGCCATTGCGGCGCGAAAAGGGATCACCGCCGGACAACTGGCCCTGGCCTGGGTTTTGGCCCAGGGGGACGACATCGTGCCGATACCGGGGACCAAGCGAAGGAAGTACCTTGAAGAGAACATCGCCGCCGGAGCGGTTGTGATCAGCGATGTCGAAACGGCCGAAATGGCCGAGGCGCTACCCAAGGGAGCGGCTGCCGGAGATCGCTACCCGGCGTCCATGATGGCACTCATCAACCGGTGAACTCAATCTATCCGGACATGCGGATTACTGTCGCACAACAAGCCCCGGTCCGGGACCGATCAATAATGTTATCGTGCCTGGAGAGAATCGATTCGATCGTCACAGGCAAGATAGACGATACGGTGTTCTTGGGTGAGGCATCCTTTGTCGTGAATATTCACTTGACAATGGTGCCGATTTTCCCGAGAATGGGACATCAGGTGCAGCTTGGGCTGCATAATAGGGAATCCCGTGAAAACCGGGAGCGGTCCCGCCTCTGTAATCAGGGACGAACGCTGCAAAATGCCACTGCAAGGCAGAAGTCTTGCGGGAAGGCGCAGTCAGTAGGATGATCTGATAGCCAGAAGACCTGCCTGATCATGAATGGCCGGAATCTGCGGTAACAGATGACGGCAGTGGTCAATTCCACGGGCAAAGAAGCCGGGTGCAGCCCTTCAGATTCTTCCGAATTTGAAGGGCTTTTTTATTTGCATAGCAGGCCATGAATGTGAATCATCTCTTGATGTCGTGTCTGCTTACGGCAAAGGAATCGAAATGACAACGGACCGCTCAGTCCCTTTAAAAATAGGCATACTGCTGGTTGCTTTTGGAACTCGCACCCCGCAGGCCCAGGCTGCCTATCAGTCTATCGAGCAAAAGACACGGGCTGCCATTCCGGATATTCCAATTCGATGGGCCGTTACCTCGGCCGTCATGCGAAAAAAGTCGACCGGGGACGGTCAGCCCGTGGATTCCGTGGAAATGTCCCTGGCGCGAATGATGGAGGATGGGTTTACCCATGTGGCGGTTCAGGCGCTGCATGTCATTTCGGGAAAAGAGCACCACGACCTGACGATCAACTGCCGTCTTTTTGGCCAGATGCGCGGCGGGTTCCGGCAGGTGATGATGGGATTGCCGCTCCTTGGGACCGGAGATGACATGGAAAAAGCCGCGGCTGCCCTGCTTTCGGCGGTCCCGCACGAGAGAACGCCGCGGGAAGCCGTCATTTTTATGGGTCATGGCTCTCCCCATCCGGCCAACGCCTGTTATACGGCACTGATGTATCATCTTCAGCAGACCGATGCCGGGATCTTTGTGGGAACGATGAGCGGCCGGCCCGGCATTGCCGACATTTGCGCCGGACTTCAGAAAGAAAAAATCACATCGGCATATCTTCTGCCCTGCCTGGCCGTAGCCGGGAATCACACGTTGAAGGACATGGCAGGAGACAATGAACATTCCTGGAAATCCATTCTTGAAAAACACGGCATTTCCTGCAAGCCGGTCTTAAAAGGTCTTGCCGAATACGACGCCATCGTCGATATCTGGGTGGACCATCTGAAAACAATTGTTGGCACATTTTTATGATACGCATTTTTCGGACCTTCGGCCGGGGGATCTTTTGGCAGGTCCTGGCGCTGTCCCTGCTGCTGGCCGCGCTGGTGGTGCTTTCCAGCGGCCTGGGATATATGCGGATTTCGTTTTCCGATGTGCTGCGGATTGTCCTGGCAAAGCTGCCGGGATTGGATTTTTTACTGGATGGCGTCAATTCGCTTTTTCCGGTCGTGATCACCGATGTCCGGCTGCCCCGGATTCTGACGGCCGCTGCAGTGGGAGCGGGCCTGGCCCTTTCCGGCGTCGTGTTTCAGGGAATTCTGCTGAACCCGCTGGCCGATCCCTACACGCTCGGGGTATCCGCCGGCGCGGCCCTGGGGGCCTCCTTTGCCTTGTGGCTGAACATCGGCATCTGGGGAATCTGGTCCGTGCCGCTTTTTGCGTTTATCGGATCCGGCCTGACCCTGATGGCGGTCATTTATCTGGCCTCTTCCAGCGCGGGACTTTCTTCCAGCAACCTGATTCTGTCCGGTATCATCGTATCGGCCATTCTGTCCGCCGGCGTCAGTTTTATCAAATACATGGTTGATGAGCAGGTCAGCGTGATCATCTTCTGGCTGATGGGCAGTTTCGGCTCCAAAACCTGGGCCGATGTCTGGCTGACCCTTGGCACCCTTACGGCAGGTCTGGGCATCTGCGGGTATTTTTCCAGAGAGATGAACGTGATGGCCCTGGGCTCTCGAACCGCCGCA
>CAIVVZ010000250.1 GCA_903909505.1 uncultured Desulfobacteraceae bacterium
AGCGGGCGTTTTCTTCCTGTCAGGGGGATCGGGCGGTTTCATGGGGAGCCGCAAGTTGGCGGTGAGATACGGACTGCTCACCGGAATCATTATTGCTGCTTATACTCTCTGGGACAAGTATGCCGTCAGTACCCTCCTGATTCCTCCCCTGCTTCAGGATTACTGCACGAACCTGGGTCGTGTGATCATGCTGGGTCCGATGGCTCTCCGGAATTGGGGAGATGTACGGAAGGAATGGCGGATTCACAGAAAGGAAGCGATCGGGGTGGGACTGCTCTGTCCGCTGTCTTACATCATGGTCCTGACCGCTCTCATCTCCGCCCCGGTCAGCTACATCGCCCCGGCGCGGGAGGTAAGTATTTTAATAGGAGCGGTGATGGGATCGAGACTCCTTGCTGAGGGGGATGCCCGCCGGAGGTTGCCTGCTGCGGCCGCGATCGTTGTTGGGGTAATCGCATTGGCGGTCGGATGAACCGAATATCTGGGTTGCCGCATCGAGGTTGCCGCCATTGATTCGGCCAGTGTGCCAGGTTCTTTATCCGGGCTTAAACAGGTTATGACGGGTGCGCTCGTGTACGCTTGGCGAGACAGTCCCTTTCAAGTAAATTAAACGCTTGTCCTGCGGAAACTTCTCAATGGCATACCTCAGCATCGTTCTTGGCATCTGCCGGTAATGCGCGCCGAGAAATTCTTCTTCTCTTTGCATGTCGCGCTTGCCTGCTTCCCGGAGCATCCAGCCGACCGCCTTGTGAATCAAATCCTGCTTGTCCGTCAGCAACATTTCGGCGATCCTGAGGGTCTCATCAAACTTGCCCCGCTTGATGAAATGAAACGTTGCAAGAATGGCAATCCTTCTCTCCCAGAGACGGCCAGATTGAGTCAATCGATAAAGAGGCTCCTTGCTTTTGTCGCTCAAGTATGCGCCAACGATGTGCTCCGCGGAAGTATCGACCAGATCCCAATTATTAATAAAACGTGTGTTGTCGAGGTACAGTGTGTAAATATCGGCTCGGCCCGTCTCATCGGCATGGGCGAACTTGCGAACCAGAATCAGCAGCGCAAGCAATCTGTCCTCGTGATACGCGCTGTGGAGCAGTTGTTCGGAGAGTTCAAGCGGGAGGTCTTGGTGTGTCTTGGAGAGCCTGCGAAGCACGGGTACGCGAATCCCCCTGAAGAGATCGCCTTCGCCGTATTGGCCGGGACCGGTTTTGAAGAATCTTTGGAGGAATGCCCCGTCCTCGGCGTTCGAAAAATTGATCAATTGGCTTTGTATCGTGACTATCATGCGTCGGTCCTCGCAATAAACAAACTGGATATTAGGAGGTTGTTTTCTCGCGGGACATTTTTTGAATCAGCGCTTTCAGCCGATTCGAAAATGCTTCAGGCACCGGTTTTTCGTCTGGTGCCAAGGACCGGCACAGGCCGATGGTTTGCCGGAGGGTTTCCAGGCAGGCCTTGCAGGGGATACACTCCCCGGCATGGTCTTCAATGTCCTTGCAGGTCAGCTCGTCCAGCTCATTGTCGAGGTATTCGGACAATTTTGCGAACATTGCCAGACAATCTTTGCGGTCGTGATCATGTGCCATGGTCATAATAGGTTTTGAGTTTTTCTCTCAGGAAAAGACGCGCCCGATGGAGTCTTACCTTGATGTTTTCGGTTGTCAGGCCCAGAACCTGGGCGGTTTCCGCGGTGCTGAGCCCTTCCATGTCCCTTAAAACAAGGACCAACCGATATTTTTCCGGAAGTGATGCAACCCCCTCTTTAATGACGGCGGAAAGCTCTTCATTCAGCAGTTGATCCAAAGGGATGGATGCCCATCCCGGCACTTGCACCGGCATCTCGGCGTTCTCATCGGGAATGAACTCATCCAGAGACAGCTCTCTTTCCGGCGCATATTTGGATTTTCGCCTTTTTTTCAGGCAGGTGCTGGTGGCAATGCGGTAGAGCCAATTCTTGAATTTGGTTTCATATCGAAAATCCTTCAGATATTTGAAGACATTGATAAACGTGTCCTGAACCATGTCTTCGGTATCCTGAACATCCCGGCACATGCGCATGCCGAAATTATACAGTTTCCGTTCATAGCGCCGGACCAGCTCCGGAAACAGTTCGGACTGTCCGGCGTTGATCGCCTGGATCAGCTCAAAATCATCATCCGGTCTGATCTTTGGATTGGGGGAGATCGACATTCTTTTTCTTGTCTGTCACCTGACAGGCATTTTTCATTCAGGTGGAAATTCCGAGTTTTGGCAGAATATAGGTTTGAAGGACAAACCATCCCGCCACAACAGCCAGCAATATCAGCGCTTCTTTCATATCACAACTCCTTTGAAGTAAACAATCAGATTATGGAAATCGTTCTGTTAATGATGAACCTGAAAAAGGGATTGGGTTACAGGAAATGATTACGGGATCATCGGGGTGAATGGAAGCGGTCTTGATGCGGGGCATTAAAAGATAATTCGCTCCGCATTTTGAACCAGGTGCCCGGCTTCTTTTTCCCAATCTTTCCCGCCGATTTGAATGGCCAGCTCTTCGGTCATGTGGCGGGGAATCACGCTCGCGTTCCTGCCAAGTCCCTGGAGGCAGGAAGGGCAGTGGGTGAGCAGCTTGATGCCTGAACGGCCGGAAGCGCCGATGATACTGGACAGGGCCCGCTGTTTTCTCTCCAGCATGGCGTGTGAAATATCCGGCCGGCTCAGGGACAGGGTTCCGGCTTCCGAACAGCAGTGAGGAACCGGGGTAAGATGGTATCCGCAGGTTCTGAGCAGATCCTCGGCCTGAGCGTCCAGGGAATCATGGCAGGGCCGGTGATAGAGACAGGTTTCGTTGGCGTCGATTTTTATGCCGGTTTTCAGCACAAATCTACTGACATCGTGAATGCCGCAGCCGAAAATTTCCTGCATGTCCATCTGGTGCAGGGCCTCCCGGCAGGTGCCGCAGCTCACCACGCAGGCGTCAAAGGAAAGATATCCCAGCATTTCCCGAATCTGGCTGAAGATAATGGCGTTTTGCAGCACTTGCCTGCCCTGGGTGGCGGACTTGGCGTTCACCTGGGCCGGATATCCGCAGCATAAAAAGGCGGGTGGTAGCACCACGCGGGTTTGCGACTTTAATAGAAGATAAATGGCGGCAATGGATATGCTCGAAAACAGCCTTTCCGAGCCGCAGCCCGGAAAATAAAATACCGTAAAGGCTGCGGGCTCCGGTGGCTCGATGCACAGGCTATGATTCCATCCGGAGACGGGAAGCACATCCCGGAGCGTTCCCCTGGACAGGGGCGTTACCGGTGACCGCAGGTAGGATATCCCGGGAAAACCCTGTACTACGGATGAGGGATCCATTGCGGTCAGCAGCCGGCGTCCCGTGCGCTGAACCTTGGCCCCCCAGGTCATTGTCTTTCGCATCATCCGGTTGATTGCCCCGGAGCGGCTTTCCAGATAGGAGAGCGTCAGCCGGGTGGCCAGGGCCGTGTGTTTGTATCGCAGGGTCTCCAGAATTTCCCGCTCCAGAATGGAGATTTCTCCGGTGTCGATGCCGACCGGACAGTGCGGCAGGCATTTATGACAGATGGTGCAGTGATCCGCGATTTCTTCCAGATAATGCAGGAGCTCAAAGCGGGTCGAGTGAGACCGCTGGGCATCGTAAAGCATGGCTTCGATCAGGGAACCGATGGCCAGGTTCTTGTTCCGGGGATGAAAAAAGAGGTTTTCCGCCGGAGAAAACACGCAGCAGTCCGGTTTGCACCGGCCGCAGCGGATACATTTGGAGATTTTTTCAGCCAGGACTTCCAGGGACCCGTGTTTGAGAATTCTGGCTTCAAGTCCCAGCAGGTTAAAGGATGAGGCAAAAACTTTTTCGGGAATTTCCAGATCATCCAGTTTTCCCGGATTCATGATGCTTTCCGGATCCACCTGTTTTCGATAATCGGCCAGGTCCTTCAGTTTTTGAGAATCCAGGTATTTCAGCTTGGTAAAGCCGATTCCGTGTTCCCCGCTGACCACGCCTTCCAGTTCGACCGCCTTGGCCATCACCGCGTCCGCGGTTTCCGCGGCCCGGATCATCATGTCCCGGTCATTGGAAAAAACCGGAATATTGACATGGACATTTCCGTCGCCGGCGTGCATGTGGGTGGCGATAATGATCAGCCTGCGGCGAACTTCCGTGCGCTGCTCCCGGATCCGGCTGCAAACAGTTGGGTTTCCGTGAAACAGCCCTTCCAGCTCGCCGATCAGGTGCTGGAGGTGTTTTTCCTCCCGAAGCGCGTCTTTTCCGGCAAATTCCAGCAGATCAATGGTTTGCCGGCACAACTCCCGGGCCCGCGCCAGCCGGTCGTTAAGCCACTGGAGGTCTTCCGTGGCTTCCAATTCTTCCAGAACCGCGCCGATCTGCCAGACAACGGTTTTCTGATTGTAGCGATCCTCTTCGCCGTTAAAACTGTCCACGAACATCGCAAAATCCGCCAGGCTATGCAGCGGCAGGACGATGTCCTCATTCAGCTTGAAGGCATTGGTCCGGCTGGCGATCGCTCCCAGACGTTTTCGGTCCTGCCAGAACTGCCGGGCTTCTTCAGCGTCTCTGGCAACAAAGAGACAGGTGTTGGGATAGGGCTTCAACAGCGCGGCCAGGCGGTCCTTTCCCTGCGCCACCTGCCCGGCGGTATGTCCGACAATATCGATCAGGAGCACAGCCTTTGGCAGATGGGTTCGCGGGGCTTTTACTTTGTAAGCGATGGCCCGGACATATTCCTCGTCAAAATGTTCGAGTGCCATGAGCGCTTCCCGGCCCTGGTTCACAAATGCTTTTGAAATGTCCACGATCACCCGGCTGGCCTCATCCATGTCTTCTCCGAAAAACTCCAGGCAGCAGGTGGTTTGGTGGGGATAGGCCGGATGAAGAATGAATTCCGCTGACGTGATGATGCCGTCGGTTCCTTCTTTCTGAATGCCCGGAAGGCCGCCCAGGGCTTTGTTCGTGATGTCTTTGCCCAGGCCCGGGGTGCGGATCTCGGACGCGTCCAGGGACACCCGGCCCACCCGGCTATCGTGGCTGTCGCGGATTTCGAAAAGAACCGTGTCTTCCGGCAAGATTTTGCGAAGCGGGTGATGCATGCGCCGGACGGTCCACTCTTGACCCTGGGCCAGTGTGATCCGGTACGACAGCAGGTTATCAATGGCCGTTCCCCAGAGCACGGCGGTTTTTCCGCCGGCATTTTCCGCGATATTTCCCCCGATGCTCGATGCCCAGGCGCTGGTCGGGTCCGTGGCAAAAACCAGCCCGTTTCGGGCGGCAAGGGAGATGGCCTGTTCGGTAATCACCCCGGCCTCCAGCCGCATCACCGCGATTTTTTGGATGGATCCATTCGGATACATGATGTCTGTTTCGAAGATGCCGTGAATGCGATTTAGCTTTTCGACATTCAGCACAATGCAGTCGGCGCCGACCGGAACGCTTCCGCCGGTCAGTCCCGTGCCGCCGCCCCGGGG
>CAIVVZ010000251.1 GCA_903909505.1 uncultured Desulfobacteraceae bacterium
TGGCACGATACAAGGCAGCATCCGCAGCACGTACGATTTCTTCAAGCACTTTTCCGTGCTCAGGATAGCAGGCTACACCAAATGAGGCTGTGATTACCCCTAAAGACAGCCCCAGATGCTTGACATCCAACTGCCTGACAATTTCCAGTAACTTTTCGGCCCGCAGGCAGGTAATTTCCACCGACATCTCCGGCTGAATGATCAAGAGATCTTCTCCACCATAGCGGCAGGGGATATTTTCCTTGCGAATGTTTTTTTCAGCAGGCACGCCAGTGTGACCAGCACCAGATCTCCGGCATCATGACCAAAGTTGTCATTGATACGCTTAAAATGGTCCAGATCGATAATCATCACCCCTATAGGCACATTCCGACGGTTCGCTCGATGGATCTCCCGATCGAAGGCTTCCTTCACAAAACGCCTGTTAAACAGGCCTGTGATCTGATCAACAATTGCCTGAAGGTGAAGATTTTCTCGCAGATTCAAATTGGCATTTTGTCAACTATTTAGTGACATAACCGCATAATACACTGCCACAAGTAATTGATTATGTTCTTTGTCTGAAATCGACCAAAACAATGCCCCGTGCATAATCAAGTTTCAAATGTGGATCGTTTCAGTAACCCTTTAAATCGAACTTGATATTTTCAGCAAATTGTTTCACGAATGAATCATTCATGGGCGAATCTTTTTTAGGATTGGTTCTGGATGACCAACTCTCTAATTTCAACTTTCTCTTTTGAAAATATACCGATAAATGGTATTATATAGATTTGAAGTGGGTAGTCGAATTATACTGAAAGAAACTGACATATTTGGTTTTTTGGGAAGAGAAGGAAAATGCAGATTTCAAGCAGCAACCACTTCCATCCAGTTTCTGTAACCCTTAGATTGAACTTGATATTTTCAGCAACTGAACATCAGTTCGATAATCATACAACCAACGTATAAGGATGTCCAAAATGCTAATACAGTATTTTCAAGAGGCGCTTGAACATGCCCATTACGAAATAATTGACGACGAAGAGCCTTATTATGGGGAAATTCCTGAGCTGACTGGGGTATGGGCTACAGGGAAGACGCTGGAACAATGCCGTCGCAGTTTGGCCAGCGTTCTAGAAGATTGGCTGTTGTTTAGCATAGCTAAAGGCCTGCCAATTCCCCAAATCAGCGGCATCGTCATAAATCAACCAGAACTACTGGCTGCTTAGATGGGTCGACTGACACCAGTATCCCGGAAAGAGTTGATTCGACGCCTGCAGTCTCTGGGTTTTCAAGGCCCATATTCCAGTGGAAATCATGAATTCATGTTGCGAGCCACCTTGCGTCTGACGATTCCAAATCCACATCGTACAGATATCGGCGTTGATTTGTTAAGCCGTTTACTACGCCAGACAGCAATTCTCCGAGAGGATTGGGAAAAAGCCGGTGAATGAGAGTATAGTGGATAAAAGGAATCTCACTTGACTCCCTGACTTGTCTGAATATTCAGAACATATCCCAGATTCCGCAACTCTCTTCTGAACCGGGTTTCTGTTTCCCTAGGAACAACCACGTACTGCTCGCCAGCCGACATGCAGAGGTCTTTCAGGCGGGAGTCGTTGGCAATCAGTTGCGCCATGGCCTTATCAGTGCAGTTTACCAAACGAGCTTCGCCCGCATCCTGAATCAGGCCCGCCCGGTTACCCATGTCATCGAAAAACATTTTTACGGGCTGCGGGAACGACTCCAGGCTGCGGGCTTCAAGAAAGGCAACAATGCTGTTGATATCTATCCCCTCCTCAATCGCCTGGAGGAGTTTTGCCATCCGGATTTCCCATACCCTGTCAGATTTCTTATCGCAAAAGCGTTCCAGAAAGAGTTCATCCGGTTTATTATCCGTTGCAGCCAGAGATGCGATCTCCAGATTGGGTAGGATTTTAAGGGTTGCCTGGTCGCGAAATTCAGGCGTGTATTCCCCTTTCTGATCGAGAATCCAGGCTCCCATGGAATTGAGGCGTAGCGCGTACAGTCCGTCATAGCGGCTCAGACAGGTAATCTCATCGGCGCCCCAGAGTTCCCCGATGTCATCCAATGCCCCCCAGGGTGGAATCAGAGCGACATCGATGACCCCGAGGGTAGCTGCGTATTCCAGCAGAAAGGCCCGGGCAAACCGTCCGTTGACATGGTTCCAGGTGATATGGTTATATCCCAGGCTGCCGTATTGAGGGGAACCAAGATATAGCGCCCACCCGCCATCCCGGAGGATATCGAATTTATGGCCTTTGACGATGAGAAAACTAAAGAAAACATCTGCCTCCAGCCACACCCCTTCCTCCAGTTCAGACAGGGCATCCGCGATGCTGTTGCGGGAGGATTCAGCCACATACAGCGGCCGTTTTTTTGACTTCTGCCCCTTGATGATTTCGATCCGGCTCATCTCGTGAAAGTCCTTGTACTTCAACCATCGCTCCCAGATGCGTTTCAATGTCTCCGGCACCGGTTTGTTGAGGGCGGTTTTTCCGTTGCGGGTCAGTTCCAGTTTGCTGCCGTTTAACCTGACCAGTCCGGCGGCCTGCAGCAGCAGGGTCCAGGCAAATGGCCGTATTCCTGCATCCCCCAACTGGATGTCGTATTTCTTGCCTTCCATTTCTTCCGGATAGAAATCCCCGGTGGAAAGTACCTTGCGGATCTGATGAACAGCCGCCGGCGTGGGTCTGCCGGTCTTGGGACTCACACCGATCTTTCCCATGTCCGCAAGCTGCAGGATCGTCATCAGATCGTTTGCAGCCGCCTGCTCGGTATTGTGCTGAACCAATGGGACATTGTCTTCCATCCCGCGCTTTCCCAAATAGACGGTTTCGGGGAGGCTGCTGATGGATCGGACTTTAACCTCCTTGGGTTTGGGAACGAAATTTCTCAGCAGTTGCCGCAGATCCTTGGGCATCAGCCCCTGGGCGGTGATGAAAAGTCTCAAGGGTGGGAATTGGTAGGGTTCGTGATGATCCGCTCTTCGCCGTGAATATCGATCGCCGATGGATGTATTTGGCGTTTTGCCGTATTTTGCATTGAAGCGCTCTTTATCAAAAACGCCGGATTCATGAACCGTCTCCTGTAAAGCTACCTTTTCCAGATCATCCATAAGGTCATATACATATCTGAGCAACGTCTCATTCATCAGACAGGACCGTATCCATGCAATCAGATCGGCTTTGCGGGTGGGTAGTTTCGAGGCTGTGCCCGGAATCTCAAGACCTGCGGGCCGACTGTTTTTTAGCGTATCAAACAGATAAGATCTGATAACTTTTAAGTCATCAACCCCATAATCATTCAGCATATGTTCGATGGATTCGGGAAAGACACAAGTATAGGTCATAGGGTGTCTCCATTCAGTAACAGCGTGTAGGAATAGCCTTGTTCCGATAAAAACAACTGGCGGTTTCGTGCAAAATCCTCTTCCCGGGTATACTGGGAAACGAGAGTGTAAAAACGGGCCCGCCGTCCGTCCGGCTTGGGTTGAAGAATTCGTCCCAGGCGCTGGGCCTCTTCCTGCCTGGATCCGAACATGCCTGATACCTGAATCAGCACATCCGCATCAGGCAAGTCGAGTGCGAAATTGCCCACTCGGGAGAGGATCAGGTGACGGACATCTCCCTGCCTGAACCGCTGATACAGGTCTTCGCGCATTTGGGGCAGGGTTTTGCCGTTGATTAACGGAAAACGAAAGGCATCGGAAATTCCCTTCAACTGCTCCAGGTATTCGCCGATGATGAGCACCCGCGCATCCGGATGAACTTTCAGGATTTTACGGACAAAGTCAATTTTTCTCGGGTTTTCGGCAGCCACCCGGAACTGATTCCGCCTGGGGGCCAGCGCATATGCCATGCGGAGGCTTTCGGGCATGGGAATGCGAATCTCGGTGCATATGGCGTCCGCAATCCATCCTTCAGCCGCCAGGACCCGCCACGGCACATCATATCGCTTGGGGCCGATCAGGGCGAAGACATCCTCCTCACGCCCGTCCTCACGGATCAGGGTGGCGGTCATTCCCAGCCGACGTCGGGCCTGAAGCTCTGCCGTGATTCGAAAAACAGGCGCGGGAAGAAGATGAACCTCGTCATAGATGATCAGTCCCCAGGAACGCGCATGAAAAAGGCCGAAGTGGGGAAAATCGGCTGTTTTGCTTTCTCGCCACGTCAGCATCTGATAAGTGGACAGGGTGATCGGGCCGATGGATTTTCCTTCTCCGGTGTATTCCGCAATCATTTCTTCGGTGACATCGGTCTTGTCCAGTAGCTCCCGACGCCACTGCTTTACGGATGTGAGACTGGTGGTCAGGATCAGCGTGGTCTGCTTGAGTCGAGCCATAACGCCCATCCCCACGATGGTTTTACCGGAACCGCAGGGAAGGCAGATAACGCCGCTTCCGCCAAGAGATGTGCCGGACCGATGGAAGACATTGATGGCCGCCTGCTGGTAATCTCTTAGAGAAAACGAATGTCCGGAGTGATTCGCCCTTCTGAGTTCAATGGACAGGGGCGAGCCATCCACATAACCCGCCTGATCATCCGCAGGATATCCGATTCGCACCAAGGCCTGCTTCAGCGCCCCGCGGTGGGCCGGGCGGATGATAAACAGAAGCGGTTCTATCCGTTTCCCAATCCAGCGAGAGACGGATTTGTCACGGCTCAGAAGCTCAGCCGTGGGAAGGTCCCGGACATGAAGCTTAAGGTCGCTGCCATCCCGAACCAGCAGGACGCATCCGTATCGGTTCGCCAGATCGATGACATCCGAGAGGATGGCTTCCGGCGGCGGGTATTTGGCATAGTTTTTGAGCGTTTTCACCATATCATCTGCAGATATTCCCGTGGCGCAGGCATTCCAGATGGAAAGGGGACTGAGACGATAGGTATGGATGTGTTTACCCGGCCTCTCTTCTTTGGATCCTGCGACTCCCACGCCATGCCGATCTCTGCTGACGCGCGACTTCGCCGATAGGGGAATGACGGAATGTCCGGGGTTTTTCTATCGTATCGTCTTCAATTCCCCTTGAATCCAAATAACGCTTGACCTCTGGTGAAGCATGGATTAAAACAACGTTTAAATCACTGTTTCAAACGTTGTTGGAGGCATAATGAACATATCTGATTCCGGAACAAAAGAGCGGCTGCTGACTACCGCCACACGGGTTTTTGCCGACCGAGGCTTCAAGGAAACCACGGTTCGCGAGATTTGCGCCTTGGCCGGAGCAAATCTCGCCGCCGTGAACTATCACTTCGGAGGCAAGGATAAGCTGTATAGCGCAGTTCTGGGAGATTTTCTCTCTTCCGCGTTCTCGCGTTTCCCCATGGATGTCGGCGTGGGCCCGGATTCTCCGCCAGAGGATCGCCTCAAGGCATATATTCGCGGGTTTCTCTATCGCTTGCTGGGAGACGGGGATCCCCTCTACGAGAAGCTCGGCAAATTGCTCATGGCTGAAATCCTTGAACCTTCCGAACATTTCGACACCATGCCTGAACGTTACATCGGGCCAACCTATGAGGCGCTACTGCATATCGTGCGCGAGCTGTTGCCGGGCGCTGACGAAGACATCGTGCATCGATGCGCGGGCAGTGTCGTGGGACAGTGCCTGCTCTTTGATCATGCCAAGGGGATCATTCAACGCATGTGCCCGGAACTGGCTCTGGAAGCCAACAGCCTGGACAGGGTTGCCGGTTTCATTGCCGAATTTTCTCTGGGAGGCATCGCCCGCCTGAGAGCAGGGGGAAGGTAATGTTTATGAAGAATTCCTTGAAACTGAATTGGAAGATTATCTCCGGATGCGGTTTGTCCATAATTCTGGCCGGGGTCGCGGTTGTTTCCATGTCGTTTTCGCGCAGCACCAACGAAGAGGCCCCGGCTGTTCCCGTTCGCGTATCAGTGGCCGAGCCTGTGGCAGGTATCTCGGGTCTGCGCTATTCAGCCAATATCACCCCTCGCAGGCAAGTGGATCTGGCGTTCAAAGTTGGAGGATACGTAAGTGAAATCACAAGCCTTCCCGGACCAGACGGCATCACACGCGATGTGCGTGCCGGCGACCGGGTTAAGCAGGGGATGATTCTTGCCCACCTCGATGTCAAGGACTACGCGGTTCGCGCCAGTCAGGCCAGAGCCTCTCTGGAAGAGGCCAGGGCTTCCTTGGCCATGGCCAGAAAGGACTACGAACGCAATCAGAGCCTGGTCAAGGGGGGTTATGTGGCCAAGAGCGACTTTGACAGGAAACAGGAGAGCCTTGATGTTGCCAGCGCCCGAGTGGATGTGGCACTGGCACAACTGGACCAGGCGAACAACCAGCTTGCCGATTCCGTGCTGAAATCCCCCCTTGACGGGGTTGTGGTGAACAGGTTCGTTGAACGGGGGTCCCTTGTCGCAAGCGGGACAAGGGCATTTGTTCTGGTTGACCTGAGCGCGGTCAAGGCGGTTTTTGGCGTGCCCGATTCATTGCTTTCCAGCATCAAGCTCGGCGAGACCCTGTCCGTTGTCGTTGATGCCTTGAATCACCGTGAATTCAAAGGGGTCGTCACCGCTGTTTCGCCTTCGGCCGACTCCAAAAGCCGCGTGTTCGACGTAGAGGTAACCATCCAAAATTCAGACAGGATTCTTAAAGACGGGATGATCGCAACAGTACACGTGGAGGGCGGCAATGAATCGGATCATCTGCCGGCTCAGTCAACGGGGCAACCATTCGTGGGAATTACGTCAGTACCTTTGCAGTCGGTGGTTCGCCCACCCGACGCTCCCAAGGGCTACATGGTTTTTGTGATCGCCGAGAAGAACGGTCGATGGTACGCCCAGGCCCGACGTGTGGAATTGGGCGACGTGGTCGGCAGGAGCGTCAAAGTGCTTCAAGGGATCGCCCCCGGCGAGCGGGTTATCACCGCAGGCGCAACCATTGTTCACGATGGCGCCATACTGAGCATTGTGCCCTAAAGGAATGATCTTCATGCATTCAAAAGACGAGACGCATCTGCTCGAAAAACACAACACGGCCCGGTATTTTGTCGAAAATCGCCATATTGCCTGGGTGCTCCTGGTGGGCGTCATGCTTTGGGGAATTTTCGGTTATTTCAAAATGCCCCAGCGAAAGGACCCGGACATACCCATACGCCTGGCCGCGGTGACCTGTTCCTGGCCCGGCATTCAGGCGGATAAGGTCGAGGACCTCATTACCCGGAAGCTGGAGGAAAAGATTGCCGAAAACGACAAGGTGGACCGCATTGAATCCACCACACGCACCGGCCTGGCCGTCGTCATCATCAAACTCTACGATGATGTCAAAAATGTGTCCGACGTCTTCGATGACATCAATCTGAAACTCTCATCCATCAGAGGGCTTCCCGATGGCGCTTCACCGGTCAACTTCATCAAGGATTTCGGCGACACCGCAAGCCTCATGCTCACCGTGGCATCACCGCTTGAGGGTGAGGTTGAAATTTCTCTGCGTGCCAGGCAGGCTGAAAATGCCATTCGCTCCCTTCGCGCCGGACGGAATGGCGATCGCGCCAGCCTGGTCATGGTATATCCCAACTCGGTACCCGAGCGGACCATCCACCGGAATGTGGGTCATTTTTCCGCCTACTTAACCGGAAAAGGCCTGGCAAAAGACATTCACAGCCGGGTGGCTCCGGGTCTGGTCGTATTCGACATGGAGACCCCGCTCGAAAACGCCCGGATCGAAGAGGCCATTGATCGCTTCATCGAGGACAATTTGCAGGCCTCGGAATTCAACCCCGACATCTGGCGTCCGGCACTGATTCGTGATCCGGAGGGAACCGTCGAGGCCCTGACCCACGTAACCGGAAGTAAATATTCGTTCAAGCAACTGGAGGCCTATACCGACGAAATCATGCGTACCTTGCAGGCTTTGCCCGAAGTATCCCGCGTAAACCGCTGGGGTGTGCGGGGTGAGGCTGTTTATCTGGAGTTTTCGCAGGAGCGGCTGGCAGCATACGGGATCGGACCGTTGCGAATCAAGGAAGTGCTCGCGGCCCGGAACATCCGACTGAGTGGCGGCATCGTGGAGAGCGGCGACAAAGCCATGCTTGTGGACCCATCCGGCGAGATTGCCGATGAAACGGAACTGGGCGGCGTCGCCGTGGGCCGCGCCAGGAACGGTTCCATCGCCTACCTGCGCGACTTGGTGGAGATTGAGCGCGGGTATGAGACCCCGGCCCTCAAACGCAATTTTCTCATGGAGCGAGACAGTCAGGGCCGCTGGCGCCGCATGCCGGGCATCACTCTGGCCGTAACCATGCGAAATAGTGACAATATCGGCAAGTTTTCCAAAGCAGTGGACAGGACACTGGATGGGCTAAAGCAGCGCCTGCCGGGTGATCTGCTGCTCTCGCGCACCTCGGACCAGCCTGGACAGGTTGCGCAAAAAGTGGGCCTGTTCATGACGAGCCTCTACGAGGCCGTGTTTCTCGTTGTTCTGGTTGCCTTCATCGGCTTCCGCGAATGGCGTTCGGCGCTTCTGATGGCCCTTTCCATCCCCATCACCCTGGCCATGACCTTTGGCATGATGCAGATGCTCGGCATCGACATTCAGCAGATCTCCCTTGCCGCTCTCATCCTGTCACTCGGGCTTCTGGTAGACGACCCGGTGGTGGCCAACGATGCCATCAAACTTGAACTGCGTACGGGCAAACCGCCGGAAGTTGCCGCCTGGCTCGGACCCACCAAGCTGGCCAAAGCCATCGTGTATGCCACCATCACCAACATCGTGGCCTATTTGCCTTACCTGATGCTAAGCGGAGACAAGGGGCGGTTCCTGTTCTCGATGCCGGTGGTCATTGCCTGTTCACTCATTGCCTCGCGCATCGTGTCCATGACCTTCGTTCCCCTGATCGGCATGGTTCTGCTAAGGCCAGGCCGCAATGCCGGCAAGAGCATGGAGGAGATCCGCAGCCGGGGATTTGCAGGCGTTTACTACAGACTGGGAACTCGGCTGATCGACCACCGCTGGAAGGTTCTGATTGCGTCCCTGGCACTGGTGGCACTGGCCTTTGTCCTTAGATCACAACTCAAAGATCAGTTCTTCCCCTATGACCTGTCGCACCTGTCATATATTGACGTGTGGCTGCCCGAGGACGCCCCGGTCCAGGCCTCAGACAACACTTCCAGACAAGTGGAGGAGATCGTTCGACGAACTGCCGAGGCGTTTGGCGCAAAACATCCCGGAAAGGACGGCAAGCCCAAGGACGTGCTCAAACTTGTCACAAGCTTTGTGGGTGCCGGTGGTCCGCGTTTCTGGTTCTCCGTAACACCGGAACTCAATCAGCCAAATTACGCCCAGATACTTATCGAAGTGCGGGATGTGCACGACACGGACCCGCTTCTGCATCTGCTGCAAGATCGCCTGTACGAAGCGCTGCCGGGTGTTCGGGCCAATGCCCGCCGCCTGGAAAGCGGCCCTCCTGTCGGCATTCCCGTGCAGATCCGCCTGAGCGGTGATGATATTCCCACGCTACGGGCTCGCGCCGAAAAACTCAAGGAATTGCTGCGCGTGCAGCCGAACACCGAACGGATTCAAGACAACTGGGGCGCTGAAATATTCCGGACCCGGCTGTCCATCGATCCCGACAAGGCCGCCCTGGCCGGCGTGACCAATCTGGATGTTGCCCGGTCGTCAGCCGTGGCCATGAACGGCTTTCAGGTCACCAGTCTTCGCGAAGGGCGTCTGGACATTCCCGTCTATGCGCGCATGAGAATGGATGAACGGGCCGGAATCGAGAACATAAAAAATCTCTATGTCACTTCCGCTGACGGGACACAGAAGGTACCCCTCGGGCAGATCTCCACGATCACCTGGGGACTGGAGACGGAAAAAATCGTTCGGCGCAATCACTTCCGAACCATCACGGTGTCCTGTTTTCCGGCTTTCGGAGTGCTGCCATCGGAGGTTATTACCGCAGCCAAACCCGCGCTGAAAATGTTTGAGAGTCAGCTTCCGCCCGGATACCGCATGGAGATCGGCGGCGAATATGAGGAACAGGTCAAGGGGTTTGCGGAATTGAGCATGGTCCTGATCATTTCCGTAACCGCCATCTATCTGGCCCTGCTTTTTCAGTTCAAAAACGCGGTAAAGCCGCTTATCGTGTTTGCGGCAATCCCCTATGGCATGGCTGGGGCATTCGGAATGCTTTACATAACGTCTTCACCCTTTGGCTTCATGGCCTTTCTGGGAATTGTGAGCCTTATCGGGGTCATCGTAAGCCACATCATCGTGCTATTTGACTTCATCGAGGAACGCCGGGCCGATGGCGATGACATAAAGACCGCCTTGCTCGATGCCGGCATCATGCGCCTGCGCCCCGTGATGATCACCGTTGCCGCAACGGTCCTGTCCCTTGTTCCGCTGGCCGTGCATGGCGGGCCGCTCTGGGAGCCCCTGTGCTATGCTCAGATAGGGGGCCTGACCGTTGCGACATTCGTCACGCTTCTCATGGTTCCCGTGATTTACGCCATCGCGGCCCTGGATCTGAAAATCGTTGATTAGTCAACCTAAAAACCAGGGGAAACATCCGGCCGTGAAACGAATGGGCACTCCGGCCGTGATTATCTGTCGCTTTTAGCCACTCCATGCGCTATACTGTCTTTCAAATTCGCAACCTGAGAGATAAGAATAATGAATGGACAACACCGAAAAGAGATTCACCCCGGCGCGCACGTTGAAATCATTTTGAAGGCAGATCAGCGAACCGGCAAACACACTGCCGGGATTGTCAAGGACATCCTGACATCGTCCTCCTTTCATTCCCGCGGAATCAAAGTCCGCCTGGATAGCGGCCAGATCGGACGCGTGCAAGAGGTTCTGTTGGATGAAAAAGCATAGACACTCTGTTTCGCCGGATGATCGCCCATCACTCAAAAATCCATGCTGATTCCATGAATCGAGATGAAACATTCAGCCCCCTGTTCACGGACCTGTATGAGCTGACCATGATGCTCGCCTACGGGGAAAACCATCTGGCGGCAAAGGCCACATTTTCCCTGTATATTCGCGGATCCGAATGGCTCAATAGGGGATTCTTTGTCGCAGCCGGTCTTGAGGATGCCTTATATGGCCTTGAAAGGATGCGGTTCTCGCCGACGGATATGGATTATCTTCAGAGCCTGAACCTGTTTCCCGAAGAGTTTATCCGGTCGCTCTCCGAGTTCCGTTTTACCGGCGATGTATGGGCCATGCCCGAAGGAACGATATGCTTTGCCGATGAACCGCTGATGGAGGTTACGGCCCCCATTGCCGAGGCTCAGTTGGTTGAAACGTTTCTGATCAATACCCTGGGTTTTCAAACCAACATCGCCACCAAAGCGCTCCGCTGCATGCATGCGGCAAAAGGCAGGCCGCTTGTTGATTTTTCGCTTCGCCGCGCCCAGGGCCTGGATGCGGGAATGCAGGTGGCACGAAGCGCCTACATCGCCGGGTTTACCGGAACCAGCAACGTGCTGGCCGGCAAGAAATACGGCATACCGGTTTCCGGCACCATGGCGCACTCCTTTGTTCTGGCGCTTGGAGGTGATGTTGAAGCATTCCAGGCCTATGCCCGGTCTTTTCCAGGCAACTGTATTTTCTTGATCGATACCCACGATGTGTTCGAGGGCGCGCGCAGTGCGGTCAATGTCGCGCTGAACATGGCCAAGGAAGGCCATCTGCTGAAAGGCGTCCGCATCGACAGCGGAGAGATGGTGGAAACCAGCAAAATGATTCGGGGAATTCTGGATGAAGCCGGGCTGGGTCAGGTTCAGATAATTGCCACCAGCGGCTTTGACGAGTTCGAGATCGACAAGGCGTTATCGGGCGGGGCAGCCATCGATGCGTTCGGGGTAGGAACCAAACTCGGCGTATCCGCCGATACGCCTTATCTGGACATGGTCTATAAATTGGCACGATTTGATGACCGGGATGTTAGAAAAACCAGCCCTGGGAAAATCACCCTTGCCGGAGAAAAGCAGGTTTTCCGAAAAACAGACCGAACCGGCAGATATGTGGCGGATATCCTGGGCACCCGAAACGAAACGATTGATGAAACAGAACCGCTTTTGATAAAAGTAATGGAAAACGGCCTGCTCATTCTGGCGCCCCCTGCTCTACAGGAACTTCGAGAAAGAATTCGAACCGGTTTTTCAAATCTGGATGACGGCTACAAACATCTTGATCACTCGGATAAATACCCGATTCGTTTAAGTCGTCGGCTTTCCGAAATTCAGTAAAACTGATTCCGGTTATCGGGGAATAATTCCCGTCCTCATTTCCCGAAGACATTTTTCAAAAGATCGGTAACACGCGCCGCAGGATTCTTGCGAATATTCGCTTCTTCCTTAGCCAGCATCACGAATACCCCGTCAATTGATTTTTCGGTCACATATTGATCCAGATTGAAGGAAGAGGTGCCGGTAAAAGGGATGCTCTGTATCTTTTTCTCCAGATCCTGATAGGTCCGGGTAACGCCGACCGATGACATGGACTCCTTGATGATCGGCATGAAGAGCGCCTGAAGCTGCGCGCTGGTCTTGTCCTTGAAATAGAGGGTTGCCTCGTTGTCGCGACCTTTAAGGATTTTTTCCGCATCCGTTACATCCATCTTCTTGACGGCATCCAGAAAAAGCGATTTCGCCTGGGGCGCGGCCTTTTCGGCCGCCCGGTTCATGCTCTGCTCAAATTCGTCAAGAGTTGCCCCCATTCAGGCACCCGGAATGCAAACAACCATGGCAAACTCATATTGCAGGAGCAACGTACTAAATGTCGTAATCTCAGACATTTTAAACCTACATCGGCAAACTTGGCATGCCCGGATGGACCGATATTGTTAACAACGATGTTGAGAAATATTCCCTTTGAGTCAACAGCAAAAGTCCCACAAGTTACGGCGCATGGCTACTTGTGACATTGACTACATTGGATGTCCGGGATGGTGTTATACAGGTGCTTTACCGGGACCAAATTCACCGGATGGCATGGAAAACAAGGGAGTGATCTGTTGACAAAGATCGGCAGGGGCCGCGCGGTGGCGATTGCTTGTGTATGCTTCAGTACGAAGTGACACGTCCTGCAACGGTTACCCTCTTCGAGCGGGAAATGGCACATGCCGCAATGGGTGTAAGGACGGGATGTTTTAAAAACCGTGGTATGGTTTTTGGGCTGAACGGTTGTGTGGCATCTGATGCAAAAATCCTGCTTGTGACAGGTGTCACACCGGTTCGGATTGGAAACGGCAAGCATGCCATGTCCGCGGAGTTTGAACACGCTGGTATGATCCTTAGGCGACACAACCTTGTGACACTGTTCGCAGTCGCTCTTACTGTGGCATCTGGAACACATAAAAGGCTCAATCTGTGAACTCTTGCCGTGCAAGATTCCATTCCATACCGAACTGGCATGGGTGGACGGCTTTCCGGACCTGCTCATAAGCTTATGGCACAACTGGCACTGCTCGATATCCTCAAGTGTCTTTCCCTTATAGTGGCAGCCGACGCAGCCCTCCATCCTCATGAAGTCAATATCGGATAACCGACTGGACTTTGTAACTTCACCATGGCATTCCCTGCAACTGATTTTCGCCTCGGCATGAATATCATGCGGAGGGGGTGCATCGCCATAATTTGGCCTTCCGCTGGGCCGGGTCGGGACGATTCGCCCATCTTTCCGAAAATGGCAGAGCAGGCATTTCTCACTCCCCGGCTCGGCCTCATTGATGATATGACATTGCACACAGGCCTTGTGCGTGGCCCGCATTATCTTCCCATTATCAATCATATGGCACGAAACACACTCCGGCACACGTTTATTATGACTCTCATGGCTATAGATAAGCCCTGATTCGTCACTGAATTGGCCGCGCAGGATTTCCAAGCACCCATGCAGGAACGGCGCGAGACAGGCTGCGGTGATTATCAGAATAAATACATGAAAATGAGCACGTTTCATAGTCATTCCCGTTGGCCCGGCATCAGGCGGATCAATTTGTGGGGCCATTCATAAACCGAGTGTTCCATATATTTTTAACTCTTTGGCCCATTTCGGCAAGGTCAAATCGATGCTGATAGCTTATTTGCAATACGATCGCATCTGAATAACGCTGGTCGATGGCCTCATACGATCCGGCCAGGGCTATCTTCTGAGACCTGGTTGGAGAATAACTGAGATCAATAAAGTATATCTTGCTGCCAATGTGATCGGCCAAGTTATAGACAGCCGACTGACCGTTCAGCGTGTCGGGATATTCCACGTAGGCGAATTGGTAACCGGTGTAAGTCATTCCAACAGAAGCAGACAGTTCCTTGGTGATTTTATAATCAATTTCGCCGGTCACATCAAAGAACTGATCGTTCTTATTATCAACATAGTTGCCCAGAACAGTCACGTCCAGGCCGGCAATAAACAGATCCAGCCTGGTCAAACCGGCATTGAATACATTGGAATCCACATTTGACCATGCATAGATTCCGGGGTCCTGAAGCAACCGCTTGATCATGGCGCCCCCGTTTATGATCCATTTGTCGCCGGTGTACTTTTGCAACTGGAGACCGGCCTGTTGAAAGGCATAGCTTGCATTGAATATTTGTCCGTATTGGGAAAAATCTCTTGAGAGCGTGTCCTTGCCCGTTCCCCTTGTTTGAGGTTGCACGAAATAGCTGATGTTTGAAGAGACCCCGGATTCATCAAAGAAGCTCGAGAGTGTGGCGTATACGTCACGAACTCCATCCTGAAGCAATCTCAGACGACCATAGGCGCGGGTGTTGAGGGGCAGATACTGGTTCATGCGAATTGCCGCCGCTTCATAGTTAATATCGTTTTCCTTCAAAGCATAGGCATCCAGTTGAAGAGAAGTCTGCCACCACGGCCTGAATATCATTCCCCCCCCGAATATGTACTCATCATCCGTGGAACTATAAAAAGACACCGGTCTTCCACCAAAAAGGAAAAACTCCTGCTTTCCGGCAGCGCCTAAATCGGCATGAAGTCCGTCTATGTTGAAGCAATCGACCTTCTCGAGGTACTGCCGTCCAAGAGATAATCGCAAATCAGGCTCGGGGATTTTAAAAAGCAGGTAGGCTTGGGAAACCCTCAGATAATCGTAATAAACAGCCTTGTTTGCGCCATCATCGGGAGCGATATTGAACCAACCGGAAAACCGCGCTTCCAAACGATCTTTGATGATATTGGCAACCGTAAGGTCATTATACATCATGAGATAATTCTGGGAGCCCCGATCATCTTTCTCATAGCGGAACCGGGTATACGTCCAGAGTTCGCTCTCCAAAGCAAAGGAATCCGGCACCAAGAAGAGCAGGATTAATGCGGCAAGCACGGCCGGCCGTAAGGAGGATATAAGCATCCCCTCTTTATGGCCAAAGTAAAAATCAGATTTCAGTGAGGCACTGCTCCATGTCATTTATTTAGACCCCAACTACTTAAAATTACCTTTGCTATCAACATGCTATATCAAGCTTCTATTATTTTACGCCTACAGCTTTATTATGCGGATGAAAAACATGTCTGACTCAAAAGGATAAGGGTGCTATTTTTTGCTTACACACTCTATCTAAAAACTGCAATAAAATTTATAAACTTGACATATACTGCGTTCACCTTAGATATACCGGACAGCGAGCGGCGGTGGGGCAAGAATTGTGGATAAATTCAAAGAGAAATTAAACCTCAAGAAGAAGTAATAAACGGGGGCAACGCCATTCCGCTACGGATTGATCGGTTACCCTTGGTTTTAAAAATCTAAAAACGATTGCAGGAATTTTGGCTTGATAGATATAACAAAAGAAAAAAATACCAGCCAATAGGGGTTAAACCCGAGAGGCTGGTGTCTGATTATTTGCTCTGGTATTTGAAGAACTCATCGGTTCCCAATTTACCGTCCTGAATACGTTATTTATAAGATACCATAGTTTGTAACAAGAAAGTATAAATTTCCATTAGTTGAAAGTGCCGGATCGTATTCTAAATCCACCCATAAATGAGTGCTTCCATTCGGCAACAAAACATCAGGAATATGGATTTTCAAATCGCCGGACAGTGTTGATGCCGCGCACATATTAGAATATTCGTTTATAAGAGAAGAATTGTTTATAATACCAGCAGTTATATATTTAAAAAGTATTAACGTCGGATACATTGGATTGGACTCATAAACAAGGTCCGCCCAAAGCGTCGTGGTCACCATCATCGGATTGACATAGGAAAGAAATGGTATATGGAGCGATAAAATTCCATCTATAGCTGACGTACACACTGTCGAATTTGGTGTTGGTGCTGGTGTTGGTGCTGGTGTCGGTGCTGGTGTTGGTGCTGGTGTCGGTGCTGGTGTCGGTGCTGGTGTCGGTGCTGGTCCGGGCGATGAGAAGGTGTGGCACCAGGAACAGTCAAATTTATATGTCGTGACATGCGTGTTGTGAAGAGGGGTGTAACCAGGACTGCTCCTGTCTGCATGGCACTGGGAGCAAACGGTGCTCTGCGGTCCCTTCAAGACATACTGGGGTGCAACCGCGTTTGCCTGCCCGGCAACCGAGAGCATGACTATCATACATAGACCGATGACCCATGCTGCAACGATAAAGTTTTTTCTCATAATTACTCCTTCAGTTTTTTTTCTCATAATTTCTCCTTCTACCGATGCGGGGGGACGGACTCCCCAAAGTTATAACAGCGAAACATTGATTTCTAATGACTTGGACACTGTCGCATTGAA
>CAIVVZ010000252.1 GCA_903909505.1 uncultured Desulfobacteraceae bacterium
GCTGACTCAACTCCTTTACCATGGCTTCGCATGATTCGTTACCTCCTCATACGCACGGCTCAGTTCCGGGCTGGTGGTTAACCATTACCCGTGCCGGATTGTCCGGCTTGCCTGTATTAGCTTTGCTTGGCGCTCTCATATACCCCCCTCTATAGAAGAAATAATACGTAACGTTCCGGATATTATATACCCGGTGTGCAGCAGATGAGTCAATCCCGGCTTATGCAGATCAGAATGCCTTTTCTTCTGAGATACGAAAGGATTTGTGCCGTGATTTCGTGGGGTAGGCATTCGGCCGTCCTCACAACGATTTCCGGGTTGATCGGAGGCTCATACGGGTCATTGATTCCGGTAAAGTCCTTTATTTCGCCGGTGCGTGCTTTCTTATAAAGGCCTTTTGGGTCTCGCCTTTCGCAAATCTCTATGGGAGTGTCAACAAATACTTCCACAAAGCAAAGTCCGGCATCATCGTGTACTTTTCTTGCAAGGTCGCGGTCTCGGCGATAGGGGGAGATAAAACTGGCCATGGTTATCACTCCCCCGTCCGCAAAAAGTTTGGCAACCTCGCCAATGCGCCTGATATTTTCTTCTCGGTCTTCCGCCGAAAATCCCAAGTTTTTATTCAACCCGTGGCGCACATTGTCACCATCGAGGGCATACGATAGGTATCCAAGGCGGATAAGTTCATGTTCGAGGGTAAACGCCGTTGTACTTTTCCCTGATGAAGGAAGCCCCGTAAACCAGATGGTACAGCCTTTCTGCCTGAGAAGTCGTTCACGGTCTTTTCGATCAACATGAGTACTGTGCCAGGTAATATCGGTCGCTTTAATCGTAGTCATCCTCTCCTCTGAAAATTATTCATCTACAAAGAATAATTTTGGTTATTTGTCTATTTTTTTCATTTACTGCGTCCGCAAAAAAAAGGCAACCCGTCTTGACCGCGGTAATATCGCATATCCAGTTTTGTCTTGACAACGGGGGGCGCCTTCAATTACTGCTTAGCCTTGTCTGGTTATCAAGCGAAGCTGCCGGCAGAAGAGCCCGTTTCCATCCCATATTTTTGACGAAAAGGAGAAAGATTATGCGTATTCGTATGATTGTGATCATCGTTGCAGCTTATCTGACCGGGTTTGCCGGCATGGCCCCGGCCGAAACCCAGATCAATATCGCCATCGTCACGAGCCCGGACCTGGTTCACACCCGGGCGGCGAATTGGTTCAAGGAAGAAGTCGATAAGGCCCTTCCCGGCAAATACTCGATCGTTGTCCATCACTCGGCCGCTCTGGGAAGCGAGACCCAGGCCCTGCAGCAGATCCAGGTCGGCGCCACGCAAATGTCCGTATGCACCACCGGCCCCATCGAGGCGTTCGTCCCCGAGATCAAGGCCCTGGAAATGCCCTTCCTGTTTCCTTCCTATGAGGCTGCCGACTTGGCTCTGGACGGACCGATCGGTCAGGATTTTGGCAGACGATTTGAAAAAGCCGGTTTCACGGCGCTGCATTTTCTGGACAACGGCTTTCGCAATGTCACCAACTCCAAGCACCCCATAAAAACGCCGGAAGATGCCAAGGGGCTGAAAATCCGCACCATGGAGGCGCCCACCCATCTGGCCATCTGGCGCGCCATCGGCGCCAACCCCACCCCCATGGCCTGGCCCATCTTTACCGCACTGCAGCAGGGAGTCATCGACGGCCAGGAGAACCCCATCGCCGTAATCTATGCATCCAAACTGAATGAAGCCGGACAAAAATATCTTTCCCTTACCCGGCATGTTTACTCGGCCCTGGTATTCGTGGCCAACAAGCCCTTCATGGACAATCTGCCCGCAACCGACCGCAAGATCATTATGGATGCCGCGCGCTCGGCCTCTCTCAAAGGCCGCGCCTTTATCCGCGATAACGAAGTCCGGCAACTGGCCGAGCTCAAGGCTGCCGGCATGCAGATCGAGGAGCATCCCGACATCGAAGCCTTCCGGAAGGCAACAGCACCCGTTGTTGACTCGGCTACGGGAGACACAAAGAAAATTGTCGAAGAGATCCGCAAGATAGTAAAGTAAAGCGTGGGGCCAACTCCCTACCCGGGAAAAAGACAGGTTAACATGATATTACTGCTGCAACGAATCAGCGTGTGGATCAATGCCATCGTTGAGAAGCTCCTTCTGGTGATCGGAGGGAGTATCTGCCTCATCCTCTTTGCGCAGGTGCTCTCCCGCTATACCGGCTCTTCTCTGGGCTGGTCGGAGGAAGTAAGCCGCCATCTGCTGGTGGCCATCACTTTTCTCGGCGGAACAGCCGCCTATAAACGGATGAGCTTTATCGGGCTCAGGGGCATCGGACACGGCCTGGGCCGATCTGCCCAGCAAGTCATCGTCGTGGCCCTGCAAGTGGCAACCCTTGGCTGTTTTTGCATCCTTGCCTGGTTTGGAACGGAGTATACGATCAAGGCCTGGCAGCATACCACCGCCTCCTTGCAGATTCCCATGTCGATCCCCTTTGCCGTCATTCCCGTATCGGCAGTGGTGTTCATCGTCCATGTGCTGGCGGACATGGCAACGACTTTTAAGCGGAGCGCGCCATGACGGTTATTCTGCTTTTCGCGCTTCTTTTCCTGCTGATCGCCCTGGGGCTTCCGATCGCTTTGTCCATCGGCCTGCCGGCCATCGGCCTCATGCTGACTCCGGGCGTTTTTCCCGCAGGCGTGCAATTGTCGGCGCTGGGGCAGACCATCGTGCAACTGCTCTTTGCCGGAGTGGATTCTTTCGATCTTCTGGCCGTGCCGTTGTTCATGCTGGCGGGCGCCATCATGGAGACCGGGGGAATATCCCGGCAACTGATTGATTTTTCGGACAGCCTGGTGGGCTGGGTCCCCGGCGGCCTGGCATGCGCCTGTATTGTCGCCTCCATGTTCTTTGCCGGAATTTCCGGATCCGCGGCCGCGGACACCGCAGCCATCGGAGCGGTCGTCATTCCCGCGATGATCCGTCAGGGCTATCCCCCGGCTTTTGCCGCCGCCGTGGTCGCCGCCGGCGGTTCCATCGGCGTCATCATCCCGCCATCCATCCCCATGGTGATTTTCGGTTTTCTGACCAATGTCTCCATTGCCAAACTCTTTGCCGGAGGGATGATGGTTGGCGTTCTTTTCGGGTGTTCCTTCATGGCGGTGTCGATATGGATATGCCGGAAAAAGGGTTACGGGCTTCGCCGGCGCTTCTCGCTGCGGCAGGTGTGGGTGTCACTGAAAGAAGCGGTATGGGCACTGGGCGCTCCCATCATCGTGCTTGGGGGAATCCTATCGGGTATCGTCACGGTCACCGAGGCGGCGGCCTTGGCGGTCTTCTACGCCCTTCTCGTGAGCATGGCCCTCAACCGCGAGCTGAAGTGGAAGGACTTGCCCGCGCTCATTGTCCGCTCCCAGATCACCGCCGCAACCATCCTTTTTATCATTGCCATGGCCAAGGTGTTTACCTGGCTGATCGCCATGAAACAAACGACCCAGCTCGTTGGCACCGCAGTGACCGCGCTGGGCCTGCCGCCCTGGGGACTGCTGCTTCTTGTCATGGCGGGGCTTCTAGTTATCGGCTGTGTCATGGAAACCACGGCGGCCCTGATACTTCTGGTTCCGGTTCTGGCCGTACTGACGCCTCAGATGGGCGTTGATCCGGTTCAGTTCGGGGTCCTCATGGTCGTTAATCTGGCCATTGGCATGTTGACCCCGCCCGTGGGAATCTGCCTGTTTGTGAGCTGCGGTATCTCCGGGGTGCCGCTGGGGGAAGTGAGCCGCGCCGTCATGCCGCTGGTTGCCGCGGCCATAGCAGCGCTGTTGATTGCCTGTTTCTGGCCGCCCATGACCTTGTGGTTGCCGTCTTTGATCTACCGCTGATAACGCCTGTTTGTTCCAACCCCTGCACCCGGTTTAACAATAAAAATGTGTAACACCCGAATCATTACAAAAAAGGGATAAGAGAATATGAACACGTTCACTCCCCGGCATATCGCCGATCTGTCAGCCATGGTCGCATCGGACCGATTCTCCACCGGACAGTCCAACCGTGAGCTTCACCGCCACGACATCTCCTTCCATGAGGGAACGCTTCCCGCCGGAATCATCTGGCCGCTCACAACCGATGAGGTATCCCGCATTTTAACGTGGGCATACGCCAACGATGTCCCTGTCACCCCCTGGGGAGCCGGCACCAGCACCGAAGGCAATCCCGTGCCCACCCAGGGCGGACTCGTGGTGGATCTGACCCTCATGAACCGCATCCTGAGCATCCGCCCTGATGATCTTCAGGCCGATGTGGAACCCGGCGTCCTGCGCAAGGAGCTGAACCGGCAGGCAGGCAAGCATGGTCTCTTTTTCCCGCCGGATCCGGGGGCCGATGCCACCATCGGCGGCATGATCGCCAACAACGCCTCCGGAGTCCAGACCGTAAAATACGGAGCGACCAAGGATTACGTCATGCGTCTGACAGTGGTGTTGCCCCGGGGCGGGGTCATCCACACGGGCTGCAAGGCGCCAAAATCCTCATCCGGCTATGACCTGACGCGGCTTTTTGTGGGATCAGAAGGGACTCTGGGAATCGTCACCGAGGCAACGCTTCGCCTGATCGGTATTCCCAGTCATTTTCTGGCCGCAACCATTCGTTTCAAGGATCTGGAAAGCGCCTCCAGGGCCGTAGCCCTCATGATCGGATCGGGCCTGGGACCTGCCGCCCTGGAGCTTTTGCCGCCCGGATTGATCCGGTTGATGAACCGGGAAAAGCAACTCGGCCTGCCGGAGGAGCCTTCCCTTTTCTGTGAGTTTCACGGAATCAGCCAAAACATTCTCCAGGAAACAGCCGATCTGGCCAGGGAGGTGTGCGAGGACTGCGGTGCGGTCGGTTTTACCTTCGCAACCGAAGAGGGCGCCCGCAAAGACTTGTGGCGCGCCCGTCACGAGGCGTGGGAAACCATCCATCGCGCCCACCCGAAGAAACAAACCCTGATCGTCGATGCGGCGGTTCCGATTTCCCGCTATCCCGGGATCGTCGTGTTTTCACAGCAGATTGTGGACGAATACCGCGCCATCGGCTATGTTTTCGGACACGCGGGCGACGGCAATCTGCACGTGGTGCTCGTGGGAGATCCTGCGGATACGGATGAATGGTCAAAGCTGGAAGCCATTAACCATGCCATCGTGGAAAAAGCCGTTCAAATGGGGGGTACCTGCACGGGCGAGCATGGGGTGGGCATCGGCAAGCGAAAATTCATGCAACTCGAACACGGCCAGAGCTATCATCTCATGCGCCAGATCAAGGAGACGATCGACCCCAAGTGGCTGATGAACCCGGACAAGATTTTTTAGTCTGACACCGAAAAGCCGGAACCATTTTTCAGAGCCCGACTTTTCGGTATGTTAAATTCGGAAAAGACTTTCTGCCGGATGAGCCGGTCCGGCACCGGGAGTAGCGGTTAGTCTTTCAAAAAGCTTTTCAGAACCTTCCCGTCCTTGACGATAAAATGACGGGTACTTTCCAGCATCGGATCCTTCCCCAGTTTAGGGTATACACAATCCTGTTTGCCGCCTTCCAGATCGACGGTTTTGCCGGGTTTGCCGTACTGGTCCGTCATCTGCTGTACGGTCATCGGATGATTTTGAAAATAAGATTCACTCCAGCAGTTCAGAACATCATCCGCCCTGCTTTCTCCAGCCGAAAAGCAAACAATTCCGGCAACCAGAACGATAGACAAAATTCCCGACAAGATGATTCTTTTTCTCATGATCCACTTCCTTTTGCTTAATGGTTTATTCAATGACTTCCATATTGACTTCACTGTGTTTGCAGTGTTTCTCAACAAGGTGTTGATGCTGCGCCTTGTTGACTTCCCTTTACTGCAATGGCTGTGCCAGACAATATATTTATTTAATTATTTATAATATCATATAGTTATATCAATCCTTATCGTTTTCAGGTCCGAGATGGCATTTCATATTGATATGTTTCGTTTCAAATTGTAATATCGCAACATTTATGGAGTTCAAAATCCTTAACCCCGAGTAAGGAGGTTACATTGCGCGCCAGCGACCTTGAACGACTGGAACTCATCGGCATCGATCGCTCCAGAGGATTTCCGCTGTTTGGCGATTACCGGATGGTGATGTTCGGCATGCCTTCTCTGGCCCGGCTTCAGAAAGATCTGATTCAAAGCCTGGGGATGGAGAAAGCCACCGTCATTTTATCCCGCTTCGGATATGATTCGGGGCTGGGAAGCGCAACCGCCATTTCCGAGCTCTATGATTTCGATTCTCCGGAAGAATGGCTGAGGGCGGGCGCGGTGCTGCGAACCATGGCGGGTCTTGCTCATGAAGAGATTATCGAGGTATCAATCGATTCCGGGAAAAAAATGCTGAAAATGACCGGCAGGTGGCGGGATTCCTTTGAATCGGTCAACTGGCTCACCCAGTTTGCACCGCATGAAACCCCCATCTGCCATATTTTGGCAAGCCTTTCCAGCGGCTTTGCCAGCGCGGTGCTGGGAAGCGAGGTGCTGGTCAGGGAAACATCCTGCAGGGCGCAGGGTCATGAATACTGCCAGTTTGAGGCGCGGCCCATGTCGGATTGGGGGGTCAGCGCGGAAGACATTCAACAGCGATTCGATATAAACCCCTTGGAGGAAGAACTCACGCAGTTAAATGCCGCGCTTCGTCAGGCCCGTGAAGACCTGCACCGACAGAATGCGGAAATATCCCGCCTGCGTCTGCTGACCCGCCAGATTGAAACAGACGAAGAGATTATCTTCCGGAGCAGCGCCATGTCCCGGATCCTGACCCTGGCAAAAAAAGTATCCCCCACCCGATCCAGCGTGCTGATTCAGGGGGAAAGCGGCGTGGGGAAAGAAGTGATGGCCCGGTTCATTCACCGACGCTCGACGCATTCCCACGATCCATTTCTGGCAATCAACTGCGCGGCTCTGCCGCCGGGTCTGCTGGAATCCGAACTTTTCGGGCATGTCAAGGGCGCATTCACCGGAGCGGACAGTGACAAGAAAGGCCTGTTTGTGGAAGCGGGTGAGGGAACGCTTTTTCTGGATGAAGTTGCGGAACTGACTCCGGAACTTCAGGCAAAGCTCCTAAGAGCGCTTCAGGAAAAAGAAGTGAGACCCGTGGGTGGATTATCCGTTTCTCCGATTCGCGCGCGGATTGTTTCCGCCTCCAACCGGGACTTAAGGGAAATGATA
>CAIVVZ010000253.1 GCA_903909505.1 uncultured Desulfobacteraceae bacterium
ATAAGAATCAATGAATAATACAAATATTGCAAGATAACGGATTCACAGCGTGTTGTTGACAATAAACGTATAAAGAAACGGAACCGTCGGGTCAGCCTCACCCTGTCATCTCGCGTGTTGACAGGGTTGATTCGACTTGTTACTAGTTGGGATGATTTACAGCAAAACCTTAATATGAGGGAAAAGCCGTCTCCGGCTTTTCCGGGAGCTCTTGAATGAAAGATTTTTTCAATGTGGTAACTATCGAGCAGGCACTGGCCTTCCGATCCGTCTTTCCTGAAATGGAAATTGAAACCGTTCCCTTGATGGATGCTTTCGAAAGGGTTCTGGCGGAACCGGTAGCGGCAACGGAAAACCTGCCGGATTTCAGACGCGCCACGATGGATGGTTACACTGTTTGTGCAACCTCTACTTTCGGGGCAACCGAGAGCAATCCGGCGTTTTTAACCATCAAGGGAACAGCGCTCATGGGAGAAACTCCGGATTTTTCCATCGGCACCGGAGAAGCCTGCCGGATCTCCACCGGCGGAATGCTTCCGGATGGCGCGGACAGCGTGGTCATGATCGAGCATACCGAAACCCTGGATGCAACAACAATTGAGGTATACCGAAGCGCGGCCCCGGGACAGCATGTCATCGAACCGGGTGAAGACTTTTTTAAAGATGAAATCCTTCTGATTGAGGGCCGGCGGCTGCGAGCCCAGGAAATCGGGCTACTGGCTGCATTTGGCAGAGACACCCTGCGGGTTTATCGAAAACCGGTTGTCGCAATCATATCCACCGGCGATGAAGTGGTTCCGATTACGGAAAGTCCGTCTCCCGGAAAAATACGGGACATCAACACCTACACCCTGACCAGCATGGTAAAGGCCTGCGGCGCGGTTCCGGTTTCTTACGGCATTGTCCGGGACAATAGTGAAAGCCTGTATCAAACCCTTTCCCTATCCCTGAAAAAATCCGATATGGTGCTGGTCTCGGGCGGAAGCTCCGTGGGCGTTCGCGATGTCACCATTGATGCGCTTTCAGCGCTGCCGCAGCCTCGTATTCTCTTTCATGGCATCTCGATCAGTCCGGGGAAACCCACCATTCTGGCCATGTCGCAAAATAAACCCTTATGGGGACTTCCCGGCCATGTCGTTTCAGCCATGATCGTGTTTCTGAAAATCGTCAAACCGTTTATAGAACGTATTTCAGGCGTAAAAGGACTCTCGGGCCAAACGATCCGGGTTCCGGCCCGCCTTTCCCGAAATCTTTCCTCTGCCCAGGGGCGCGTGGATTATGTCCGGGTGAAACTGAAAACAGTTGATGGAATGCTTGTGGCAGACCCCATCCTCGGAAAATCCGGCCTGATCAACACCATGGTAAAAGCCGACGGCCTGATTGAAATCGGTCTGAATGTTGAAGGCCTGGATCAGGGTGAACCGGTTGAAGTTGAGCTGTTTAATTGATCTTAAGGAGCGAGTGAAATGGATCATCAACGAAATGTCTATTTAAAGATGAAAACCCTGGAAGAAGCCAGGGAACTTCTGTTCAAAACCTTTCAGCCCGCCGATCCCCCCATCTCGGAAACCCTGCCCGTGCCGGATGCCGTGGGAAGGGTTCTGGCCGAAGCTGTTTTTGCCAAACTGTCTTCCCCCAGTTTTCATGCGGCTGCCATGGACGGCATCGCAGTCAAGGCAGAAGATACTTTTGGGGCCAGCGAGTCCAGGCCCAAACAGCTAACCATCGGCACGGACGCGATTTACATCAATACCGGGCATGTGTTGCCCGAAAATGTCAATGCCGTCATCATGATCGAACACGTTCAGGTCATCGGCGATAACCTGGTCCGGATTGAAGCCCCGGTTTTTCCCTGGCAGCATGTCCGCAAGATGGGCGAAGACATTGTGGCAACCGAGCTGCTGTTTCCCCGGAATCACCGGATCACGCCATACAGCATCGGGGCCCTGCTATCCGGAGGGGTTTTTTCGGTGCCGGTGCGAAAAAAACCAAAAGTACTGATCATTCCCACCGGATCGGAGCTGGTGGACTGGCGCATAACACCAATCGAAACTCTGAAGCCCGGCCAGGTACTGGAAACCAATTCCGTGGTTCTGGGTAAGCTTGTCGAGGCCTGGGGCGGGCAGTACGAACGGCATGAAATGATCCGGGATGATCTGGAAACCATGACGCAGATCGTTCGGCAGGCCTGCCAGAACGATGCCGATATCATTCTAACCGTGGGCGGCTCATCCGCCGGCTCCGAAGATTACAGCCGGGCTGTGATTCAAAATATCGGAGAGGTACTGGTTCATGGCATTACCGTCATGCCGGGAAAGCCCCTGATCATGGGAATCGTCAATCAAAAACCCGTGTTCGGCATTCCCGGATATCCGGTATCGGCCATCGTGGCGTATGAGCAACTCGTCGGGCCCTTGATCAGCACGATGATCGGGCAACCCGAGCTTCAACGCCCCACGGTTTTGGTTGAGCCCATTCGAAAAATCCCATCAAAACTGGGGATTGAAGAATTTCTCCGCGTCAAGCTGGGGAAAGTCGATGAGCGGATTGTCGCCATTCCGCTTCCCCGGGGTGCCGGATGCATCACCACCCTCACCCAGGCCGACGGCATCATCCGCATTCCCAATCACATTGAAGGCATCAAGGAAAACGAACCGGTCCGGGCAGAGCTGCTCCGGCCCCTTGCGTCCATCAAAAATACCATCGTCGTTGTCGGCAGTCACGACAATACCCTGGATGTGCTGGCGGATCTGATCAGCTACCATCATCCCGGCTTAACTCTTTCCTCCAGCCATGTGGGCAGCATGGGAGGGCTGATGGCCATCAAAAGAGGGGTCTGCCACCTGGCAGGCTCTCACCTTTTGAATACGGAAGACGGGTCTTATAACCTTTCCGATATTCGAAAATTCCTGCCGGATATTCCGGTCAAACGGGTCCAACTGGTATTCAGGGACCAGGGGTTCATGATATCCCGCGGCAATCCCAAAGGCATCAGGGGCGTTGAGGATCTGGTTCGAAAAGACATTCGTTTCGTGAACCGGCAGAGCGGATCCGGAACGCGAATTCTTCTGGATTACCGCCTGAAGCAATTGAACCTGAATCCCAAGGACATCAACGGCTATGAAATCGATGAATTTACCCATATGTCCGTTGCCGCGGCGGTGCTAGGGGGAACGGCGGATATGGGCCTGGGGATTTTTGCGGCTGCCAGAGCCCTGAATCTTGATTTTATACCGGTCGTCACCGAACAATATGACTTGATCATCCCCGAACGTTTCTTCGATACGCAAAACATCCAGCGCCTGCTGACAACGATTCGCACGCCGGATTTCAAACAACGCGTTGAAAAACTCGGCGGTTACCACACAGAAAGGACCGGGGAGATTTTGAGTGAAACCCTGCGCGCTCCTCATCCGGAACGGTAGCTTTCTCAAGGAGATTGGTGTGATTATTAAAAGGCAGAACTTAAGCAAGGCGATTTCGATCGTTAACTATATTCTCTATCTTGTCCTCATTATTATTGTGTTTGATGTTCTTGTTTTCAATAAACTTCTCGGATTTGGTTATCCGAGGCATTACCGACAAGAAAATATTGAACGGTACCCATCTCCCTATGTGGAATTCACTGGCAAGCCTGACACAAAGGATCATAATGAATATGGATTTCGTGGCCCTTCGTTTAAGGAATCAAAGCAAAATGATCTTAAGGTCGCCTTTTTTGGAGGGTCAACCGGCTATTATGGGGATCCACCAATTCCAAACATCGTCAATGAAGAACTTGAAAAGTTAACGGGTCAAAGTGTATTCGTGGCGAATTATTCTGTTGTAAGTTCTAATCATCGCCAACATCTACATGGGATCATAGAGTTTCTTCCTCAGTTTAAGCCTGATATAATTATTTTCTATGGCGGTCATAATGAAACGCTTCAAAATGCTTCCTGGGACCCTAGACCAGGTTATCCTTTTAATTACTTTTACCGCGCAGAAACTAGTGCATTGTGTAAATTATTGTTAGAAAACTCTGCGATCATTGGGGAAATAGACAAAAGAATAGGAGTATTTACTGGTTATGAAAAGCTAAGAAAGGAACAACAACCGTTTTCTGATGGTTGGAATAATCGGATGATTGAAAAATATTTTGAAACCTTGAGGTTAGCCAATAGTGTTGCAAGTATAATTGAATCACAACGATTTGGAAAAACAAGATTCTTTGCATTTTATCAACCGTACCAAGTACCAAAAGAACTTTTATCAGCACATCAAAATATAAAGAATAAGATCAGTTCGATAAAATATATTTTTGATGTTTCATCAGAATTTGACGTTCTCGGGAAAGAAATATACAGTGATACCGTGCACGTTAATCAGCAGGCAAATAAAGTAATGGGGACTAAAATCGCTCAAATTATCGCTAAAGAACTCCAACTAGAGAAAGCACCCATCGAATAATAATAGCTGACTCTTAAGGTTTGATCTGACCGGGCGACGTGAATAGTTTGTTGGAGTTGATGAATTACCGTAAGGAGTGGTATTATATTAAAATGCTCCGCAGCATCTGGTATCAGAAGGCTCCCGTGGAAATCGTCATAGACCGTTTCCCAGGGCTTAAGCCGTATGAGCGGAATATCCGGACTCTTATATCGCTGGCTCGGCAGGATGTCCTGTCTGAACAGCTTGCGCGGAGCCTTCCGGGCCCGGGGAAGCGCCAGGAGAACACAAATGGCTGACAAACACAAGACACCGACCTGCATTCTCGGAATTTCCGCTTACTACCATGACAGCGCCGCCGCGCTGGTCAAAGACGGCGTCATCATTGCGGCGGCCCAGGAGGAGCGGTTCACGCGCAAGAAGCACGACGCCGGGTTCCCGAAGCACGCGGTGGCGTACTGCCTTAAGGAAGCCGGCATCACGATCCAGGACGTGACGCATGTCGCATTTTACGACAAGCCTTTCCTCAAGCTCGAACGTCTGCTCCTGACCTACCTCAGTTACGCACCCTTCGGGCTGTTGTCTTTTTTGAAATCCATGCCGGTCTGGCTCAAGGAGAAGGTCTTCCTCAAGGATACGCTGATGGAGGCGCTCGACTGGGACGGCGGGATCATTTTCACGGAACATCACGAGTCGCATGCCGCATCTGCGTTCTTCCCGTCGCCATTTTCGGATGCTGCGTTCCTGACCATGGACGGTGTCGGCGAGTGGACCACGACGAGTTTTGGGGTCGGCGAAGGCAACCGGATAAGGCTGCAATCCGAGATCCATTTCCCGCATTCGCTGGGGCTGCTGTATTCCGCATTCACGTATTACTGCGGGTTTCGCGTGAATTCCGGAGAGTACAAGCTGATGGGACTGGCGCCTTACGGCGAGCCGAAATACGCGGATCTTATCCGCGAAAAGCTCGTTGATATCAAGGATGACGGCTCGTTCTGGCTGGACATGTCCTATTTCAATTACTGTGTCGGGCTTACGATGACGAGCGGAAAGTTCCACCGCCTGTTCGGGCGCGGCCCGCGCAAGCCCGAAACCGGGCTGTCCCAGTTCGACATGGATATGGCCAGGTCGATCCAGGAGGTCACGGAAGAGATCATGCTCAAGACCGCCCGCCACGTGCGTAAGGTCACGGGCAAGACCCGACTGTGCCTTGCCGGCGGTGTTGCGCTCAACTGCGTCGGGAACGGCAAGATCGCCCGGGAAGGGATCTTTGAGCGGATCTGGATTCAGCCGGCGGCCGGTGATGCGGGTGGGGCGCTGGGCGCGGCGCTTTTTGTCTGGTATCAATATTTGGACAACCCGCGGAACGTCGATGGTCAGCATGACCTGCAGCGGGGCTCCTACCTGGGGCCCGGGTATTCGGGCGAAGAGATTGAGGCTTTCCTCAAGGAAAGTGCCGCGCCGTACGAACACCTGGAGGGTGACGATATCCATGCCAGGGTTGCGGACCTGATCGCTTCCGAAAAAGTCATCGGCTACGTCCAGGGACGGATGGAGTTCGGCCCACGCGCGCTCGGGGCCCGCAGCATCATCGGCGATGCGCGTTCGACAGTGTTGCAGGAGGAGATGAACGTGCGCATCAAGTTCCGCGAATCGTTCCGCCCTTTCGCGCCGAGCATGCTGGCGGACAAGAGCCGCGATTTCGTGGATCTGCCTTACGAGAGCCCGTACATGCTCATGGTCGGGCCGGTGCAGGAGAAGCAGATCGATCCGGCCTCGCGCCGGACGGGCCTCAAGGGAATCGCGCAGCTCAAGGTCAGACGCTCGACGGTGCCGGCAATCACACACGTGGACTACTCGGCCCGCGTCCAGACGGTCGACCCTGTGCGCAACAGTTTTTACTACAAGACCATTGACGCATTCTACCGCAAGACCGGATGCCCGGTCATCATCAACACGTCATTCAACATCCGCGGCGAGCCGATCGTCTGCACGCTTGAGGATGCCTACCGCTGTTTCATGTGTACGAACATGGACTATCTGGTTCTGGGGGATTTTGTGCTCGATAAAGAGAAGCAACCGAACCGGGATCAGTATAAAAAGGAACAAATCTCGCAGGATTTGGATTGAAATGGACAAGGAAAAAAAGAATCTATTGGTTTTTGGTTACGGGCTCGGGGTCGTTGCCGCGATCTTCGGAATCGCCGGATTTCTGAAACATGGGGTACAGCCGGTGCAGGCCGTTTTTTTGCTATGCAGCGTTATTTTTACGAGCGTCACCGCGCTCAACTGGCAGGCGCTCAGGCCCGGGTACAGGGGATGGATGAAGGTTGCCCATGTGATCGGTACCGTTGTGACAACGGTCGTCCTGACGATCGTCTTCTTTGCCGTGTTCACGCCGGTTGCGGTGGCCCTCAAGGTGATAGGCAGGGATCATCTGGGTCGAAAGGCTGACCGGACGGCGAAAAGTTACTGGCGTCGCCGTTCTGCGGTTGAGTGGGAGAAACAACGTTACCTGCAGCAGTTCTAAAATAGGAGTAGAGCATGTCCAAGACCTCGACCATCAAAGAACTCTGGTTTTTTTTGAAAGTACGCAAGCGCTTCTGGCTGGCGCCGATTCTCATCATCCTGTTTCTGCTGAGCGTTCTTATCATCTTCGCACAGACATCCGCCATCTCGCCTTTCATTTATACCATTTTTTAATAACCAATTTATTCCCGGACTTCTTCCATGGCTTTAAGCATATGGTAGAAATTTTAGCGGATAGCCCGGTCGGGCTATCCGCTTGCCTTGTTGTTATCGCAAATGTTAAGCAGTTTAAAAAATCTATTCAACCGCTTGACAGTATCCAGTTCCAACGCCTTGACTTGCTGACAATCCGTCTGACGGTCTTCGGTCATTTCATGCAACTGTTTGATACTGTAAGGGAATTTATTTATAATAACAACATTTTTCAAATGACGATATGGCGTTAGCAAAGAATTGTGAGTGGTCAGGATAAATTTGTTTCGAGACAGATAATCAAAAAATTTCGACGGAAAATTTGTTTGATTATAAGGAGACATGGGGTCATTCAACAGGACAAATGCATCGGCTTTTTCTACTATTTCCGAAAATTTATTGTCATCCACAAATCCATGATAATGAATATTGATGCGGTGTTCGATATGATTTTTTAATTCGTTTTCTTCTTTTTTCGAGGCTTTTCCCGTAATATCAAATAGAATATCATCGGGTAAATAATCCACATATCCGAGCAATTCCTGAAATCCAAATCCGGTAGAGAAATTTCCAGAAAAGACGATTCGCTTAACAGTACCTTTTTCTAAGTTTTTATACCTTTTCAACAAATCGCCATCCACAAATCCATGAACGGTAACGGATGGTTTCTCTGTTGATATATGTTGTTTCAGCCGAAATCTTAGTCGTTCATTTACCAGAATAAATCCAGAAGAATGATGGTAAACCGTTTTCTCCCAGAAACGGTAAAAAGCTCCCCGATAGCCTTTGTCCAGAAATAGCCCATCTTCGTAGTCCATTATCGCCTTAATTCCGAATAGCCATTTACCCATTAAGGCGGGAAGGCTGAACTCGATATGATAATTCCAAAAAATAATGGCATCGTAACTTCTGAAATGTAAAATGAGCCAAAATATATTAAAAATCGTACCGATTGTTCGTTTAAAAAAACTGAGCTTGCCCTTCAATCCGATAGTTGGCGCATGTATTAAACGGCTTTTTTTTGAGAGTTGTTCGATAAATACTGAATGCGTATGTTTTGAATAAGATATCGAGCAAATATCAACTGCATGCCCCAGCCCCTCAATTGTTTTTGATAAGGCCAATACTTTTTTACGTCCTGAAACGCTAAGATAGTCTTGGTTTTTTCGATATTGCATACATCGTTCTGTTATGCAGTTTCCGAAAATCAAAATGTTCATTTTTTGTTCTCAAATAAAATCTGTGTCAAGATTAATATTAACGCTATCTGCTACATAGCAATTATCACATTCCGCCGAATTTTGCAGTAACCCGCGTTACGAGTTAATACTTTTTAGCTGCAATATCAATTAATTATAACTGATTACCAGCAATCAAGTAGATGGTCATCTCCCGGGGGCCGTGCACCCCGTGAACCATGACAGCCTCGATGTCCGCGGTTTTGCTGGGTCTGGAGAACAACCCTGAAGGCAACCCGATATTTATCCAATTTGTGATTCAGAAGGGTTTTTTCCGCATAAAACGGAAGGGTCAAATTGAGTGAAACAATTCGCCACACTGACTGAATCAGATTCTCCAGGCAAATTCGCCGAACCGCCCTGATGGAATAGTGACTGCGATAAAAAGTCAGCTCTGCCCGAAATTTTTTCTCCCAGACATCGGCAGGCAAATAATCCCGTTCACTTTTCCCTCCCCAGTGGAGAACTACCGCATCCGGAATATATCCGATCACCCACCCCGCCCTTCTCAGCCTCAGACACAGATCCTGCTCTTCGCCGTACAGAAAAAAATCTTCGTTAAAGCCGCCGACATTCACGATAGCCATCCGTCTGGCAATCATACTGGCCCCCAGCACCCAGGCAATGTCCCCTTTGAGTCCAGCCATTTCTTTTTCGGCATGTTTCTGGCCGGGATATCGACTTTCAACCGAAGACTGGTCGGATCCATCCGGATTTACCAGGCGGGTTCCGGCAAGCCCGACATCCGGATGCCTCTCCATATGGGAAATCATGGCTTCTATCGAGCCCTTGCGAACTTCCGCATCCGGATTCAAAAAATAGAAGTATCGGCCCTGGCTGATGGCAATCGCCTGGTTATTGGCCTTTGCAAATCCCCGGTTTTCTGCGTTTGCTATAACGATGGCTTCCGGAAAGTGCTGTCCGACCATTTCCACGCTCAAATCCCCTGAAGCATTATCCACAACGATGATTTCGGCGGAAATACTTGAAATCCCGGCAAGGGATTCCAGGCAGCGGGCCAGATAATCCCGGGTGTTATAATTGACAATGATGATGGTAAGATCACAGGAATTCGGCATGGTGTTTTTTATCTTTTCGCTTTTCAATGAACGCTATGCACCGCTGATCACATAGATGATCATTTCCCGGGGGCCGTGCGCCCCGTGAACCATGACCGCCTCGATGTCCGCGGTTTTGCTGGGTCCGGAGATCAATGTCATGCAACAGGTCAGGCCTTCCTTTTCAGCATCCGGACCCCAGTTCACCAGGGCATAGCATTCCTTTAGACTTTCTATCATCCGGTCTTCGGTAATCACGGCAACATGAATCGACGGCAACAGCGAAACCATTCTGGGCTGCCCAGAACGGGTTTTCAGCACCAGGCTTGCGGATTCGGCGATACAGTAGTCCGCGGAAGTCACGCCGATCAGCGCGGTTTGCGCCCGGAGGCGAAACAGGCCGGGATCGGCAAGGTCCGGGTCCGGCACATAAACCGGAATACCCTGGCTTTTTAAGCGCTCCGAAAGATTCAGACTGTCAATCAGCGGATGCCGCCAGGCAACCAGACTTCTGGCATCGCTCCATTCCGGCGAGCGATCCCGCGCCAGTTCGGCAATGGCCTGTGCCGTGTCTGCCACAGTCGGCACGGAAACCACCTTTAGATTCAGAGGGCTTCCTTCGTGAATCAGGCGATCCAGCAGCAGCTTTCTGTCCACTGCGGATCGGCTTTTAATCCTGTTCAGCAGGACAGAGGATTCGATTCGCGCGCCGGAAAACAGATCGTGAAAATTCCTGCCGTGCGCCGCCGGTTGCCCCAGGGCCGTCCGGATCTTTCGGAGAAAAGTCGACTGATTGGAAATATGCTCAGGGTTCATGGAAAAATCCGTTTCATCAATCTGGCCCCCAGTTCATAGCGTCTGCGATCCTGCATCATCCAGGACCAGATCATCCATCCCGCTTTTTCCAGAAGGCTGTTTCGCCGCACCTGCCAGGAAGCATCCCCGTCGGCCAGCATGGACCGTAATTCCAGAAGCATCCGGGGAATATCGATGTGAACCGGGCAGGCCTCCCGGCAGGCCCCGCAGAGGGTTTCTCCCAGACACAGATCCCTGGAGCGGTTGACACCGGTCAAAAGCGGAGTCACCACCGCGCCAACCGGACCGCAATAAGTCGATCCATAGGCATGTCCGCCGATTTTAGCATATACCGGGCAGACATTGAGACAGGCCCCGCAGCGGATGCAGCAGAGGATTTCCCGGAATCTTTCGTCCGCCAGAATCCGGCTGCGACCATTATCCAGTATGATCAGATAATAGTTTTCAGAACCGTCAGAATGACCGGGCTGCCGGGGGCCGCTGATGTGGCTGACATAGCCGGCCATCTTCTGCCCCGCCGCCCCCCTGGAAAGCAGCCTCAGGAGAACATCGTGATCTTCCAGAGTGGCGGCCACGCGTTCCATGCCCATGATGGCCACATGGACGTTGGGAAGCGTGGTGACCATGCGGATATTGCCTTCATTGGAAAGAATGGCAATATGGCCGGTTTCGGCGCAGGCCAGGTTGCAGCCGGTAATGCCCATGTCCGCTGCCAGAAATTTCTCCCGAAGGGCTTTTCTGGCGGCCCATGTCAGTGTCGGCGGATCATTGTTGTAAGGGATACCCAGTTTTTCGGCAAAGAGGGTGCCGATTTCGTTTCGTGTTTTATGAATGGCCGGCGCAATGATATGGGAAGGATGTTCCGCCGCCAGTTGCACGATGTATTCCCCAAGATCCGTTTCCGTCACTTCGATGCCGTCCGCG
>CAIVVZ010000254.1 GCA_903909505.1 uncultured Desulfobacteraceae bacterium
ATGGGCGTTGGGGCAACCAAACGATTCAGCGCCGTGAAATGGGGGATTGTCGAGCGGATGGTCTGGGCATGGGTGCTGACGCTGCCGGTAACGGCATTGATGGGCTACTGGTGCCTGAAATTCCTTCATCTCATTAATCTCGCTCCCTGAAAACCCGCGCTGCTTGTTTTGTTCTTGACTGAAACTGCCTCTATCGGTTATTAATGGTCTAACCATTATAATGATACTAATCAATATAAAACGGAAAGTTCTCGACCCATGTTTCAAAAAGCCCGGAAAAACCGTATTTATCAGGATGTCGTGGATCAGATTGAAGAAGCCATTCTGGATGGCAAACTGAATATCGGAGACACCCTGCCGCCTGAAAGGGATCTGATGGAAAGATTCGAAACCAGCCGGGGAACGCTTCGGGAAGCCCTCAGGGTTCTAGAACAAAAAGGGCTGATTGAAATCCGGCTGGGAACAAACGGGGGGGCCATGATCAAGGGCCTGACCACGGAGAAAATCAGCGAGAACTTGGCCCTCTTGATTCGGTTTCAGCAGGTTTCCCTGGAGCACCTCGCTGAATTCAGGGAAGGAGTGGAAGGAAATGTGGTGGCCCTGGCAGCAGAACGGGCAACTACTTCGGATATCCGGCAGCTCCGGCTCCTTCTGGAGGAAGCCCGCCAGTACAAGGAAAACGGCATCAGCCATCAGGACGCCTTTATCCGGGTGGATGAGCATCTGCATCAGGCGCTGGCACGGATATCTCAAAACCCCATGTATACATCTATTCTTCAGACCCTGCATGAAAATATCCATCCGTATTTTGAAAACTTTCTTCCCCGCGAACCCCATGTGAATGAAGAAAACTACAGCGACCTCTGCGATATTGTCCAGGCGGTTGAAAACGGCGATGCGCAAAAGGCCCGCAAGCTGGCGCAGCGCCACGTCCGGCGGTTCAATCAGTACATGATTCAGAAGAAACAGCACCAAACCAGCGGAGGACCCCTCTGATGAAACCCGATATTGTCGATACTCTCTCTCAGGAAGCCATTGCCCTGGCCGAATCCTGGCAGAAACGGGCCAATGAGCTATTAAGCCCGGAAGAACGCACCATTCAGGAAATGATGATGCGCCTGTTAAACAGCCCCCTGGACAAGGTGATCCTGACCAAAATGATGGATCAGGGCTTTCGTTCCGGCAGTTATGACCGCGTGGCGGATCAGATAAACGAGCTGATGCGGACCCATGGCATCCCCGAGTTCTTCAGGTTCACGGAAAAGCTTCTGATGCGCCTCTTCCTCGGCGTGGGAAGGCACGTTCCGGCCATATCCGTCCCCCGAATCATCGAAAAAATGCGCTCGGACAGCCGCCGCTCCATCATTGCCGGAGAAGCCGAGGCGTTGCATCGTCACCTTCAGATGCGCAGTGCCGAAGGCGTTCGCATGAATCTCAATCATCTCGGGGAAGCGGTTCTGGGCGAGGAAGAGGCTGCCGATCGCCTGAAAACGTATCTGGAAGATCTTCGGAATCCGGAAATCGAATATATTTCGGTCAAGATTTCAACCATCTATTCCCAGATTTCTTCCCTGGCGTTTGAACACACGGTAAAAATCCTGAAGGAACGTCTGTCCCGGCTTTACCGCACGGCCCAAAACCACTGCTTCACCCGCCGAAACGGCGTCCGGACGCCCAAATTCGTGAATCTGGACATGGAAGAATACCGGGATCTGGATATCACGCGCGCGGCGTTTACGCAGACCCTCGATGAACCGGAGTTCAAGCTGCATTCCGCCGGAATCGTTCTTCAGGCCTATCTGCCGGATTCCTGCGACATCCAGATTGCGCTGACCGAATGGGCCAAAAAGCGGGTGGCTGACGGCGGCGCTCCCATCAAGATCCGGATCGTCAAAGGTGCCAATATGGAAATGGAGCTGGTTGAATCGAGCCTCCACAACTGGCCCCTGGCCCCGTATGACAACAAGCTGGATGTGGATGCCAACTACAAGCGCATGGTGGACTACGGCATGATTCCGAAAAACATTCATGCCGTTCATCTGGGGATCGCCTCACATAACCTGTTTGAGCTGGCCTATGCCGCTATTCTGGGAAAACACTTCGGGGTGAGCGATTACATCAGTTATGAGATGCTCGAAGGCATGGCAGACCATGTACGACGCGCTATTCAGGAGTTCACAGGTGATATGCTGCTGTATGCGCCGGTGGCAACCCGGGATCAGTTCATCAATGCCATCGCCTACCTGATTCGAAGGCTCGACGAGAATACCGCGGAAGAAAATTTTCTCCGGCACTCGTTCAACCTGAAAACCGATTCCAAAGCCTGGGATTTTTTAAAGGACCAGTTTGTCAAATCCTATCACGACCGCAAAATAGTTCCCAACGCCCCGAGGCGTTCCCAGAACCGCTTAACAGAAGCATTTCCGGCCAAAAGATTTCTTGGTGCAGGCACTTTTTATTCGAACGAATTCACCAATGAAGCCGACACGGACTGGGCCCTTGAACCCAGCCGGATCTGGGCCCAAGCCATTCGGGACAAGTGGCAAAAAGCCCCGGGCAGCAGCCCGCTCATGATTCCCGTGGTTGCCGGCGGAGGCGAGATTCTGGAAGGCAGGCCTCTGGGGGAATGCCTGGATATATCACGGATCGGGGAATCCGGCGCCAAGCCCCTGATTGCCCGTTATGCCCTGGCGGATGACAGAGATATTGAGATGGCGGTATCGGTTGCCAAGGCAGATCCCGACGGCTGGCGGAAAAAATCCCTGGCCGAGCGGCATGAAATCCTGTCTTGCGTGGCCAGGGAACTTCGCATGGCAAGGGCGGATCTGATCGGCGCAGCCGCGGCCAATACCGGAAAAGTATTTTCGGAAGGAGATGTCGAGGTCTCCGAAGCCATCGACTTTGCGGAATATTACCCGCACTCGGCCAAGGCCTTTGATGACATGCGGCATGTCCGCTGCGCGGGCAAAGGCGTGGGACTGGTGATTTCTCCCTGGAATTTTCCCATTGCCATTCCCTGCGGCGGGATACTGGCAGCCCTGTCCGCTGGCAACACCGTCATTTTTAAGCCGGCTTCAGTTGCGGTTCTGGTGGCGTGGGAGCTTTGCCAGTGTTTCTGGAGAGCCGGGGTCTCCAGAAACGTTCTCCAGTTTATTCCCTGCGCGGGATCGACAACCGGCGCGAAACTGACGCATCACCCGGATGTGGATTTTATCATTTTGACCGGCGGCACCGATACCGGCATGCGGATCTTAAAAGAACGACCCGCTGTCTTTCTGGCTGCCGAGACCGGCGGAAAAAATGCCACGATCGTCACTGCTATGAGCGACCGGGATCAGGCCATCAAAAACGTCATTCAGTCGGCGTTCGGCCACTGCGGCCAGAAATGCTCGGCAACCTCTCTGCTCGTCCTTGAAAAAGAAGTCTATGAAGATCCGATTTTTAAAAAACAACTCGTGGATGCGGCCGGAAGTTTTTCGGTGGGCTCTGCCTGGGCGTTCGAAAACCGGATGGGTCCCTTGATCCAGCCGCCTTCCGGAGACCTGAAATCAGCGCTCACAAAACTGGAACCCGGCGAATCCTGGGTTCTGGAACCCGAGAATATCAGCTCCAATCCGCATATGTGGACTCCTGGAATCAAATGGGGCGTCAAGCCTGGAAGCTATACCCATCTGACTGAGTTTTTCGGGCCGGTTCTTGGGGTCATGTGCGCACAAAATCTGGAGGAAGCCATTGATCTGGTCAATCAGACCGGTTACGGCCTGACGTCCGGGATTGAAAGCCTCGATAAACGGGAGCAGGTACTGTGGAAAAGCCGGATAAAGGCCGGCAATCTTTATATCAACCGGGGAACCACCGGAGCCGTAGTGCTGCGGCAGCCATTCGGCGGCATGAGAAAATCCGCGCTGGGATCGGGACTCAAGGCCGGAGGCCCCAATTATGTGAGTCAGTTCATGAGCTTTGAAGAAACCGGCCTGCCCCCGATTGGCGCGATTCAGAAAGATTCGGAAATCCTGCGGCTTTCCCGGAGATGGCGGATCAGGCTGGATGGAAATCATTTCCCAGGAGTTGAAGCTGATATCTTAAAAACCATCCGGGCCATTCAGAGTTATCTGTATCGGGCGGAACAGGATTTCAGGGAAGAAAAGGATTACTTTCACTTAAGAGGGCAGGACAATATCGTACGGTATCTGCCGGTGGGCACCGTTGCGGTTCGCGTGCATGGTGATGACTCGCTTTTTGACACTCTGGCCAGGATCGCTGCGGTTCGGATTTCGGGCTGCTCGCTGCTTGTCAGCATTTCGCCGGGTCTTGTCAATACGACCACGGCGTTTTTGGGCTCAAAGGAAGGCCGGGCCCTTCTCCGAGACGCGCGAGTGGTTCGCCAGACCGACAGGGATCTGATTCAGACGCTTACAAAAATCCAGCGGATTCGCTATGCCCATCCGGACCGGGTGCCGTCGTCGGTTATGGCAGCTGCGGCTGAAAAAGGATTTTACATCACCCGCATGCCGGTCCTGATGGAAGGCCGGATCGAGCTTCTGCATTATTTTCAGGAACAGAGCATCTGCGACAATTATCACCGGTATGGAAATCTGGGGGAGCGGGCGATGGTTTCTCCAGAGTGATTCTATAAAGTCTCTGCAAAAGGGAAATTGATACCCTGTTTCCTGTTATTTGTTGATTAATAATTTGAAATACCATAGGAAGCAAAAGAATCTGTCAGTCAATGAGATGTTTAAATGAAGTGAATTTCGAGCATGGCGGTCGACTTGAAGCGACTTAACCAGCAGACAACCGGTGGATCGAAAGTTAATCAAACTCTATTATGAAAGATGAAAACGGACTATATTATTATCCATTTCCGGATAACAAACGCGTGAGGATGTATGTGCAGGATGATGACGGTGTCATCTGCTTCAGGTTGTGGAGTGCTGATGATGCCGAACTCTGGAAAGCCCATGGGTGGATGCCTTATAGAGCCATTATGGAGGCATCCCGGATGAACACCCAAAAACATTTTGACCCGAAGCAGGCATATGACATTCGGGTGGCGCGGGAGTTGCTGGAAGATAACAAAGAATAAAAACCTGGCAAAGGGTCATCGGTAAGGGCTAAGAAAGAATGCCTGTAGCCCATTACCTACGACCCATTTCCCGCTTGCATCAATATCGGTAATGATCCGGCTTAAACGGTCCTTCAGCCGGTACGCCCAGATAATCGGCCTGAAAGGGCGTCAGTTGGGTGAGTTTTGCGCCGAGTTTTCCCAGGTGAAGTCTGGCAACTTCTTCATCCAGGAGCTTGGGCAGGGTATAGACCCGGCATTCATGTTTCTGGGTTGCCAGGGCAATTTGGGCCATGCACTGGTTGGTAAAGCTGTTGCTCATGACAAAACTGGGGTGACCCGTGGCGCATCCCAGATTGACCAGCCTGCCTTCAGCCAGAATCAAGATGGATTGGCCGGACTCCAGGGTCCATTTGTCCACCTGGGGCTTGATATTCTCTTTGACGCACCTGGGATTGCCTTCCAAATAGGTCATCTGGATCTCGTTGTCGAAATGACCGATGTTGCAGATGATGGCCTCATGTTTCATCTTTTCCATGTGGCTTCCGGTAATAACATGGTAGCAGCCTGTGGCCGTGACAAAAATATCGCCAAGCGGCGCAGCCTCTTCCATGGTCATGACCTGGAAACCTTCCATGGCTGCCTGAAGCGCGCAGATCGGATCAATTTCCGTGATGATGACTCTGGCGCCGAATCCCCGCATGGACTGGGCACACCCTTTTCCCACATCGCCGTATCCGCAGATCACCGCCACTTTTCCGGCAATCATGATGTCGGTTGCCCGCTTGATGCCGTCTGCCAGGGATTCCCGGCATCCATAGAGGTTGTCGAATTTGGATTTGGTGACCGAGTCATTGACGTTGAATGCCGGAAACAGCAGCTCGCCTTTTCGGGCAAGATGATAGAGCCGGTGAACGCCGGTTGTGGTCTCTTCGGAAACCCCGCGGATATTGGCCGCGATTCTTGTCCATATTTTTGAATCTTTCAGGTGACTGGCCTTCATTCTGGCCATTAAGCACTGCATGTCCACGCTGTCGTAAGTTTGATCCAAAAGGGACGGGTTCTTTTCGATCGCCACGCCCTGGTGGACATAGAGCGTGGCATCTCCTCCGTCATCCACAATCAGGTCCGGACCGGTTCCGTCAGGCCAGAGCAGGGCCTGCTCCGTGCACCACCAGAACTCTTCCAGGGATTCGCCTTTCCAGGCAAATACGGCGGCCGAGCCATTTTTTGCGATGGCTGCCGCGGCATGATCCTGGGTTGAAAAAATATTGCAGGTGGCCCAGCGAAGATCGGCGCCCAGAATCTTCAGGGTCTCAATGAGCATGGCGGTTTGAATGGTCATGTGAAGGCTGCCCATGATTTTTAACCCCTTGAGGGGTTTTGAGGGACCGTATTTTTCACGGACAGACATCAGGCCCGGCATTTCATTTTCAGCCAGCTTCATTTCCTTGTTTCCAAAATCCGCAAGCGCCATATCGGCAACCTTGTATGGAAGCGAAAGGTCAATATCTAACACGACGTTAATCTCCTTATAGTTTGTCAAATCCCGGCTTTTTCCCTGAGGACGCTGGAAATCTGAGTGTTTTCCCAGGTAAATTCGGGCTCGGTTCTGCCAAAATGGCCGTAAGCAGCGGTTTTTCTGTAGATGGGGCGCAGCAGATCCAGATGCTCGATGATGGCTGCGGGCCTCAGGTCAAATACTTCCAGAACGATTTCCTTGACCCGTTCCTTGGGAATCAAGCCGGTTCCCATCATGTCGATCATGATGGATACGGGTTCGGCAACGCCGATGGCGTAAGCAATCTGAATCTCACATTTTTTGGCGATTCCGGCGGCAACGATATTCTTGGCCACGTGTCGGGCCATATAGGATGCGCTACGATCCACCTTGGAGGGATCTTTTCCTGAAAAACAGCCGCCGCCGTGGCTTCCCTGTCCGCCGTAAGTATCGACAATGATTTTTCGTCCGGTCAGGCCGCAGTCCCCCATGGGACCGCCGATGACGAATTTTCCCGTGGCATTGATATAATAACGGGTGTCCCCATCCATCATGTGCCTGGGGATGACTTTTCGAATGACTTCCTCGATGATGGCTTCCTTCAGATCTTCATACGTGACGTCGGCTTTGTGCTGGGCGGCAATGACAATGGTATCCACCCGCCTGGGGATGCCGTCTTCATATTCGATGGTGACCTGAGACTTGCCATCCGGTCTCAGAAAATCGAGACTTCCGTTTTTACGGACCGTTGACAGGCGATGGCAGAGTTTGTGAGCATACATCAGGGGCATGGGCATGAGCTCCGGTGTCTCATCCGTGGCAAAACCGAACATGAGCCCCTGGTCGCCCGCGCCCTGTTCCTTGAACAGTCCCTCGCCGGTATTGACTCCCTGTGCAATATCCGGAGACTGGTGGTCGATGCTGGTAAGCACCGAACAGGTTCTCCAGTCAAAGCCCATCTGGGAAGAGTGGTAGCCGATTTCCTTGATCGTGTTTCGGGCGATTTCAGGCATTTCCACATAACAGGCCGTGGAAATTTCTCCGGCAATAAATACCAGGCCGGTTGTGACCAGTGTTTCGCAGGCGACTCTGCAATTTTTATCCTGAGCTATGATGGCATCCAGAATGGAATCCGATACTGCGTCCGCAACCTTATCGGGATGTCCTTCGGTTACGGATTCAGAAGTAAAAAAGAATTTTTCGCTCATGAGTTCTCCTTGTTTCATATCAAAGTTTCATATCAATTGGGTTCCCGTACGTGGCCGTCGGGGAATAAAAAATGGTTGTCATTGTGGCGATAACATCATGTTGTCAATCAGGCGGGTTTTCCCCACTTTTACGGCAAGCGCCATGACTGCGGGCCTGTCGATGGTTTGAATCTCCTCCAGCGTATCCGGATCACAGATGGCAATGTAGTCGATGGTGGTTTCAGGAAAAGACAGGATCAGGCTGGCAGCCGACTGGATAAGGGTTTTAGCGTCTGTCAACCCGTTCTCAAGATGGTTCCGGGTCTGGCAAAGCGCCTGATACAGGGTCAGGGCGGATAGCCTTTGGGATGTGCTCAGGTATGCATTGCGAGAGCTCATGGCAAGTCCGTCGGATTCCCGGACAGTGGGGCCGCTGATGATCTGAATGTCCAGGTCCAGATCCTGAACCAGTTGTCGTATGATCCTGACCTGCTGATAATCCTTCTGACCGAATAAGGCCGTGTGGGGTTTGATGATATTGAACAGCTTGGTCACGATGGTTGCAACTCCTCTGAAATGGACCGGTCTCGATATGCCGCAAAGGTGAAACGGAAGCTGTTCAAGGGAAATGAAAGTCTGAAATCGGGAGCCGTACATTTCCGTCGCGGATGGATAAAAAAGAATATCCGCACCTACTTTCCGGCAAAGAGACTGGTCGCGTTCAAAGTCCCTGGGATAGGCGCCAAGGTCTTCGCCGGGTCCAAACTGGGTGGGATTCACAAAAATACTGACCACCAGCGTATCGGCCATGCTCCTGGCCATTCGCATCAAAGACAGATGGCCTTCGTGAAGATAACCCATCGTGGGAACACACGCAATGGTTTTACCCTGGTTTTTCAGGTGGTTTGACCGGGCCTGCATCTCGGTTTTTAATGGTATGATGTCGATGGGCACCCCCATGCAAGTGATGACTTTGTCGATTTCTTAAATGCCGGAAGATCTTTTGGCCTAATAATCGGATCCGCTTCATTTATCAAGATATTTATCCTGAATAAACAATTACTTTATCATAAAGCCATGGAATTTACAATCGGGCTTTTACGGCGCCCAAGAATGATTACATTGACTTTAAAATGCCGCTTCGATATAAATTTGAAAAATAATAAGGTTGTTGAAAGGAAATGAAATATGAATAGCGATCATCATGACAAACAAGCCCGCATTGAACCGGTTCGACTGGGTCTGGAGAGTCAGTTCAAGTTTCGGTGTCATAAAGACATCAGTTGTTTTACCCGGTGCTGCAGAGGCATCAGCATCATCCTGACGCCCTATGATATCCTTCTTATGAAAAAGCGGCTGGAGTTGACATCGGGCCAGTTCCTGGCCCTGTATACGGTACCTCAACTGCTTGAAAAAACCGATCTGCCGCTGGTTCTGTTGAAACTTCTGGATGATGAATCCAGATCCTGTCCGTTTGTTCGGGACGACGGATGTCTGGTCTATTCGGACCGACCCACCACCTGCCGGTATTATCCGGTCGGTGTCGCCTCTCTCAGCCACAAGGAAGGCGCCGACGATGAGGGCTTTTATATCATGATCGAAGAGCCGCATTGCAAGGGCTTTGAAGAGGACAAGAACTGGACCATTCGGGAGTGGCGCCGGGACCAGGGCGTGGATGTTCATGACGAAATCAACGCGGGGTGGACGGACCTTGTGGTTCGCAAGCGATCTTTCCCCATGAATATTCAGCTCACGGAAAAGGCCAAGCAGCTGTTTTTCATGGCCAGTTATGATATTGATCGGTTTCGAGATTTTGTTCTGGAAAGCTCATTTCTCAAACGATATCCAATGGACGATCAAACGCTTGAAGCCATTAAAACCGGTGATGTGGCGCTGCTTGCCTATGGGATGACCTGGCTGAAAAGTGTACTTTTTAAAGAAAATAATCAGTTGAGTGCCCTTTAACTCTGAAAAGATCTTGGGTTCGGGGGGGCTTCAAACTGCCGATGCCAGGATAAAAAGCGGTCCACCTTGTCCTGGCCATGGGGGGAAAGGCCAAGGACGATCTCTTCCGCCGACTTTTCCAAAACCGGATGCCGGTGGCCGTTCTTGGAATAAAATTTATCCGCATAACAGATGATCTGCTCTTCAAGGGTCTGCGGGGTCATGTCGCGAAGGGGGATGGGCAGTTTCCCGGATCGAATGTCTTCCATCGTGATGCCCACACCGACATGCCGTTCGCAGACCCGTCCGTGCCGGGTCAATCCCGCCTTTTCCAGAATCGCTCTTCCCAAATATCCGTGGCAGATATAGGGAAGGGCGCCGGTACAGCCCAACTCCGGCGTGCGGGTCATGATAATGCCGATGTCGTGAAGCATGGCAGCCTCATGGATAAAATCCATGTCCGGATTCAGATGGCTGAGGTTGCGGGCCAGAGCCAGGGCTTTTTGAGCCACAAGGTTGCCGTGTGCCACCAGGATTTCATAGACGGCTGAGCCTTGCGGACAGTTCGCGGCAATTACTTCCAGGGGGTCCATATTACTTGACTCCCCTTGACTTTCCGGCCATCAGCACCCCTTCGATAAATGGATCGAGAGATCCGTCCAGCACGTCCTGGGCATTGCCGATGTCCAGGTCAATCCGGTGATCCTTGACCATTTGATAGGGGTGAAGGATATAGGATCGGATCTGTCTTCCCCAGGCGATTTCATCCTTGGTGTCATGCATTTCCTGAAGCTTGTCGTCCTGCCGCTGTTTTTCAAGCTGGTAGAGCCTGGACCGCAGCACTTTCATGGCCAAGTCCTTGTTGCGGTGCTGGGACCTTTCCTGCTGGCACGCAACAACGATTCCCGAGGGCAGATGGGTAATCCGGACCGCGCTGCTGGTCTTATTGACATGCTGACCGCCGGCGCCGCTTGCTCGAAACACATCGATGCGGAGGTCTTTTTCATCGATATCCACGACAATTTCGCTGCTCAGCTCTGGATAGACAAAAACCGATGAAAACGAGGTCTGACGTTTGCCGTTGGCGTTAAACGGCGAGATGCGGACCAGGCGGTGAATGCCGTTTTCGGATTTCAGATATCCATACGCGTATTCGCCGGTTACCGTAAATGTCGCGCCCTTGAGGCCGGCTTCATCACCGGGCTGGTAATCCACGATCTCCATCTTGAAGTTTTTCCGCTCGATCCACCGGGCGTACATGCGAAACAGCATTTCGGACCAGTCCTGGGCCTCGGTTCCGCCGGCGCCGGCAGTAATGGAAACGATGGCGTTATTAAGGTCGTCTTCGCCATCCAGCATCAGGCTTAGGGATAGATCCTGGATGCGTTTTTCAATTTGAGCCAGTTGCCGCACGACTTCGGCAAGGGCGTCCGCGTCGGATTCTTCCGTCGCCAGACTCAGCAGGATCTCGCTGTCTTCCAGGTCCTGGTAAAGAGCGTTAAGGCCGCTGACCTTTGTGGACAGCAGGGAGCGTTCTTTTAATATGGCCGTGGTCTTTTCCGGGTTGTCCCAGAAAGACTTGCCGGCGATCATGGCCTCGATTTCCTTCAGTCGTCTTTCCTTGCCAGCCAGGTCAAAGATACCCCTTGAACGGTTCTAATTTTTGATTCAGTTCCTTGATGGTCTGTTTGATTTCCAAAGACATGGTGGGCCTCCTTTGTGGTTTATTGTGATTGTCGGCTAAAAGGCCGTACGCCCCCCCTCTTGATTTGGGCGATGGCGCGGAGAAAAAATAAAAGCATGCTGATTGCCATGCAGATTAAGGCAAAAACATCGCCGTATCGTGTATAAAAGGACTCCGTTTTTAATACAGGCAGAGAACGGGTGATTACCGCTTCTTCGAACAGCGGCGTTGACGCGATAATCCTGCCGACTGGATCAATAAACCCGCTGATGCCGGTATTGGCGGAGCGTATCAAGGACCTGCGGTTTTCAACAGCCCTGAAAACAGCCATGGAAAAATGCTGATATGGCGCGCTGGTATTACCATACCAGGCGTCGTTTGTCATGTTAATTAAGTATGCCGCCTGATTTCTGGCCATTTCTCTGGATAGATCCGGGAAAATCATTTCATAGCAGATCTGAATTCCCAGGGGAAATTCTCCCCAGATCAGGGTCTGGCCTTTTCGGCCGGACTTAAAATCGCCCACTTCTTCAACGATTTTCCCAATAAACGGAAACCATTCCTGAAACGGAACATATTCGCCAAACGGCACGAGGTGAACCTTGTCGTATTTCCCAGTCACATTCCCGTTTGGGTCGATCAGAAAGGCACTGTTGAAGAAATCAGCATGATGGTCATCCCGCCGGATAAAGGACGGGCTGCCGATCAAAAAACTGGTTCCGGTCTCCCGAACCCCTTTCATGACCATTTCCGTCGGACCGGCATTGTAGAGAAAATAAAACGGCGCCGCGGTTTCCGGCCAGACAATCAGGTCGGGGTCTGATGGTTTTGCCGATTTGGAAAGCGCGATGTATTTCTCGGTTGTCGAGATCTGAAAAGCCGGATCCCATTTGACGGCCTGATCAATATTTCCCTGAACAATGGCGATTTTCTTGGAAGCAGACTTGGCTATTTTGGCGTCAAGAGAGCTGATGCGCCACTGGCCATATCCAAGCACATATATCAAAAGAAGGATCGAAACGGCAATGCCGCCTGCTGCCGAACGGCGTTTTTGCATGGCGCTCGGGGACTGCCTTTCTGAAAGATACTGCCAGAGCAGAAACCCCGCCACATTGGTCGAAAGGATCACAAAAGAGATGCCATAAACGCCGGCGATGTCGGCTGTCTGAATCAGCGTTATCTGACGGTACTGAGAATATCCTAGGAATTCCCAGGGGAATCCGGATAAAAAAAACGAACGGAGATATTCCAGGGCAACCCATACTGCCGGCATGACCGATATAAGACCCACGGGTTGGGTAAGGGTCCATGAAAAAGCGGCTGCAAAAATCGCCGGATAAAGCGCCATGTAAGCGACGAGCAGTAAAAGAATCGGCACGCTCAAATAAAATGGCAGGTGGCCGAAAGTCATCAGGGTATGGACCAGCCAGTAAATCAGTGTCAGATAATGCACGCCGCCGGTCAATAATCCCAGCCGGAAACCGTTTTTAACAGATTGTCCCTTCAGCGAAATCATCAGCGGAACCAGGGCAATCCAGGCTATCCATGGCAGTCCGATGCTTGGAAATGATGCGGTTAGCAACACTCCGCTGAATCCCGCCAGAATTAATTGTTGCGTGTTGATGTTATTGGAGTTCGTCATTATCCCTCGATGGTGTCCGTCAGCTCCTCTTTATCAATTCCTTCATGGGTACAGTCTGTTTAGATGTTGCCTCTGAAGCATCGAATACGCTATAAAATTTATGATTATTATCAATATCACCAATAGCCGTTTGTCACAACCCGGAAAGAACAGGAATGGCTAATAACGGATGGGGCAGTTGAACAGGTTGGCGCAGATTGACAAATATTGCTATTGTTGATAAATCGTTACCTGAATGTGACACGTAATAAATAAAGAGAGATTCAGCCGATATTATGGAAGGGCGGCCGCTCGGGAAAAGTAGATTGGTTATGACAGAAAATGCTATGATTTTAAGGGATATCACACTTGTCAATGCACTGGGACTTCACGCCAGGCCTGCGGCTCAGATTGCCATGCTTGCAGCAAAGGCCGTTTCCAGAGTCTGGATGATCAGCGATGGGGAAATGGTCGACGCCAAAAGCATCATTGATATCCTTTCCCTGTATTGTCCCAAAGGATCCCCAATCCGGTTTGCTGTTGAAAATACTCAGGACGTTGAGACATTGAATGCGATTGCAGCCCTGGCTGAAAGTGGTTTCGGAGAGAATTAGCCATGACAGATAGTGACCTTCGGGAAATCATTCTTACCGGTATTGGTGTTTCTCCGGGTATCTGCATCGGAAAAGCATACCTGGTTGATGTGGAAGGGGTCGATATTGTCGAAAAATATCATATTTCTCAGCTCCATGTTCATTCGGAGATCAAGCGATTCAAACTGGCGGTTAAAAGGGCCAAAAACGAACTTCGCACCATCATTGAGAATACTCCCGATGCAATCAAGGATCATGTCGATATTCTTGAAACCCATGTAATCCTGCTGAAAGATAAACTGCTTTACGGAAAAATCATTGAAACCATAGAAACGGATTTTATCAATGCCGAATGGGCGCTGAAAAAAGTGGTTTCTTCCTTGAAAGCCATGTTCCTGAATATGTCCGATCCATATTTGAAGGAACGGGCCATTGACATCGGCCATGTATCGGACAGAATTCTGATTAATTTGGTGGGATCTGAAAAAATCAATATTGCCACGATTGATAAGCGGGCGGTGCTGGTAGCCGCGGATTTATCCCCGGCGCAAACCAGCCAGATTCAATTGGAACGAGTCAAGGGGTTCATCACGGACAAGGGCGGCGGAACATCACATACCAGTATTATCGCCAGGACCCTTGGAATTCCGGCGGTGTCCGGACTGGATCATGCGACAAAATCCATTTGTAATGGTGATCTGATCATTGTGGATGGTATTTCCGGCAATGTCATCATTCATCCTTCCGAGCAAACTCTCGTTACGTATGAAGAACGCCGGATTGAGTATGAATTTCGCATGGCGGCTCTTGACCGGCAGAGCCATCTGGATGCGGTGACTCTTGACGGCCACCGGTTTATGGTGATGGGCAATATTGAGCTTCCGGAAGAGATCGTTTCCGTGCTGGATCACGGAGGAGACGGCATCGGCCTTTACCGGACCGAATTTCAATACCTGGGTCGGCCGGATTATCCCGGCGAGACCGAACTCTATGACAAGTACAAAGACGTTGTGGAAGTCATGGCGCCAAGGCCGGTCACTATCCGCACTCTGGATATCAACGGGGACAAGGCTTTGGACCGGCCCATAGAAAGCGTTGAGGACAATCCGGCGCTGGGGCTTCGGGCCATTCGGTATTGCCTCAAACATCCGAATGTCTTTAAGACTCAGCTTCGGGCCATTTTAAGGGCTGCAGCTTATGGGAATGTTCGCATTTTATTTCCCATGATATCCGGTTTTGAAGAAATCCAGGAAGCCAAAGCGATGCTCCATACGGTATCGGATGAGTTGAAGGAAGAGGGAATTGCTCATAATCGCGACATCGAAATCGGAATCATGATCGAAGTCCCTTCGGCGGTAATCCTGTCCGATATTCTGGCGGATGCCGTTGATTTTTTCAGCATCGGCACCAATGACCTGATTCAGTTTTCACTGGCCATTGATCGGGGAAACCGTCAGGTGGCCTATCTTTTCAATCCGCTACATCCGGCGATTCTTCGCCTGCTTCTGCAGACCGTGGATGCGGCTCGGGCAAAAGGAAAAAGAGTGTTCATGTGCGGGGAAATGGCGGGAGATCCCCTACATATTCCCATCCTGCTGGGGCTGGGCATTCAGGAATTCAGCATGAATCCAAATGCCATTCCCCTGGCCAAACAGACGATCCGATCCTTGAATGTTGAAGAAATGCGAATTTTTCTCAGCGAAATTTTGAAGGAAAAAACAGCTCAGGCCGTCATGGAGCGTGTCCAGAGGCGTTTTGGTCAAGAGGGCGGGCATGGGGTGTGAGAGTAGAAGGCTGTGTGCGTGAAGGGGGGGGTGAAAACGTTTTTTTGATCCACCCCCCCGTTGTTTTTAGTCGCACATCTCGAATAAGGCTGCTGCGCCCATGCCGCCGCCGATGCACATGGATTCGACACCGTATTTGACGCCGCGCTGTTTCATGTTGGCCAGAAGCGTGGCGCAGAGCTTGGCACCGGTACAACCCAGAGGATGCCCCAGAGCAATGGCGCCGCCGTGAATATTGACCTTGGCCATATCGATGCCCAGTTCCCGGACGCTGTAAATGGCCTGGGAAGCAAAGGCTTCATTGATCTCGAAAAGATCGATATCTTTGATGTCAAGGCCTGCCAGCTTCAGCAGTTTGGGAATAGCATATCGGGGTCCAACGCCCATTTCATCCGCTTCGCACCCGACGGTGGTATAGCATTTGAGTTTGGCAATGGGTTTAAGACCCAGGGCTTTGACTTTTTCGCCACACATAATGATGGTTGCGGCCGCGCCATCCGTGGTCTGTGAGGAATTCCCCGCCGTAACAGATCCATTGGCCGCAAATACCGGCCGCAATTTGGCAAGTCCTTCCACCGTGGTTGTATCCCGAATGCCGTCATCATCGGAGATGATGACGGTTTCTTTTTTGTATGTGCCATCCGGTTGTCTGACAAATTTCGCTGCGGGCGTCGGAACGATTTCGGTAAACAGTCCCTTGGCTTTTGCTTCGCCGGCTTTCACGTGAGACTGATAAGCGAATTCATCCTGCTCCTGGCGGGAAACCTTATATCGGTTGGCGACGTTTTCCGCGGTAATGCCCATGGACGCATAGAGATCCGCGCGCGTCTTGCTGTGGTCCGGATGAGGCCGGGGAAGATTTCCGCCCATCGGTACATAAGACATGGATTCGATGCCGCCACCGATGACGATATCGGACCATCCGGACATGACCCGCAGGGACGCCAGGGCAATGGCTTCAAGTCCGGATGAGCAGAACCGGTTGACGGTTGCGCCGGAGACTTCCGGGGGAAATCCGGCGATCTGGGAGGCAATGCGGCCGATATTCAGGCCCTGTTCGGCTTCCGGAAATGAACAGCCGATCATCATGTCATCCACGTGTTTCTTTTCCAGGTTCGGGGTTTTCTCAACGGCTGCGTTAAGAATAAAGGACAGCAGATCTTCCGGCCGTGTGTCTTTGAATCCCCCCTTGCTTCGCCGGCATCCCGGGGTTCTGACGGATGTAACGATATAAGCATCTCTCATGGTAGTATCCTCCTATTCTTAATTTCTGAGCGGTTTGCCGGTTTTCAGGATGTGGTCAACTCTGGCAACGGTTTTTTCCTGTTTCCAGAAATCAATAAACGCATCGCGTTCCAGCTTGAGGATGGTTTCTTCATCCACTTCGCTGTTGGTTCGCACTTCTCCGCCACTGATGACAAAGGC
>CAIVVZ010000255.1 GCA_903909505.1 uncultured Desulfobacteraceae bacterium
AAAGGAGTTCTAACATGAAGAAAATCATGGGTAATTTGAAAATGTTTTATAAGATGATGATTTCACCTCTGGTGGTTATCCTCTTTTTAATTGTTCTGGCCTTTTTATCGTTCAATGCATTTTCGAAACAGAAGGCTTCCACCCATGACATTTTCAATAACCGCTTCAATAACTACCAGGAAAGCGCGGCAGTCATTATTGATTTGACGAATGTTCATCTCAATATTTATAAAATCATCGGCTGGGCCAATGCCAATTATGATTCAAAGAAGATCGAAGCATTTACCAAAGAACAATTGACGCTTTTAGAAAAAACCGTCGGATTTATGACGGGGGTGATTGGTTCCCAAAAGATAAACGATAAAGAAAAAGGATACTACGAACAGGCTTTGGCTGAGGCTTTGAAATACAACCAGACCGTCCGTCAGGTCATCAATATGGTAGCCGCCGAAGATACGTCAACCGCTTCAATAATTATGGGGCAAGCCGATGATAGTTTTCAGCTTTTAAATAAGAGCCTGTCCGAACTGATGGTTCTGGAGAAGACATTGAGCAAGGCGAAGTATGATGAATCCGTGGCCGGTATCGACGCGGTCATCAAGCAGTTCGCAGCCGTATCGATTATTGCCATCGTCATTTCTTTATTGTTGAACATCTTGATGGGGCGAATGATCGTCACACCTTTGCATGAAACGATTGCCGTGATTGGAAAGATCGCGGAAGGGGATTTAACCCAGGAGATCGACGTCACATCCAGGGACGAAATAGGAGAGCTGGCCCACTCGGTCAATCTGATGGTAGAGAAGATGGGAGAGGCTGTAGGACAGTCGGTAGCCACTTCGCAGATGCTGTCCGAAGCCGCTTCGGAACAGGCTGCGGCCTTGGAGGAGACATCGTCTTCAATGGAGGAGATGTCGGCCATGATCGGAAAGAACGCCGAAAACACCGCCCGGGCAAATGAACTGATGGTAAATGCCAAGCAGATGACGGAAAGTGCGAACGGGTCGATGGATGAGCTGACGCAATCGATGTCCGAGATCGGCCAGGCAAGTGAGCAGACCCAGAAGATCGTCAAGACGATCGATGAGATCGCTTTCCAGACGAACCTGTTGGCCCTGAATGCAGCCGTTGAAGCGGCCAGGGCCGGAGAAGCCGGGGCCGGGTTTGCCGTGGTGGCGGATGAAGTGAGAAACCTGGCCATGCGAGCGGCTGAGGCAGCCAGGAACACCTCGGGACTGATGGGGGATATTGTCAGCAAGGTGAAGGCGGGAGAACGATTGGTGGAGGTGACCAGTAGTTCCTTTAAACAAGTGGCTGAGACATCGGGGAAGGTGGTTGTGTTGGTAGGGGAGATAGCGGCGGCTTCACAGGAGCAGTCTCAGGGTATCTCGGAAGTCAACAAGGCTGTGGTGGAGATGAGCACGGTAACGCAGCAAAATGCAGCCAGCTCCGAGGAGTTGGCTGCCACCATGGCGATGTTCAGGACAAACTATACGGGTGTCAAGAATTCCTCCCGCCGTAAGGGTCCGGTAAAAGTCGGCAAGCCCCTTGCTGCTCTTCCGGAGAAGACAGGCGCCGATAACCGGTTTTAACCGGCACATGACAGCCGCCTGGAAATGACAATCGGCAGACGGATGACATTAGAGGAGACAGGGTATGGATTTACCCGAATAATGGGAGCTTAAACACTAAACAAACGGAGGTTCAAAATGAGGAAAGTACTGAAGGGGATTTTGTTGGTCACATGTATGGTTTTTGGAATGACCCTCATGGCGCAGGCGTCAACGCTTGAAGAGGCCAAGGCACTGGCGGAAAAAGGAGCTGCCTATGTGAAAGCCAATGGAAAAGACAAAGCGATCGCCGAGTTCAATAAACCCGATGGGGAGTTTGTAAAAGGTGATTTGTATGTCTTTCTTCAGGATTTTAGCGGATTGATGCTTGCCAACGGCGGAAACCCCAAACTGCCTGGTCAGAATCACTTAGAATTGAAGGATCCCACGGGCAAATTATTTGTTAAAGAAATGATAGAACTGGCCAAGTCAAAAGGCAGCGGTTGGGTTGAATACAGTTGGACAAACCCTTCGGTCAAAAAGGTACAGCCGAAAAAGACCTGGGTTCAGCGGGTTGAGGGAATGGATATGTACGTCGGCTGTGGAATATTCCAATAACATGTTTGGGATGATAGCTGAGGAGGCAGGAACCTCCTCAGCTATCGTTTTTATCGTCAAGGAATGGTATGAAAAGTTTTTTTAACAACTTGAAATTATCTAAAAAAATGCTTCTGGCACCCTTTGTCGTCCTGATTTTCCTGATGGTGATCGCCATCGGGACATACCAGGCAATTACATTTCAGGGCGATTCGATCGATGATATCTACAACAACCGCTTCAAGGGATATCAGAACAGTTCGCACATCCTTGTCGAGATGTCGACGGTCCAGGCCAAACTCTACAAGATCATGAACTGGATTGCCTCCAATTATGACGAGAAGAGAATCGAGGGGTTGGTCAAGGAGACCGACGCGCAGATCGTTGCATCTGTGGCGTTTACCAAAAAGATCCTGGATTCGGATAAACTCATGCCGGAGGAGCGGAAATACTACCAGTCGGCCTACGACAACCTTTCCGAATTTCAGAAGCAGGTCAAAGCCGTCCTGGATATCGCCGCTCAGGATGCCAGTACGGCGGTCATGTTCTTTGCCATGGCCGAGGACAAGTTCGTACTGCTCGACAAGAGCCTTCGGGAACTCAATGTCCTCGAAGATAACCTTAGTAAACAGAAATATGAGTTTTCAGCCGGTATGGTCAAAAAAACCCTGAGCATTTTCCTGGTTGTTCTGCTGGTGGCGGTGGTTATTTCTTTTCTGACGAGCATTTCCGTTACCCGGCTTATCTTGAAACCGATCCGGCAGACCATTGCGGTCCTGCGCCGATTGGCCGATGGCGATCTGACGCAAAGCATCGATCTGGCGTCGAAAGATGAGATCGGCGAGCTTGTCGAGTCGGTCAACACCATGCGGATGAAGATGAATGATGCCGTGGGGCAAGCGCTGCTGGTATCGGATGACCTGAGAGACTTGGCCTCCCAGGAGTCAGCCTCGATCGAGGAGACCTCCGCCTCACTCGACGAAATCGCCTCCATGACCAAGCAGAACGCGGAGAATACCGGCGAAGCCAACCGGCTGATGATCTCCGCAAAGGAGTCCATTATAAAGGCGAACGAGTCCATGGCCGGGCTGACCCGATCCATGGGGGAGATCACCCTGTCCAGCGAACAGACGCAGAAGATCGTTAAAAGCATCGATGAGATCGCATTCCAGACGAACCTTCTGGCCCTCAATGCCTCCGTGGAGGCGGCCCGTGCGGGGGAGGCGGGCGCCGGATTCGCCGTGGTGGCTGACGAGGTCCGAAGCCTGGCGATGAGGGCCAAGGAGTCCGCCCAGAGTTCATCCAGCCTGATCGAGGATATTGTCCAGAAGGTCAGAGGCGGTGTCAGCCTGGTCGATATCACCAGCTTGGCGTTTAGTCAGGTTACCACCAACTCGGATAAGGTGGTCGAATTGATGGGTGAGATTTCGGCCGCCTCCAGGGAGCAGTCCCAGGGGATCGACCAGGTAAACATGGCCATCGCGGAGATGAGCTCGACGACACAGATAAATGCCGGCAATGCGGAGAATCTATCCAACATCATGTCCATCTTCAAAACGGAAGTGGTGGAAGCGGCAGGCCGGCGGAGAAATGGGGGGGCGCAGCCGAAAATAGTGTACCCTGCGACCCCGAAAAAGGGCGAGGGGCGGATTGCCCGCCGCTCCAATCGGCTGCTGCCGCTGTGATAGGGCTTTTTTGATAGAAAAAAGAAGAAAGTATATAGGAATTTGAGTTGTTGGGTTGGTTGTTGGCATAAGGTGGGATTGGTTTCCCAAAGGGGTGAAATCCGATCCCGGCAGGAATGATACAAAATTCAATCAGAAGAAGGAGACGTTGTATGGTGAAAAGATTATTCGCGTTGGTAGTGGCCGTGCTGATCATGACCGGATATGGTGTGGCCGGAGACCAGGACAAAGGAACGGCGGAGGAGGCCAAGGCCTTGGTCAAGAAGGCCGTGGCATATATGAAGGAGGTCGGGAAGGAAAAGGCGATTGCCGAATTCAACAATCCCAAGGGAAAATTCATTGAAAAAGATCTTTATGTCTGGGCAACCGGGATGGATGGAACGAACCTTTCCCATCCCTTTACGCCGGCGCTTATCGGCAAGAACATGATGGAACTGAAGGATGCCGACGGCAAG
>CAIVVZ010000256.1 GCA_903909505.1 uncultured Desulfobacteraceae bacterium
AAGTATCAAAATTTTCAAAGTCCTGCTGAAAGACTGAACAAGTTTCGTTATCATGAAAATTGGCTGCATAACCTGATGATATCAGCTTCTTTGGGAGGATACAAAACGATCCCCCCAAATCCGTTATAATCAGGATAAATTCTTTCATGGTATATTCCTATATCGCTTTTTATCGATATATAACCCTGCCCGTGTTACGCGTCAAGCAAAAATATCGGGTTGCGTACGCAGACAATTGTCAACTTTCCAGCAAGGCCTCAGGCGTTTGGAGCGCTTCCGCGGGATGCGTTCCGGATGGATTTCGACATTTGTGTCGAGGCACCCTGAGCACTGGATAATAATGTGCCAGATAACCTGGCAGGCCGAGACTGTTTTGAAAACTGCGGAAGCGCAGGCATCGGACATCGCCATCCAGCGGGCCAAATTTCAGAATACCCTGGCGGTATTGACTGGGAAAACCGCATCCCTGTTTCATATTCCAGAGGGACCGCTCGACATTGTTCATGCTAAATGTTCGATTCAAAAAAAAGATCACTCGATGGGACAGAGGCCCGTTGATTTACATTCCCAAAAAGGCAAGGCCGTATTTTATTCCGGTAAAAATAATGATGCCCGCAAGCATCCATTTGATGGCGCGAGCTGGAACAAATTTCTGGCAGCGCGCGCCCAGATACATGCCGGCCATTCCGCCCAGACCGAACAGAATGCCGAGCAGCCAGTCCGGAGCCACCGACAGATGAGGATAAAATGGAGCGATAGCCTGGTAAAAAGCGACTCCGGCCACGGAGGTGATGAACGTCCCCATCAGCGCGGCACCGGCAATGGTATAAACCGGCAGTCCAAAAAATGTGACGAAAAACGGGGCGATAATGGAGCCCCCGCCAATGCCGTAGATGCCGCCCACAATTCCCACAATAAAACTGAGGGCAAATATACCCCAGAAGGACACATCAAACGACTCGCCGTAAAAGGTGTACCCCAACCGCTTGAAATTGAAATGGATGCCGGTGATAGGCGGAAGGACTTCCGGATTTCCGGGTTTTGACGGATCATTTTGTTTGCGATAATTGCGCACAAGCTCCTGAAATCGCTTTTCACTGGCGGCCTTGTCAGTGCTGCCCGCGTTTTTCCGAGTCAGGTCCCGAATCATCCGAATTCCGATATAAAGGAGTACTCCGGCAGCAAATACTTTGAAATTTCTGGCGTCGGGAAGATAGGCAACGCGAACGATGGCGCCGATGAGGACACCCGGCAGGGTACCGATCACAACGACCCAAGTCAGGGGCCAGACCATGCGCCCTTCCTTATAGTAACGATATACACCGCTTGGGATCGCTACTATGTTGAACAGTTGATTGGTAGCACTGACAGAGGGATTGACATACCCAAGAAATGACATCTGAAATGGGAGTAGCAGAAAGGCTCCGGACACGCCGCCCATGGATGTAAAAAAGGAAATAATAAAAGCGACCAGGGGGGGAATCCAGATGGAGACTTCAATTCCGGCAGTTTGAAAAAACATGACAGGACCTCCTTGGGAAAGTTGTCGTCTAATAAATGACACGATTATATAATTTATCGTGCTTATTATTATCAATAAATTTTGTGAGCTGTCAAGAAAGTTTTGGATACTTTGCAAAAACCATCGGATGTGCTAAAAAAGAGGAGGTTCTAAAAATGATACGTGGAATGGTCATGGGAGAATCCAAAAAACTGAATATCAACTGCAACAGGTGACCATCATGCCGCCTTCAATAAGGAATCAACCCGGCCAAGTCATCAATATCTCTGCGAAAAATGAGACCAATTGTCTGAATACGCTACAACTGAGCCAACTGGAACAATCATACCGCGAATGGGTGGAAAGATCGCTGCGATCCGACATTTCTTTATCCCGCAAGCGTATCCTGATGATCTTTCTGTTAATCCGTTATACAGGCGCCAGACTGAATGAAGTCCTGGCGCTAAATCCGTTTCAGGATATTGACCGACGCCGGCAGGTGGTGTGTTTTGGAAAAACCGGGGCTGAAAAAGGTCGGAAAATACGTGAAGTCCAGATGCCTGAGGCCCTTTTCAATGAGCTCATGGCTGCCTTGGGAGATCCTTTGTTGAAGCCGTCCCCAGACCATTGGTTTCAGGTTGATCCAGGGCATGTCCGCCGTAAATTCTACGAACGCGCAGCGTCCTGCGGCTTTCTCCCGGCGCATGGCGCTCCGGATGCCATCCGGAAATCCCGGGGTGCGGAGCTGATCCAGAACAACATGCCTTTGCAGGTTGTCCAGCGGATGCTGGGACATTCCACACCCAACCTGGCAGCCTCCTATGTTGAATTTTCCGATGAGGATATTCAGCAGGCGAGCCGATTTTATATTGAAAAAGAATCACTTCGAAAAACCAGCGCGCGCAACATCTTTTTCGGTAAAATCCATGCGATTCAACCTGGCGACATTCAGTCAAAAATCGACATGCTCACCATCGCCGGTGCGTCGGTGACGACCGTGATCACCAATGACAGCCTGATCAGATTGGGTCTGAAAGTCGGATCGCTGATCACCGCGGAAGTCAAGGCTCCCTGGGTGATTTTAAAAAAAGGCAATGATGAACCGGGCTGTACGGCTGAAAACCGATTTCAGGGCACCATCTCCAGAATCACGGAAGGTGAGATCATGACCGAATATGCGGTTCGCCTTGAGGACGGGACGGAGCTGTGTTCTGTCATTACCCGGGAAAGCGGCGAGCGCCTCGATCTTAAAAAAGGAGAGCCCATCTGGGTCTTGTTCAACTGCTTTTCCGTGGTACTGCACCGCGATTTGAATTAGAAAGAGTATTTCGTATGAACGAATTCATTCACAAATCGGATCGTTCATTCCATAGTACAAGTTCAGCAACTTCCTTGAAAATGTGCCTGATCCTATCGGTGTAGCATCTCGACGGTCTATTTAATACTTCCCCACTTTCCCATCCGCTTCTTCGAAAACCCGAATACAATCCCTCCGCAAAACTTTTCTTATAGGGACCCCCAATTTAACTATTGACATTCGATGTTGTCATTATATAAACAACTACTAATATATGAATATGCTTATTTGAGTGGTTGTGAAATATCGTTTGAGATCGATCGAAACTGCCTCGGCGGGAATTCCACATCGCCACCGCGGTCGGATGCACGGCCGCTCTGGCATCTGCTCATTTTGTCGCGATGAAGAAGGCGCGTGCTATTTGCTGCTTCGCAACAACCGCAATAGCCTCTTCAGGCTCAACATAAAACAGGATGGATTGTTTATGGAAAAGATAGTCCGGGAAAAGCCGTTAAACGGCCTCGATGTGACTGGAAAAAGTGAGGAATACCCCGTGGAGCAGGAGGGAATGGTGCTGCGCGACGAGCATTTCCAGACAGTCGCTTTTCTGGCCAGAAGCCTCTCGGACGAGAATCGACTGCGGATCATCCTTTGCGTGAGTTGCGGCAAGAAATCCGTTTCCAGTATCGTTGAAGCGCTCGGTCTCTCTCAGCCTCTCGTTTCTCATCACCTGAAGGAGCTCAAGCGTTCACTCCTGGTCAAGATCGAGCGCAATGGTCCTTTTATCTATTACGAGTTGGTTGACAATAGAATTCTTGATGTCGTTAGAACATTGAGCACCGTGGCAACAGAACTGTTAACCGCAAGGAAAACCTTTTGAGGATGGGGGGGGAGGTGATTTGATCCGTATGGAAGAGATACTGAAAATAGTTGGACGCATGGACCCTGAAGAAGCGCTCACCGAGCTATCCAAGGTGTTGAAAATGCTTTTCTCGATTTTGGGTGAAGAGGTTCGTTCGGAATTCTTGTGGGACCTCATGGGAGAGTCCGGAGGAGATAAGGTTTCAAGCCTGGTCCATCTCTGACTGGCCGAGTGCATGGGCGAAGGTGTCGACCCGACGCAAATGTGTCAGAGACTGGTGGATAAGGTCGCTCAGTCAAAGCAGCTTATGGCGATGACCGACCCGGATCTTCTGGTCTTGTTCGAAGACTGGTTTGAAGAGTTGGAAGAGGAGATCATCACACGCATCAAAGAGCATGGCCCTCTCAATCCTGGAGAGCTTGCCGAAAAGACCGGGCTTTCCTTGAGGGGGGCGACGTTTCTCCTCTCAAAGCTCAATCGTGAGGGAAAAGTATAGAACCTGAACAGCTTTCATTCGACGAAAAAGGGCTTTTTATGCAGAACAGGAAAACGACATTCATGGCCTTTGTGGCGGTATTACTTACGATTGGAGCCCTATGGTTCACCAATCGCGCCGTTACTCCCACGCAGGCCACATGGGACGATGTTTTGGCCGAAGGCAAGAACGGAGGCTACGGAATCATTACCACCGAAGCACTTTCCGAACGCTATCAAAAAGATGCCGACAGTCTTCTTCTGGTGGATACCCGTCAGGAGTGGGAATACCGGACAGGGCATCTCAAGGGTGCGGTGAACTTTCCCATCGAGCCCACCGGGTGGTCGAGATGGCGAAGGGCTTTGGCGCTTGAAACCTTCCTGGGACCGGATAAGGATCGCACCGTCATCTTCTACTGAGCGGGTCTTACTTGAGTCCGTAGCGACTCGGCGGCCCGTGTGGCCGTAAAACTCGGCTATAAGAACGTTTATCGTGATCCTTACGGCTATCCAGAATGGCAAGGAAGGGGAATGCCCGTTGATAGCGCCCCGGCAGGTCTGGCTCAATCAGGTGAAGCGGCCAAAGCACCGGGACCTCTCCATGGCTGGGCCATGATCTGGACACTTCTTGGAATTTTTGTCGGCGGTATGGCTTTAAACCTGACTCCGTGCATCTACCCCCTGATTCCCATTACCATCTCCTACTTTGGCGGTCAGGCAGCAAAGGAAGGAGAGGGGCAGGGAAAGCTCGTGGCGCATGGTTTGTGCTACATGATGGGTCTTGCGGTTACCAATTCCCTTCTCGGGGTGGTTGCCTCCCTGACAGGCGGCCTCATGGGCGCGATGCTCCAAAATCCCATTGTTCTCATGGTTGTGGCGGCGGTTCTTATCTTTTTTGCAACCAGCCTCTTCGGGCTTTGGGAAATGCGTCTTCCGAGCGGCCTGACGCAGGCTGCCGCAAAATCATATACGGGTTACTTTGGAAGTCTATTTATGGGCCTGACCCTCGGGGTGGTCGCAGCCCCCTGTATCGGTCCTTTCGTGCTGGGGCTCCTTACCTGGGTGGCGAGCATGGGAAGCCCCTGGCTCGGGTTCGTGATCTTTTTTACCTTGAGTCTGAGTCTGGGGCTGCCCCTCTTTTTCCTGGCCATGTTCTCGGGGCAACTCAAAAAACTCCCCCGTTCGGGCGGCTGGATGATCTGGGTGAGAAAGCTCATGGGTTGGGTGCTGGTCGCAATGGCCGTGCATTTCATCAGGCCTGTCCTTCCCGGTCACGGGGGAACCATTCTGATTGCCATTGTTGCACTGGCTGCGGGGCTGCACCTTGGGTGGATCGACAACAGTCAGGCCAACTTCCGGGCTTTCCCCTGGCTGAAGAGCGGCGCCGGCATAACGTGTCTGGTTCTGGCCACCTTCCTCGTTGCGTCCTGGGCCATGCGGGGGCCCGGCGTTACCTGGAAGCCCTATTCCGAGGAAACGCTGAAAGAGGCTCAAAACTTGAAAAAGCCCATTATCATCGATTTCTATGCCACATGGTGCACGCCGTGCCGGGAGATCGAGGAAGTCACCTTTCACGATCCTTCAGTCGTCAAGCAGGCGGAGAGCGACTTTGTCATGATCAAAGTGGATGTGACCCAGGGCGGCAACCCGGTGCACGAGCGGTTGCTTGAGAAATACGAGGTGAAAGGGGTTCCGACCATTGTGTTCCTGAATACCGATGGCAAAGAAAAGCGGGACCTGCGTCTGGTGGATTACTTCCCGCCCGATCAATTCCTTGGCCGTATGGCGGCGCTTAAGAAAAACGGCAGCTAAAGATAAGGAGAAAAAAGATGCTGAAAGTGAGATTTTTCCTGAATGAGCCCAATGGGAAGCCGTGAAAGAATTTTCTGGAAATGATGCCCAGGTTGGGCCAAAAGTTCAAAGATATCGAGATCGAGGTAACGTCCAAACCCGTTGCGGAGTACCAGAACGATGAATACTTCGAACTGGAACTGCCTGTTGCACCGGCCGTCATGGTCGCTGATGAGATCGTGGTCGAAGGCGCCAGTGTTTCACAGGATAAAGTGGAAAAGGTTATCTGCCGATGCTTGGAAATTGACGAGCCGGAGAAGAAGGGAATCCTGGGTCGTCTTTTTGGAAAATAGAATAGCCATAATTCTTTCGTTCCGGCAGCAAAGGCCGTTTGTCCTTTAACCGTAATTCTTTCAGCCATCTTACCGGCCAAAGTACCAAAAGATCTGGAGCTGGTCCAACAAAAGGAAACGAAGCTTACCATGAACAAAGAGACAGACAACCGCGAAACTGCAGCCGAAGAACTGGCGGTGATCATTCGGCAGCGGACATTCAACCTGATGTCCACCGGCCGGATGATGTGCTCGGAAGCCGTGCTTTCGGTGCTGAACCAGGGACTGGGTGGCGGGCTGCCGCCGGATGTCGCGATGAAGGTGGCATCCGGGTTTCCGGAAGGCATCGGCAGCTCGGGATGCACCTGCGGGGCCCTGACCGGAGGCGTGATATCTCTGGGCCTTTTTCTTTCCCAAAACAATTCAAACGGCCGCCGCAAGGCCATGGCCGCCTCCGGCCGGCTGCATCATGATTTCAAATCCCGCTTTGGTTCAACCTGTTGCCGGATGCTGATCAAAAACGGTTCTTCGGAATTCCCCCACCATTTCGAAGCCTGCTGCGATCGCGGTGGCTGGGCCGCGGAACATGTGGCTCGCATGATTCTGGCGGAAAGACCGGAGCTGGCCCCCCTGGCGGATCAGGCGTTTTTACGCAGGAAGGATTCCCGCATCGCGGTCATGCTCAAAAAAATTCTTCCCGGTTTTTTGTCGCTGTTTTATCATAAATGATGAACATTATCGCATGGTAACACAATCTGTTTAAAAGGGGTTCATTTTATGAGCACTGAAATAACGATACGCTTGGGATTTTTCCTCGGAATCTTTGTTCTGGTTGCCGTTTGCGAAATTCTTGCACCGCGTCGGGTTTTGAGCACCTCCAAAGCGAGCCGATGGTTTGCAAACCTTGTGATCATCGGCCTCAATCCCCTCTCGGTGCGCCTGATTTTTTCGGTTCTTCCCGCTGCAATGGCGCTTCTGGCCACTGAACGTCAATGGGGGTTGCTCAACAACGTCGCTCTTCCCTACTGGCTTGAAGTGGCCATGGGTGTGATTGCCATGGATTTCGCCATCTACCTGCAGCATGTCCTCCATCACGCGGTTCCGTCCCTGTGGCGTCTGCACATGGTGCACCACGCCGATCTCGATTACGACCTGACAACCGGTCTGCGCTTCCACCCCATAGAAATCGTTATTTCCATGGGAATCAAGCTCATGACGGTAGCAGTGCTCGGACCCTCTGCCCTGGCCGTACTTATCTTCGAAGTGGCCCTCAATGCTACCGCCATGTTCAACCACAGCAATATCCATATTCCCATAGCCGTTGATCGGGTGCTTCGGCGCTTTGTCGTGACACCCGATATGCACCGGGTGCATCATTCCGTGATCATCCGCGAGACGAACAGCAACTACGGTTTCTGTCTTCCCTGGTGGGACCGGCTTCTCGGAACATACAAAGACCAGCCGGCCATGGGACACACGGATATGGTAATCGGACTCTCCCAATTCCGGAACCCGCAAAAGCTGTCCCTGCCCCACCTGCTGATCCTGCCGTTCGTGGGTGATCCCGGCCGGGTCCCCATCAACCGGCATTGATAAAACGAAAGGGAGCAACCCATGACCGAAGAAGCCGTCTCCGATGCCGGGGTGACGCCGCTCGCCATTTTTCGCATGAAAGAAATCGAAGCATTGATCTTTTCGTATTTTCTGGATAGGGTGGATGAGATTTTCGGCTTCAAGGATCCGGCCTCTTTCTGAGCCGTTTTTTGCCTCCACTCAAGCTTTTTTCGATAAGGAGATGATCGTGAGTCAGAATTTCAAATTCGAAACCCTTTGTCTGCATGCCGGCCAGCGACCTGATCCGGTAACAACCTCCAGAGGCGTTCCCGTTCACAGGACATCCTCGTATGTGTTCAAAAGCACCCAACACGCATCTGATCTCTTTGCCCTCAAGGAGTCCGGCAATATCTATACCCGGATCATGAACCCGACTCAGGATGTTCTGGAGCAGCGCGTCGCCGCCCTTGAAAACGGAGCGGCAGCCCTGGCCCTGGCATCGGGAACCGCCGCGGTATACTATTCCATCATTAACATTTGCGCCGCCGGAGACGAAATTATCTCCGCCAACAATCTTTACGGCGGCACCTATACGATGTTTGACAGCATTCTGCCGCAGTTCGGCATCCGCGTGAAATTTGTGGATCCGCGAGATGCCGGCAACTTCGACAAGGCCGTGACCGCAAAAACCAAAGGTATTTTTATTGAAACGATCGGCAATCCGGTGCTTGAATTTACGGACATCGAAGCTGTCTCCGCCATCGCCAGAAAACATCACCTTCCACTGATCGCGGATGCTACGTTTACAAGTCCTTATTTACTTAAAAGCATCGATCACGGGGCCGATGTTGTGGTTAACTCGCTGACCAAATGGATGGGAGGGCATGGAACGGCCATCGGCGGCATTGTGATCGATGCCGGCAAATTCGACTGGAAAGACCCCAAATTCTCTTTATTCAATGAACCCGACCCCGGTTATCATGACCTGCGCTATGCCCATGATCTGGGGGATCTGAACCCGGTCGCCTTTATTATGCGGATGCGTCTGGTGCCGCTTAGAAACCTGGGCGCGTGCATTTCTCCCGACAACGCCTGGATGTTTCTTCAAGGGCTTGAAACGCTGCCGCTGCGCATGGAACGGCATTGTGAAAATGCCATGGCCGTGGCTAAATACCTGTCGTCACACCCCTGTGTGACCTGGGTGAGATATCCGGGCCTTGAAAATGACCCCTCAAATCCAACTGCCCGCAGATATCTTAAAAAAGGCTTCGGCGGCATGGTGGTGTTCGGCATTAAAGGCGGATTGGCCGCAGGCAGCAGTTTTGTGGACGGGCTTAAACTGTTTTCCCACCTGGCCAATGTGGGTGATGCCAAAAGTCTGGTACTGCATCCGTCCAGCACGTCCCATTCCCAGCTTTCCGAAGAAAAGCAGCGAGCCGGGGGCTTGACGCCGGATCTCATCCGCCTGTCCATCGGTATCGAGCATATTGACGATATTCTGGCGGATCTGGATCAGGCATTAACCAGCACATGTAGGACAGGCGGATAAGTTCCGGCGGTTCATCGCGTTTGACTGCCGGGTTCGGGGCACGGATCTCCGAATCCCGGTATCTGTGAGCATCTGCCTCGAAGAAGACAATAGATGAGCGAATACATCGAACACGACCGGAACAGCATTTCGGTTGGCATCGTTGAAAAGAAATTTTTCACCTTTGCCGATTCGCCAAACGAGATGGTGCTGGAAAGCGGCGCCAGACTGGGTCCGATTACGCTTGCCTATGAGACCTGCGGCTCCCTGAACGCGGACAAAAGCAATGTCGTTTTGATCCCGCACGCGCTCTCCGGAGATTCCCATGTTGCCGGGTATTATCAACCGGAAGATAAAAATCCCGGTTGGTGGGATAACATGGTGGGTCCGGGCAAAGGCATCGACACCGATAAATATTTTGTGGTCTGCTCCAATATCATCGGCAGTTGCATGGGATCCACCGGGCCGAACACCCTCAATCCGAAAACCGCCTTGCCCCATGCCCTTGAATTTCCGGTCGTCACCATCGGCGACATGGTCCAGGCGCAGAAAGCGCTGATGGATCATCTGGGAATTGAAAAAATCCTGTCGGTTGTGGGAGGGTCCATCGGCGGCATGCAGGTTCTGGAATGGTGCGTCCGCTATCCGGATACGGTCGTATCGGCAATTCCGATGGCCACCACCACCCGGCATTCTGCCCTGGCCATCGCTTTTAACGAGGTTGCCCGGCAGGCGATCATGGCCGATCCGAAATGGAACAACGGCAACTACTATTCGGGACCCAAACCCGATCTCGGCCTGGCCGTTGCCCGCATGATCGGCCACATCACGTATCTTTCAGACAAATCCATGCGCTTGAAATTCGGCCGTCGCCTGCAGGATAAAAACGATTTTTCGTTTAATTTCGATGCCGATTTTCAGGTGGAAAGCTATCTGCGCTACCAGGGCAGGAAATTTGTCGATCGATTTGACGCCAATTCATTTCTGTACATCACCAAGGCCGCCGATTATTATGACCTTGAAAAACAGCACGGAAACGGTTCCAGCGTCGAGGCCTTCTCCCGGACAAAGGCCGCGTTTCTGGTCGTATCCTTTACATCCGATTGGCTCTATCCGACATACCAATCCAGGGACATGGTCAAAGCCATGAAAAAAAACGGGCTGGATGTCAGTTTTTGTGAAATTGAGGCCGATTGGGGACATGATGCCTTTCTTATTTCCAACCCACGCCTGACAGCCATGATCAGAGGATTTTTAGAACGTGTCAGCCAGACTATCGAAAAAACTGCGCCATGATCTGCAAATCATCGCCTCCTGGATCGAGCCCGGATCACGGGTGCTGGATCTGGGTTGCGGCGAAGGGGACTTGCTGCAATTTCTGATCCGGGACAAGCATGTTATCGGATCAGGCATCGAGCATGACGAAAAGAAGGTTAGCGATGGGATCGAGAAAGGACTGTCCATACTCCAGGGGGATATCAATACGGAAATTCTGGATTATCCGGACAACGCCTTTGATTATGTGATCCTGAGCCAAACCCTGCAGCAGGTCTATGAACCGGCCGCATTGATTCAATCGATGATGCGAATCGGGAAAAAAGGCATCGTCAGTTTCCCCAATTTCAGCCACTGGGGCATCCGGCTGCAGTTGCTTTTCTCGGGCTATGCGCCGATCAGTCGGCAATTGCCCCATGAATGGTACGACACCCCCAACATCCGGGTGATCACGATCAAGGATTTCAGAAAATTCACCCACGAGGTCGGCTTCTCCATACTAAAAGAAGCTGCCATCAATACGCAATCCGAGACGCGATTCGGAAAAGCGATTAAAATCCTCCCCAACTTGCGCGCAACCTACGGCATCTTCCTGATCAGCCATGGAAAACAGGTCGATGCGGTAGATATGTAGAAACATGACATGCGGTATTCTTATCGATTTCAAGTCCCCCAATTATCCCTTATGACTATCATGCTCTTTTTTAAGTCTTCGCATGGCTAAAACAATGCTCACTCTTAATTTTTCTATGGCCATGCCGAGCTTGCCTATCTCGTCATTGCGGGAGACTTCAATCTTTTCATCTATATTTCCGGCATTTCCGGCGGATAACTGTTCCGTAATCGTGGTCAAATCTTTTAATGGCTTTAACAGTATGTTGACCGTAAAAAATATGAGCACTGTCGATAAGGCGAGGATACCGAACATGATGGCTACAAGCATTATCATCAATCTCGTTTTTGCCGATTCGACTTCCACGAGGGAAAAACCTATTCTAAACCCGCCCCATTGTTTGCCTTTGACGAAAATAGGACAGGAAATATCCCACATCGTTTCCCCCGTATCCCGATGATAGATCTGGAGAAACCCTTTTTCCTTATTCTTTGCGGCCGTTATTCCGACCGGATCATTAAACATTCTTTTGGTGCGATTCCCGACCTTGTCTTTTTGTACATCACCGGTAATCGGCTGTTGGAAACGCGAATTATGTGTTGGAAGGTATCCATTAACGTCAACGGCAACGGCAAAAATGATGCTTTGATCAACCAGGAACTCATCCTCTAATGCAAGCAAAACTTTATCCAAATAAAAATCATACTTGGTGTGATATTTAGGAGGATCGAAACCATGTATGAGTTCATAATTGGTATCAAAAGCGTCATTAACAGTAATCACTCCGTTGTCGATGGCTTCCTCAATGACTTTACTTACAATTTTTGCTCCGATGATGGATTGCATTTTCCCTTTATCAAGCAATTGCATTTCAAGGCTCTTGCTTTGTTCAAGAACTAGAATTCCGGTACCAATTATCATGACGAATAATAACACTGTATTGGTGATCAATGCCACTTTAACGCCTACGTGTTCCTTGACGAAATTAAACATAACCGGTTCCTTTCTCTCTTGCAAAAAGCAGATGGAATTGAAAAAAATGCTCTGTTCATCGAATCTAAATGTGGATGCCCTATGAATTGTGAATTCGGCATGGATCCGTGTTCCCGGATCATTTTGCAATATAGCCGAAACGAATGGCGCCCCAGTGTTTTTCCCTGATGAAAATCGGCACGGACAGGTCTATCATTGTTTCTCCCGTATCCCTGCTGTATTTTTGCAAAAGATAGGGGTTGATATTTCGAGCGGCCGCAAGTCCGGTCTTGTCATTAAACATCCTCTTTGTGCGGTTATTGAGGAGATCCATCTTTTGATCACCGGTTAAATTCTTGGAATATTTGAGGTTGTGCGTCGGAAGGTAACCGTTCACATCAACGACTACGACGAACAATATATTTTTATCCTTTTCCAGGTATTTATCGATAATAATCTGGAGCCTTTCATCGGTGTATTTATCATACTGTGTATGAAATTTTTGCGGATCCGTATTGGGGATCGGGATGTAGAATGTATCAAAAATCTGTCCTATGGATAATCGTCCAGAGGACAGAAGCATTTCAAGCTCTCCGGTAACTTCTTTTTTGCATTCCTCCGCCCATGATTTCACTTGAAGATCAAATACCGACAGATCCTCTTGAGCGAATGCGCATTTCATGGAAAATGAAAATAAAATGAGGTGAAACAACAGATAATATCTGAACATCTGATACCACTGATTTTTAATATGAATAACAAATTTCATATGGCTTTTCACCCTCCTTACAAAAGTTGATGTCAGCTTATGTCATTCATCTGACGGGGTCTTATTCCGGTTACGCATGTAACCGGCGAGGTGATGGTGACTTAATAAATGATAGGAATTCATTTTTTAGAGTGCTTTTTCGTAACACCTATCGTATATGCTGTCAAGGACATTTAGGTGCCGATAAGCATCGTTGTTCTATTTTGTCGCTGCGGGTGTGTGTGAAGTTGGGGCGGTTACCTGATCTGGTTGTGGATGCGGAAAGGCAAATCTCTGGGATAAGCTTTTGCGGGAGCGATCATTCTCTTTGATATCAGCACTTGATCTTGTATGATGAGTTTCTTATTTTTGAAAAAATGGATATTGAGTGGGCATATCAAGAATTATCCAGAGCGC
>CAIVVZ010000257.1 GCA_903909505.1 uncultured Desulfobacteraceae bacterium
GCCCTGGCGCCGATTTTTCCGATGAAATTTTTGGCTGAAGTGATATTTTTTATGGGTTCAGAGAGAATAATCTTGGTTGCACACGATGTCATCAATTGCCAGATGTGATGCAAGTTTTCATTGAAATGGTATAAAGAGCCGGCAAAAATCAGAACATCCGCCCGGGGTAGTTTTTTCAAAGACAGAATATCGGCGCTAACGGCATTATGGCCGCGTTCCAAAGCATAATTGACGAACACATCATGAATATCGTAGCCGGTCCACTGCCTTAAGCTTTTTTTACAGTATTCAGCGATGAAAACATCCCCGAAGCATAGCTCGATAATCCGGCGATCCTCGAGAGCCATGACAGCGATGATGTCTTGGAATCGCTGCCGATATCGGCCTAAATACAGAAAATTCATGATCAGGCGGTAAATCCAGATTCTTTTGTAAATCCAACTGATTGTTTTTTTCACTTTAAAACCGAATATGTTATAAAAATCTTCCTTGGCACGCCTAACTCAGCGTTATTCTGATGTATCGCATAGTGCCGGTCGTGTCAAACGAAGTTTTATTCCTTCCTGGTTTCATCCGCCGATCATTGCCTGACGACAAGCGGGTTTGAACCGGTTGGCGCCAAGGAAAAAAAGAAGTTGTCATATTGCATACCTGTGTATAAAAGAGATAATGATCGTTGTTCTTTCCGTGGTTTGAAACAAGTTGACCGTCCTTCAGCGTTTTTGCTGACCGAGGTGGTATTGAAAAGTCGTTGGGATCAGAAAATATACCTTGCTGCCGGCGCAGTGATTGCCTACACTCTTTTTTCGGCGTTTCTTCTGGTTCCTGGCGAAAGCATCGTCGGAAGTCCGTATTATCTTGTTGGATCGGTGGGCATGTTCATGAGCATGCTCTGGATCATGAAACACTGGCATGGAAGGCATATGCTTGCTACTGTTCTCCTTCTGTCGCTTCTGGTCAGGGTAGTTGCGATTTTCCAGTTTCCGGAGAACAGCGATCTCAGCCGGTATATCTGGGAAGGAGAGATCCAGCTCGCAGGGTATAACCCCTATATGTTTGCCCCGGATGCCGAAGCGCTGAAACACCTCAGAAATGAAAACTGGCAGGACGTCAATTTCAAGCATATCCCTGCAATATACTGGCCTTTTGCGCAGAAGTTGTTTAAGCTGGGATCCGCGATATCGCCCAGCCACAATTTTTTCAAAACAATCCTGGTTGCCTTTGATCTGGGGACGCTGTTTGTGCTGCTGTCGATCCTGCGCCCGGTTACCCGCGATTTCAGGGAAATCGTCCTGTATGCCCTGAACCCCCTGACGATCATCTCCGTGGCAGGTGAAGGCCATTTGGAAAGCATCCTGGTTTTCTGGATCATGCTGTCCCTTTATGGGTGCAGGCAGAAGAAGCCATGGCTGATGTATCCGGCACTCGGGCTTGCCGTCATGACCAAGCTGACGCCTGTCATCTTCCTGCCCCTACTGGTTGAGCGCGGCAATCTCAAGTACTTCCCGCTTTTTCTGCTGCCGTTTGCGCTGATGCTGCCTTATTATGATCCGGAAATGGATTTTCTGTCCACGCTCGGTATTTTTCTCTCCAGTTTCAACCATAATGGCCTGTTCTATTATGTCAGTCAGTCCACGATCGGCGTGTTGCCTACAGCCTGGTTTGCCATGTTTTTTGCGGCGTGCCTCTGCGGTTTTGTTTTTTTTCTGACTCCGGACAGAACCCGGTCAGTTTTCCTGGTATCCGCCATTTTATTGGTTTTTGCGCCGACATTTCATACCTGGTATCTGCTGCTGCTCACCCCGTTTCTCGTGTTTAACCTCTCCCCGCCATGGATCATTCTCCATCTGACAATGCTGCCCCTGGTTTTCTTTTTTCACCCTTGGGCC
>CAIVVZ010000258.1 GCA_903909505.1 uncultured Desulfobacteraceae bacterium
AACAGGTCGCTCCGTATCTTGATTTGCTCTAATATGATTGACATAGATACAGCATATCTCTATAATAGAGAAATAGTCAAGTTGTTTTGTAATGCATCCTAACTCAACGATTTATTAACTGGAGGAATTGACAATCCGGTATGAAATACCGCATCTGGGGCAAGGGAAGAATTTACTGCTGGTGTCTGTTTTTAAGAGCCGTTAGCCTGGTGGTTCTGAACCGGATTTTATTCCCACCAGAGATGTTGTAAGGGGATTTCTATTTCCTGAAAAGGTTCTGCACGGACGTTGTCATTTTCACTGTGAACAGACAGCAATATCCATCTGCCTGATTCCAGGCGAAAAACCTCCAGCGTTCTGGCAACAGGATCGATCAGCCAGGCATATGAGATACCGAATTGAGCATAAATGGGCATCTTTCGGATTCTGTCAATCCGGATGGTGCCGGGTGACAACGCTTCGCAGACCCAGTCGGGTGGAACTGTTGTATAATTTTCAACAGGCGGACTGGGAAGTCTTTCTTTTTTCCATCCGGCAAGATCCGGAACCAGAATATTTTCGCCCAGACAGATTTCCGGTTCATATAAAATCACCCACCCTCCGGGTCCCCCGCGTCCTCTTTGAAACGGACCTCTGATTTCATCGGTCATGCCTGAAACAGCATTGCTATGCCGGAAAGAAGGTCTTGGCATGGCAAAGAGTTCGCCATCAATGATTTCCCCGATCATGTTATCCGGTATGGAATACAAATCTTCATAAGAAGCTTTTTTAAAAGCTGTCTCTGACATTTTAATTACACCTTTATCAGAAAAAGATATCGCGGAAGCATCAACGAAGCTCAAACACAGATATTGAGCGGTTACGAAGCCATCAGAATGCGAATGGTTTCGGATATCTCCTCGGCGCTCACGCCCTTTCTTAAAGCCTCCAGGCCGTGCATGACGGCTGAAAAACGGGTGCCTTCCGCGGCGCTGATCCACTCCAGTTGAAGCCGTTCCGGGCGGATGCCCAGTTTAGCCATTTTTCTGTGAACTTTCTCGATCCTTTTCTCGGTCCACTTGTTGGCGTCGATATAATGACAGTCCCCGATATGACAACCGCTCACCAGAATGACGGGAGCACCTTTCGAAAAGCCATCCCAGATGAATTTTTCATCCACGCGACCGGAACACATGGTGCGAATCAGGCGCACATTGGGCGGATACTGGCATCTGGACACTCCGGCATAATCCGCGCCGGCGTAGGAACACCAGTTGCAGGCAAATGCCAGGATTTTCTCTTCCGGCTTTTCGGTCAGCAGGGCATCCACCTGATCGAGAATCTGCCTGTCGGTGAAATGGTTCATGAGGATGGCGTCAAACGCGCATTCGGCCGCGCAGGTACCGCAACCGGCGCAGGCGGCCGTATTGACGATTGCGGGAGTCTTCTTTTTCACATCCACGGTAATGGCGTTGTAGGGACAGACCTCGGCGCATTTGCCGCACGATTTGCATTTCTCGGCGATGATTTCCGATGTGATGGGGTCGGTCAGAATTTCCCCTTTGTGCATCAGACGGATGGCCCTTGCCGCCGCGGCAGAGGCCTGGGTGACGCTTTCCTTGATGTCTTTGGGTCCTTCGGCGCATCCGGCGTAAAAAACGCCGCGGGTGGCGGCATCCACGGGCTGCAGTTTGGGATGGGCCTCCAGAAAAAAACCATCCGATGTCAACTGCAATCCCAGCATTTCCTGAAGCGTTCGCGTGCTGTCGGATGGATTCATGCCGACAGCCAGCACCAGCATGTCGAGATCAAAGAACTCGATTTTCCCCAGAGCGGTATTTTCAACCGCCACCCGGAGACCGCCGTCCGGATTTTCCTCGACCGTTCCGGGAAGCCCCCGCAGATAATGGACGCCCAGGCGCCGGCTTCTTTTGTAGAGATCTTCAAACCCCTTGCCGAAAGCCCGGATGTCGATATAGAAGACCTTGACATCCATGTCCGGGCAATGTTCCTTGAGCACCAGCGTGCTCTTGATCGTATTCATGCAGCAGACATTGGAACAGTGGGCGCTTCCCTTTCCGGCCGACCTGGAGCCCACGCATTGGACAAAACCGATGGATTTCGGCTTTTTTCGGTCTGTGGGGCGCAGGATCTCGCCCTTTGTGGGGCCGCCGGCATTGACGAGCCTCTCGAATTCAAGGCTGGTCAGGACATTTTCAAACCGCGTATAGCCGTATTCATCCATTTCCGTGGGATCATAGGTTTCCATTCCGGTTGCCACCACGATGGTGCCCACGGTTTCCGTAATTTCTTCATCGGACATGTGAAAGCTGATGCAGCCTTTCTTGCAGGCTTCAACGCATTTGGCGCACACCGCCGGATTATGCCCGAGGCACTCGTTGACATTGATCACATAGGCGGAGGGAACTGCCTGCGGAAACGGGGAATAGATGGCTTTCCGGGAAGAGAGGCCGTAATTGAACGCATCGGGTCGAACCACCGGGCAGACCCTGGCGCAGTCTCCGCATGCCGTACATTCTTTTTCATCCACATAGCGGGATTTTTTAAGAATTTTCACCTTGAAATTGCCGACGGAACCTTTCACTTCCTTGACTTCACTCAGGACATAAAGCTTGATTCGGGGATGCCGACCGACATCCGTCATTTTTGGCCCCAGAATTCAGATGGAGCAGTCCATGGTGGGAAACGTCTTATCGAGGGTAGCCATGACCCCGCCGATGGAGGGTTTCTTTTCCACGAGCACCACATCATACCCATTGTCCGCAAGATCAAGAGCCGCCTGAATCCCGGCCACGCCGCCGCCAATGACCAGGGTCCGTTTGACCAGGGGCAGTTTTTCCGGCTCCAACGCTTTATGGCTTCGCACCCGAGATATGGCCATTCGCGTCAAATCCATGGCCTTTTCCGTGGCGGCCTCGGGCTGGCCGATATGCACCCAACTGCAGTGTTCCCTTAAATTGGCCATTTCCAGAATATACGGATTCAGTCCCGCATCCTGAACCATCTGACGGAAGGTGGGTTCATGGAGCCTCGGCGAACAAGAAGCCACCACCACCCGATCCAGGTTCTGCTCCAGAATATCTTCCCGGATGCCTTGCTGCCCAGGTCCGGAACAGGCGTACGAAACGTTTCTGGCGATCTGCACATCCGCGATGCCGGCAGCCATTTGAGCCACTTTTTCACAATCGACGGTTTTGGCAATATTCATGCCGCATTGACAGACGTAAACACCGATGCGGGGTCGAGCCGTCGGATTATCCGGTTTATCCATGGTCATCATCTCATCAACCTTTTTTGTTATTCCCACCGAATGGTTCTGGCCAGAACACTGGTCAAATCCATCATTTCCATTTCGATTTCACTTCCGATAAAGGGGTCTTCCATGGCGCAGCGAAGATGAATCTGGCATTTGGGACAGGCGGTGACCAGAAGATTGCTTCCGGTCGCCTTGGCCTGACGCAAGCGTTTGACCTGAAGCGCTTTGGTAAAGCTGTCACAGCCCGTCCACGCGCAGTTGCCGCAGCAAAGCGCTGAAGCGCCCCGATCCTGCATTTCGATAAAATCCCGGGGGTTCAGGCGCGCAATCAGCTTGCGGGGCAAATCCGGCCGGCCTTCGAGCCGGCTGAGGCGGCAGGGATCCTGAAATGTCAGGGTGCGATCCAGCTTTTCAAAACCGATGGCGCCCTTGCCGATTTCTTTTTCCGCCAGGTCAAAGAGATGGGTCACCTTGAAGTTGACGCGAATACCCTGATCCGGATAGTCGTGAGCCAGGGTTCGGTAACATTCGGGACAGGCGGTAACGACTTCCTCAATCCCCTTTTCTTCAATGGCCGCCACATTCAGGCGGGCGAGCCTCAGAAAATTCTCCCGATCTCCGGACCAGAGCAGATCGTGGCCGCAACATCTTTCGCCGGCCAGAAGCGCGGGGTGAATATCGAAAAAATTCAACAGGCGCAGGCCGTCAACCAGAATATCCCGGGTCCGGATTCCCAGATGCGCTTTGAAATAGGTATCGAAATACGGCGCGCAACCCCCGAAAAAAAGGATTTTGCTGTCAGGATCCGTTCGAATATCTCCCGGAAGCCACTCCCAGTGACGAATATTGAGGCCCGGCGAGGTCATGGCGCGCATGAAAGACTGGAAGAACCCTTCATGGGCTTCGCATCCTTCCTTGCCGGCTCCTTTCTGAAGCTGGCGCATGTCCCGGATGAATTCCGGAAAATCCACGGCTGACGGGCAGCGGTCATGACAGAGTCCGCAGGTCAGGCAGGACCACACATCCTTGACCACACTGGGCGATTCGGAATTCCCGGCAATAATGGCGTTTGCCATGGCTCTGGGGGAAAAAGATTTGCCGGAAAGCGCCACGGGGCATGCCGAAGAGCATTTCCCGCAGTCCTGACACGCGAAGATGTCATGGCTATCCATGATCCGGGCTGCGGCTTCTTTTCCAATGGGCATGGGCGCTTCCCGCAGGATCGGCACTACCGGGCTCTTTCCCATGGTTTGAATGACCCGATGAAAGTCCTGAAGGAATGCAAGGAGCGCATCCGATTCCTCGGGGAGAAACATGGCCTGGCGCAGGCGATCTCCACGCAGGCCCAGCAGGTCCAGAATGCCGCGCGTGTCTTCAGCGTTTCGTTCCGCCACATCCGTTCCGCTTCCGTAACGGCAGGAACCGGGCTCGCAACCAACCAGGGCGACCCCATCAGCGCCCAGTTCAAACGCCTTGAAGAGAAGCGACTTGCTCATACTGCCGGTACAGGGAATGCGGATCATGCTGACTTCCGGAGGAATATCAGCGCCGCTATCCTGAAGCGCCTGAAAAGCGGCGTGCGGGCCCCAGTTGCAGATAAACAAGATTATTTTTAGATTGTCCATTGATTTCCCCCTTGCCGTGCTGTTCACAGCAACAATTCCGCGATCATCTGGTTGAGATACTTACGATCCCGGTACGGGCTGTCCGCGGCATTGGAAGGGCAGACGGCGATGCAATTGCCGCAGCCCTTGCAAAGGGCCTCGTCCACCACCGCATACCAGCCGTCCATGGCATTGGGCCGGAAACTGACGGCCTGGTAGGGGCAGACGCCGATGCACCGGCCACAACCCCTGCAAAGGGAATCATCCACGGATACCGTATAACCTTTGTTCTGCCTGGGACTTCTGGGCATGGCCGCGGCCGCCAGAATGGCCGCCGCGGTTCCCTTGATGCGATCGGAAACCGCAATGCCCGCAGGATTGGCCAGAAAAAGCCCCGGAATGGAGGTTGCCCCCGGATTAAAAAAGGGAATCCCTGTGATGCCCCGCTTCTGCATGGCGGATTCCACGATATGGGCGGGCAGATCCGCGAGCGGCATATAGGGAATACGCTTTCGGGATTGTTCGCCCAGAATCACCGCACCGACATGCATGATCTGCTTGACCCCGTGGGTATCCAGGGTCACCTCAAAATTTCCGACCGTTCCCCGCAGACGCAGAACCGAGGCTTCGCCAAAATTGTGAATGTTGGGATGGACCAGGGTTTCGGGCAAGGGCTTCTCGGGAGTTCCGAAAAGAAAAACTTCCACGCCTGCCTGGGCCAGCGTCATGGCGCTTTTCAGTGCCGCTTCCGAATCTCCGATCACCGCCGTGGTGAAATTATAGGGCCGGGCCGGTGCCGGAAGGGCTTTCAGCCGGAAGGTCCTGTGAATGGACCGTTCGATAAGCCCTTTAAAGCGCTTTTCAGCCAGCGCCGGATCCGTTTTCAGCAGCCGCAGCACCTCGCCGCGCAGATTGCAGGTTTCCACCATGGCGCGGCTGATTCCGGTTCCGGAAAACAACGCGTGCTTGAGGCGGCTTCGCTGGTCCGTGCAGGCGCTGCAGATAAAATCAAGCGGGCAGCAGACGCACGAAGCCAGGACCACGCGGGTGAGCCCCTTCTCGCGGATGGTGCGAATCAGCGCCGCCGACCCTTCCGGCGTGCAGGCCGATGAAAGGACCTCAGCGTGTTCGATATGGGGCTGTTCGCAGAGTCCAGCCACATAATCGCTTAAATCAGCGGACCATCCCAGCGCATCGTTGCAGCGACAGACAAAAACGCCCATGCGGATTTCCGGGGAGAGCCGGGGATCCGGAGGTGAAAAGCTCAGAGCATGTCCTTTCAGCCGCTGAGAACCGCCGCCAAGAAGCAGCATGGCATCGGCTGCGGCGGCAAAGCCCCGGAGCGTCATGGCGTGCACGTCGTTTTTCGCGGTTTTGGCGCTGTACGCCCGGAGGATATCGTCTCCCTTGATGGCGGGGGCCGCATCAGGATCGGCGATGATGACGATGCCGGCCTGCTCGATACGGTCTTCGGACTCCTCCCCGTGCCGGATGGCGCCTGGGGCCACACAGGCATTCACGCACTCGAGGCATTCGGAACAGACCCCGCACTGAAGACATCGGGCCGCTTCAAAGCAGACCTGAGCTTCGCTTAACCCCAAAGCCACCTCCGCGAAATTGCCTTCTCGCGCTGCCGGCTGTCTCTCCGGCATATGGGCACGGGCAAGAGAGGGAATGTCGGGCGTGATCGCCGCAAAATCCTTGTCTTGCGGTCTTTTGGGCAAATGGTTCGAAGGTTTCTCTCCGCTGAGGCTAAGATGCACCGCGCGGGCCGTCTTTCTGCCTGAAGCCATGGCTTTTACGACCGACGAAGGCCCCTGAGCCGCATCCCCCGCGGCATACACACCGGGAATGCCGGTACCACAATCGTCATTCAGTTGAATGGTGCCGTTTGGATGAATCGCGACAAAAGGACCCAACCGGAGCGGATCGGCAGTCTGGCCGATGGCGACAAAGGCTCTGTCAAAATCCAGATCAAAGGGCGCCGCTTCCGGAACCAGGACCGGCCAGGGGATACCGGCGGCGTCCGGTGGACCGGGCCGGGTGGCTGCACAGCAAAGTTTGCCAAGCTTTCCATCGGATCCCGTAAAGGCCACCACTTTTAAGCTGTCCTTGATGGATATCCCCTCTTCCCTGGCAGCGACAATCTCCGCGGCATCGGCGGGAATGAGCGCTTCCGGAAACCAGGAGAGCACGGTCACCCGGGCACCCAGGCGGCCCAGGGTTCTTGCCAGATCAAAGGCGGCGTTTCCGTCCCCGATCACGGCAACGGTTTCTTTGACTTCCTTGATTTCACCGCGATAAAGCCGGGCTAAAAAATCCAGGCAGCCCTCAACGCCATTCAGTTCTTCGCCGGGAACACCCAGCTTGCGATCTTTCCAGACTCCAAGGGCAAGGATAATGGCTGCAAACTCTTTTTTGAGTTCGCCAAAACCGCCGGACAGGTCCACGGGCGTGCCGGTTCGAAACTCAACCCCCAGTTTTTGAATGAAAGCGATTTCCCGATCCAGGATTTCCCTTGGCAGCCGATGGGGCCCCAGGCCGTATCGAAGCAACCCGCCCGTCAGCTCTTCCTTTTCGAAAACCGTCACCGGATATCCGAGGCGGGCCAGATCCGCGGCTGCGGAAAGACCCGCGGGGCCGGATCCGATAATGGCAATGCGTTGCGGTCTGGGCGGAGCCGCCTGTGACTTGTAATCCCGCGGATGAGAAAGCTCGTAGTCCGCAACGAAACGTTTGATATCCCGAATGGCAACGGGCTGATCCAATTCCGCCCGCCGGCAGGCAATTTCGCAGGGATGCGTGCAGACCCTGCCGCAGATGCCGGGAAGGATGTTGTCCCGGCGAATCAGATCCAGGGCTTCCGGGAATTTTCCGGCTTTAACAAGGGCCACGTATCCTTGCGCATTTACTCCCAGCGGGCAGTTGGCCTGGCACAGGGGCTGACGGCGCTTGTCGATGACAGTGTGACCGGGAAGACTCTGCCTGCCTCCGGATCGAATGGGCTTTGTTCCATCCTGAGCAGAAGCCGGACACGCTTCCATACAGCGTCCGCACAGCGTGCAGCGGTCCGGATCGATAAAGGCCGCGGGGCTATTGATGCGGGCACGAAACCCCTGCGGCGTGTGCTTCAGCGAGCTGATGCTACCGGGAATCACGCAGCGGATGTGCGGGTTTCGCAGAATCCGCAGCAGTCCGGGCCGGTGGGCATAGTTCAGGGGGACACCGGAGTTAAGGCGCCACTCTTCGCGCGACAGTTTCCGGTTCAAATCCGGGTCTGCGTCCACCAGGGTAACAGGAACACCGATTTCGCCCAGTTTGTTGGTCGCGGCAATTCCGGCCGGCGTTGCGCCAATGACCAGAACCCGGTAAAGGCGATCTTTAGGACTTCTCATCCGCTGGTTCCTTTCTTCCCTTCTGCTTTTTTCCGGCGCCCTTTTAGCGTGGCCAGACCGAAATCATGGCCTTTGTCGAATGCCGTCAGGTTCAATGCTTCCGTCCCCCTGGGAACAGAACCGGTAACCGTGCTCCGGGCGGCATCCAGCGAGATGGCCTGAGTGATTGCCGTAAAAAAACCCACCATGACGATATTGGCCATCATCTTCCGGCCCAGTTCCTCCGCCATGCGCGTTGCCGGGATGGCAAAGGAGCGGCTGCAGGGCACCTCTCCGGTATTGACGAGATTCTGATCGACGATCAGAATGCTGGTTTCCTTGATCAGGTCGGCATACTTGTCGAATCCGCCCTGAGACATGCACACCAGAATGTCGGGCTGGCGCACATAAGGGAAATGAATGAATCCGTCGGAGATGATCACCTGGGCGCTGCACGCGCCGCCGCGGGCCTCGGGTCCATAGGACTGGGTCAAGGTGCTTTCCTTATGGTCGATGAGACTGGCGGCTTTTCCCACAATCTGACCCGCCAGCACAATGCCCTGGCCGCCAAAACCCGTTATGACGATTTCCATCTTGGCACTGGCACTCGATATTGAAGTCATAGAAATTCCAGAATCCGGTTAACTAAGCAAATTGCGGCCGGCACGTCTTGTCATAATTCTCTGAAAAAGTCGGCCGGTCCTGATCGATAAATTTACCCAGCGTAATGCTGTTTCCAAAGTCCATCACCGCATCCATCGGGTGCGCGCCGTTTTTGATGATCGTGCGTTCCTGATAGATCTTAAGCGTATCCAGAGACTTTTCCTTGTTCTTTCGCCCATAGCCGGTCGGGCAGGGAGCCAGCACCTCGATAAAGGAAAAGCCCCGCCGGTTCAAGGCTTCTTCAATGGATTTGGTCAGATCCCGCGTGTGCAGGATGGTCCACCTGGCCACGTAGGTGGCGCCCGATGCAAAAGCCAGCAGGGGAAGGCTGAACGGCTGGTCAGGATTGCCGCGAGGGGTGGTGGTGGTTTTGGCCAAGCAGGGGGTGGTGGCTGCCGCCTGACCACCGGTCATCCCATAGATCAGGTTGTTCACGCAGACCACCGTGATATCCATGTTGCGCCTGGCCGCATGGATGAAGTGATTCCCGCCGATGGCGAAAAGATCGCCGTCCCCGCTGAATACCACCACGTTAAGCTGCGGATTGGCCAGCTTCATGCCGGTTGCAAAGGGAATGGCCCGCCCATGCGTGGTATGATAAGAATCGAGCCGGGTGTATCCGGCCCCGCGGCCCGAACATCCGATACCGGAAACCATCACCGTTTTATTCAGATCGATGCCGCTGGCCTGCATGGCGACCATGCACGCTGAAAATGCCGTCCCGATTCCGCATCCCGGGCACCAGATGTGGGGAATGCGATCAGTTCGTAGCAGCGCATCCAAAGGATGGTTCGGGGGATGATCCGGCCGGGTTTTTACTTTTTCCATATCCACTCCCAGTTATCAGAAGGCATTAACCTAAAAAGCTGTTTTAAGGGTCTCAACGATCCGCTCCGGCGGTATGACCGCGCCACCCGGATGCCCGACCAGAAAGGCGGGAACCCTGCCGCCGACGCATCTTTGAACTTCCAGGTGAATTTGACCCAAATTGATCTCAACCGTCACAAATCCGCGTACCCTTTCCGCCAGCTTTTGAATTTGCTTTTCCGGAAAAGGCCAGACGGTAATCAGCCGCAGCAGCCCTGCCTTGATGCCCTGGTCCCTGGCTTCATCAACCGCCGCCAGGCTGCTGCGGGCCGAGAT
>CAIVVZ010000259.1 GCA_903909505.1 uncultured Desulfobacteraceae bacterium
CGAACATCAGGCCCGTATCTGACACAGTCCAACTGTACCGGCTCTGGCAGAGTCGTTCGGACGCGGCGCAATGACCAACCACTGGAATGATTTTAAAAACAGTGATGTAATTCTGATTATGGGAAGCAATCCGGCTTCCAACCATCCCGTAGCCTTTAAATGGATTTCAGCGGCAATGGATAAAGGCGCTAAGCTGATCTGCGTTGACCCGCGGTTTACTCAATCAGCTGCTAAAGCTCATCTCTATGCCCCTCTACGGTCAGGTACCGATATCGCTTTCTTAGGCGGTATGATTAAGTACATTTTAGAAAAAAACCTCATTCAGCATGAATATGTTGTCAATTACACCAATGCTGCTTTTTTGGTAAATCCGGCGTTGAAAATGCCAGGAGAAAACAAGGGTGTCTTTTCCGGATTGACGGATGGAAAGTATGAAAAAGACACCTGGGCATATCAGGTAGATGCGGAAGGCGTTATTAAAAAAGATAAAACCTTAACAGATCCGAACTGTGTATTTCAACTGCTGAAGAAACACTATTCCCGTTATACTCCGGAGCTTGTTGCCCGGATTACGGGAACACCCAAAGACAAATTGCTGGAAGTCTACAAGATTTATGGTTCTACAGGAAAACCTGATAAAGCCGGTGTGGAACTTTACGCAATGGGTTGGACCCAGCATACCGTGGGCGTCCAGAATATTAGGACGATGTGCATTATTCAGCTGCTTCTCGGTAACATGGGCATCGCTGGCGGCGGAGTAGCGGCAATGCGCGGTGAATCCAACGTTCAGGGTTCTACTGATCACGGGCTTTTGTTCCATATCTGGCCCGGCTACCTTGGCGCTCCGACAGCATCAATGACGACACTGAAGGATTTCAACGAAAAGCGCACACCGAAAACAAAAGAGAAAAACAGCCTCAACTGGTGGAAAAATACCCCGAAATATGTGGCCAGTTTTCTGCGTTCCATGTACGGCACCAATGCCACACTCGAAGAGGCATATCAGCTTATGCCCAAGCTCGATGACGGCACCAACTATTCTTGGCTGACGATTTTCGATCAGATGTATAAAGGCAAGTTCACCGGATTTTTTGCCTGGGGTATGAATCCGGCATGCAGTGGAGCTCATTCCAATAAAACCCGTCAGGCAATGACCAAGCTTGATTGGATGGTCAATGTTAACCTGTTCGATAACGAAACCGGTTCTTTCTGGCGCGGCCCGGGAATGGATCCTACCAAGATTAAAACAGAAGTATTCATGCTACCGTGCGCTTCCTCAATTGAAAAGGAAGGCAGCATAGCAAATAGCAGCCGCTTAATGCAGTGGCGTTATAAGGCTATCAGTCCCGTTGGTCTATCCAAACCAGACGGCGATATTATGAGTGAGCTTTACTTTAAGACTCGGGATCTCTACGTCAAACAGGGCGGTCCGGGAAAAGAAGCATTAACCAAGCTTACCTGGCCCTACGGCAAGCAAGTAGGTCATGAATTCCATTATGAACCAAGGAAAGTTGCCGCTGAAATCAACGGTGTATTTCTGGAAAATAAAAGAATGGAGAATCCCACTAAAAAGGGTGAATTCAAGGACTTCAAAAAGGGCGATCCGGTGCCGACGTTTGCCTGGTTACAGGATGACGGATCAACATCTTCGGGTTGCTGGGTATATTGCGGTTCCGTAGGTGAAAAAGGCAATCTGGCCATGCGCAGAGGAACGAAAGATACCTCCGGTATTGGTCTATATCCCGAATGGGCTTGGTGCTGGCCGATCAACCGCCGCATCATTTACAACGGCGCATCCGTCGATCCCAGCGGCAAACCATGGGATCCCAAGCGGGCTGTTATCAAGTGGGACGGTGAAAAATGGACAGGTGATGTTCCTGATGGAGCCGGAAATCCAGGCGCCGGAAGACCGCCGTTTATTATGAAACCAGACGGTGTGGCAAGCCTCTTCGGCCCGGGTTTGGTAGATGGTCCATTTCCGGAACACTACGAACCACTGGAGTGCCCGGTAGAGAAGAACCTCATGTCGCCTCAGAAGAACAACCCCGTCATCAAGCGTTTTGATGCGAGTGGCGTAGGTTCAGATATGGATGTTTATTCGGGTGTCGCCAGTTGCGATCCCCGTTTCCCCTTCATCGGCACAACCTATCGTGTCAGTGAACATTGGCAAACAGGTGTCCTTACCCGCTGGTGTCCGTGGCTTGCGGAAATGCAGCCGGGAATGTTTGTGGAGATGAGTCAGGAATTGGCTAAAGAAAGAGGTATCGCGAGCGGCGATAAATGTTTAGTCAAATCCGCGCGTGGTGAAGTGGAGGCAACGGCAATTGTTACTCCCCGTTTTAAACCATTTAACATTGCTGGCAATACAATTCATGAGGTTGGAATTCCCTGGCATTATGGCTGGATCACGACAGCCGACAGGAAATATAATCCCAATGATAAGAAGCCCGAAGTCAATACTTTCGGCGATGCCGCAA
>CAIVVZ010000260.1 GCA_903909505.1 uncultured Desulfobacteraceae bacterium
AAATGTGTTCTGCGAGATCGCAGATGACGGCCCCGGGATACCGGCGGAAATCCGGACCCGGATATTCGAGCCGTTTTTCACCACCAAACCGCCCGGCCGGGGCACCGGCCTGGGGCTGAGCATCTGTTATGATATCATTGTGGAAAAACACAAAGGGATCTTGTCCATCCATTGCCCCGAATCCGGCGGATCTGTTTTTTCCATTCGCATACCCAATAATCTGAGAATATAACCCATTACCCGGTTTCTAAATGAAAACTCTGTTTTCAACAATAAATTTTAAATTCGAAGTGCGAAATTTGAATCAATGAACAATATACAAAAGAATCGGAATGCTCAAAATGGTGTGCTTTCAAGCGCCACATCGACCGTTCGTATTGTGGCGCTTATTGCCCTGGCCTACGCCCTGCTGGGTGCGGCCGGACTCACACTGGCGATTCCCCCGGGCTACGCCAGCCCGGTGTTTCCCGCCGCCGGCCTGGCGCTGGCTTGCATGCTGGTTTTTGATCGCCGGGCCCTGTTCGGAGTCTGGCTGGGCTCGGTCTTGCTGAATCTGTCAAACGCCTGGCTGATCGGCACACTGAGTCCGGCAACCGTGGCCGTGGATGCTGCGATCGCCACCGGGGCCTCTGTGCAGGCCTGGGCCGGAGGGCTCCTGGTGAAGCGCTGGCAGGGGGCGCTCTGGCGTGATCTGGAGCGGGAACAGGACGCATTCGGCTTTCTGCTGCTTGGGGGGATTCTGGCTGCGCTGCTGTCACCTTCGTTCGGCGTAACCGCGATGTATGCTGCGGGCATCATAGAAAGCGCCGAATTTCTGTTTACCTGGTGGAACTGGTATGTGGGCGATGCACTGGGCGTACTCGTTTTCGCACCGCTCACTTTATGCCTGCTCAGCGGGAAGAGAGTCCCGTGGGGAGAACGGCGCAGGCTCATCGTCGTCCCCATGCTGTTGACCATGGCGCTGGTCTGGCTGGCTTTTTCCGGCACAGCCCACTGGGAAAAACAGGCCCAGGACAGCCAGCTTCAGGCCGATGGCGAAACCATTGCCAAACGGATCACCGACCGCCTGATCACGCATCGCGAAGTGCTCTCATCGCTGTGCCATTTCATCGAGGCCACTCCGGACTTCAGCTTCAGGCAGTTTGAGCAGTTCACCCTGATTTCCCTGAAGGATAATCCTGATATTTTTGCCATGAGCTTCAACGACCTGATCACTCATGACGAACGGCCCGCTTTTGAAAAGATGATGAGCGGCCTCTCGCCACTGGGTCCGTATCAGATCACCGAACGTGATAGCCTGCGGAACCTGGTACGGGCCGTAGACAGATCCGAGTATGTGGCAGTTCGCTATATCGTACCCCTGCTTGGCAACCATCAGGCCGTGGGCTACGACATCAATTCCGAACCGATTCGCCAGGACGCCATCGAAAGGGCACGGGCACTGAACGGGATGGCTGTGACCTCTCCCATCCAGTTGGTGCAGGAGCAGAAAAAGCGGATCGGTCTTCTGGAGATCCTGCCGGTTACAAGTGTGGTTAAGCCGGGTGCTGGAGACCAAGCGGCCAGCCTGCTCGGCTTTGCCGTTGCGGTAATAAAGATCGATGAAACCATCGAAATCGCTACCCGGGGCCACATACCGTCCGGACTGTTGTTTCGGTTGAATGATATCCACGCACCCGATGGACTGGGTCTGCTCTATCGTTCCGAAGACATGGAAGCCGGCGGTGCCGCTCCGCCGCATGCTGCTCACTGGGAAACCGGGCTTCGTATGGGCGATCGCGACTGGTTGCTATCGATCTACACCACCGCCGGCTACCGTCAGCAGCATCGTCCCTGGATGGCCTGGGCTGTGGGCGTGGCGGGTCTGATGTTCGCGGCGCTGCTGCAGATTCTGATGCTTGGCATGACCGGCCGAACTGCCGTGATCCTGCGAAAGAACGAAGAGATCCGGGGCCTGGCCAGAACACTCGAAGAGAAAGTGGCTGCGCGAACAGCAGAGCTTAGAGAAAGCATGGAATCTTTGCGGCAGGTCACAGACCGCTTGGCTCTGGCAGCGCGGGCGGGCGGCGTGGGCATCTGGGATTACGATGTTGTCAACAACATGCTGGTCTGGGACGAGCAGATGTTTCGCCTCTATGGAATCCCTCAGGATCGCTTCGGGGGCGCTTACGAAGCGTGGCAGGCGGGGCTGCACCCGGAAGACCGCCTGAGAGGAGACGAAGAAATCCAGCTGGCGTTGCGGGGGGAAAAGGATTTCAACACCGAGTTTCGTGTTATCTGCCCGGACGGAACCCTACGCAACATTCGCGCTCTGGCGCTCGTGCAGCGTGACGACTCGGGTCAACCATTGCACATGATCGGCACCAATTGGGATATTACAGCTCAAAAACTGGCCAGGGAAGCCTTACGGGAAAGCGAAACCAATTTCCGAACTTTCTTTGCGACCATGACCGACATGATCATGGTCGCAACGCCGGATGGACGGCTGATCTTCACCAACGAGGCTGTCACACGGACCCTTGGCTACAGCGCCCAAGAACTTTCCGGTATGAACATACTGGATGTCCATCCGGCCGACAAGCGCGGGGAAGCCGAGGAATTTTTCGCGGCCATGTTCAGGGGCGAGCGGGAAACTTGTCCCCTGCCGCTTGCGCACAAAGACGGTAGCCTTATCATAGTGGAAACTCGCGTCTGGTTCGGCCAGTGGAACGGCGAAAACAGCATATTCGGCATTTCCAAGAACCTGACCGCCGAGCAGGAAGCCCAGCAGCGTTTCGAACGGCTGTTCCGCAACAACCCGGCCCTGATGGCGCTCTCCACTGTGGCGGACTTACGGTTCACCGATGTCAACAACGCCTTCCTGAAGGCACTGGGTTACTCCAGGGGCGAGGTCATCGGCAAAACTGCGGTTGAACTCGATCTGTTTGAGCAGACGGAGCAGATGACCGTGATTGCGGATACCCTGCGGAAAAATGGGCGCATTGCCGACTTCGAGCTGCAGGTCCGGCGCAGCGACGGCGCAATCCTTAATGGCCTTTTTTCGGCTGAAGCGATTAACAGCCAGGGGCGGCAGTACTTTCTGTCCGTGATGATCGATATCACCGATCGCAAACAGGCCGAGGACGGGCTGCGTTATGCCAAGGAAACACTCGAGCAGCGGGTTCGGGAGCGAAGCCTGGAGCTGGAGAAAGTCCACACCCAGATGGTCCTTCAGGAAAAAATGGCGTCTGTCGGACAACTGGCCGCGGGAATCTCCCATGAGCTGAACAATCCCCTCAATTTCGTCTCCATGAATTTTGTTACCCTGTCCGAATATTTCAAGGATATGGCAGATATGTTTCAGGCCTATCGAAACCTTCTGCTCAACATGGAAAAAACGAATCTGTTCCTGCAGGAATCCGAAGCGGTTCGCGCCAGGGAAGCCGAGCTGAAACTTGATTTCATTCTGAACGATACCCCGGCCCTCTTCATGGAATCCCGCCGCGGTTTCGAGCGTATCGCCCGGATTATCCAGAGCATGCGCGATTTTTCTCATGTGGACCGAACCGGCGAATTCACAGCTTTCAACATCAATGCCTGCATTGAAGATACCCTGGTGATCG
>CAIVVZ010000261.1 GCA_903909505.1 uncultured Desulfobacteraceae bacterium
AGTAGATAGTCCCAGCATAGTAGAGCCTCGGGATATGAATTCCCAGATTGTTGACATCAATGGTTGAATAGCCATTAAAACAGTTTTGCGTAGTGATATTGGAGTATTGAACGTTGATCAAAAGCCATAGCAAGGTTCCGGGTACATAGTCAAAATCAACAGAGAAGTTGTATGGCCCATAAACCGCTATCGGAATATGAAGCGAAAGGGTATTGGGGTTAAGACTGGCAGCACAGGAATCGCTGAGAATAGAGGATTTATTAAAATATACATAAAGCCCCCCTTGTACAAATGTTGGTTTAACATCACCGACTTGATATCCTTCTTCCGCCACAAGAAGGTCGGAAAGATTGTCCCTGTCAAAGTCGGCAACCCAGAGAGAAACCAGGTTGGCAACAGTCTGTAAAATAACGGGGGGCAGGAAGGTTCCGTTTCCATATCCGCCAAGATTCGATACCCCCCCCCTGATCGTAAAAAATACCGTAAAAGCCTCGCTTCGCAACCGCAAAGTCTATATTTCCATCACCATCAAAGTCCGCCATTACGATATCGATGAATCCAGAACCGTTGAATCCGGTGTTGATCAACTTTTCAGGTTGAAACGTGCCGTTTCCGTTATTCAGCAGAACGGAGACACCCGTTTCAGTCAGTACCGCAAGGTCTACATACTGATTTCCGTGGAAAAATCCGGCGATGACCTTGATCGGCGCGAAAGAAAGTGGGTAGTTGACAGCCGGTTTGAATGTGCCGTTTGGATTGCTGAACAGTATTGAAATATTTTGCTACTGCCATGATTTGCATCGGCCATATCGATATTTCCGTCACTGTTGAAGTCCCCTGAAGTAATTGATCTCGGGTCTTGGCCGGCTGTGTGCTCCCGTTAAAAAGTCCGTCTCCCTTACCGAGCAGGATATAGGCATTTGTATTGTCACGGTCCGAAACAACGAGATCCAAATTTCCGTCGCCATTGAGGTCGGCTGTCGAGATAAACGTCGGGGAAGTCCCCGCACCGTAGTTTTGCGGACAGGGAGCCGTAAAGCAGACAAATCCTCTCTCCTTATAAGCGAAGGTGCCGTTCTTGTTGAGGAAGACGTCAATGGAACCCTGTGTTGTTCCACTGGATGACCTGAGGACGTCTAAACTATTCAATACAGCAAAATCAGGCCAGCCATCGTTGTTGAAGTCGCCGGCAGCGACATAATTCGGGTAATGTCCGGAGTTCGTGATCGCTTGAAGCAAAGGAAAAGAAATCGCCCCAAACAACGGAACCACCCCGACTGCAAAGAACTAAAACACTAAAAAAATGACTTTTAATCCTGATGATGAAAATCTCATAAGTCACCTCTCTATCCACGATGTTCATCGATGCGGATAATTTTACAGTTTTTATCTTTCCTTCTTTTGATACATTCGAACGAGATAGGTTCGCATCTCCTATCTTTATTTTTAAATTGTTCATCAAAAAGGAAATGTCAAATCTTTTACTGGAATAGAACAGCAGCTCATGAGGACAATATTGAAGGCCACGAAAGGGCTTTTTTAGTGTCTGTAGGTCGTCTGATGGAGTTTTTAACGGCTCTTGGGCAGGATGTGTGGAGGTCACAGTAAACTTCATGATAGGGTCATCAGACTTCTGGCTCCCGATTCCTTTCAAAAATATCATGATTCAACTTGATCATCGGTACAAATTTCGATAATATTCTGAAATCAATAAAATTTATCTTAACGACTTCGGAAGAAGCCCATCTGAGATTGCTGAGGCTGATACATGTCCCTTGACCCCAATGGTTCCAAATCGCTTTTGTTACTGGTTGCCGGCGCAAAAGGCGCCATCGGCTCGACCCTCGCGGCAGCCGTTTCCATGCTGAGACATCATCCTGAAAGTGTCCTGCCTTATCTGACGACCGCCGGTAAGTTTTCCAGGCTTTTTCCCCAGCAGGCGGTGCATCTTGCCGGCTGGGATGTCGCCGATCATTCCCTGACAACCGCCATTTCCCGGCACGGTGTGCTGCCAAAGGCCGTATGGGAGCCTTACCAGGATGAAATCAATCGGGTGGAGGTTTTTCCTTCCCCCAGCGTCGATCTGGATCGCGCGGCACAGGTTCAACAGATTATTCTGGATATCCAGTCCCTGAAAACCCGTTTTCCGGATGCATTGCCGGTTTTTATCAATCTGCTGCCGGCATGCGCCGCGGAACCTTCGCATGCGCCTGAAACCCTCTCGGATATCCATGCCCATACCGACGCATCGGAATTTCCGGATCTCTCCTACGCACTGGCCGCGATTGCTTGCCGGATCCCGGTTGTAAACTTTACGCCCAATCCCCTGGAATGCCCTGCCGTGATTCAGGAAGCTGAAAAAAATGGCGTCTGCATGGCCGGCTGCGACGGGAAAACCGGGCAGACCTATTTCAAGGTGGTCCTGGCTTCGGCCTTTAAAGCCAGAAATCTTCAGGTGGATGGGTGGTATAGTCTGAATATCCTGGGTAATGCCGATGGAAAGAATTTAATGGACCCGGAAAGGGCGGCCGGTAAACTGGCCAACAAAACCCATCTTCTGGATGACATTCTGGGGTATCCGGTCGGAGAAAAATATGGGGCCCCGTCGCACAAGGTTCATATCGACTACTATCCCCCCCGGGGCGATGCCAAGGAAGCCTGGGATGTCATCGATCTTATCGGCCTTTTTGACCTCCCCATGAGCATTCGCGTCAATCTTCAGGGCAGGGATTCCATCCTGGCGGCCCCGCTGGTTCTGGATCTGGCCAGATGGATGGCGGCCCTTTCGATATCCGGGCGAAAAGGTCTGATTCCGGAGCTGGGATTCTATTTTAAAAAACCCATGGGAGATTGCCCGCCGGTAACCTTTCAGGAACAGCTCAATTGTTTGCAATCGCTTGAAAAAGATCTTTGAGTTTTCAGATAAACACAATAGCCGGGAGATGATACCATTCCATGATACTGGGTTACAGCACCAACGCATTTGTCAAATACACGTTGCCGGATTCCCTCAAACGCATCGCCGATCTGGGATTTAAAGGGGTTGAAATCATGTGCGACCGGCCCCATCTTTATCCGCCGGACTACCGGGATTCGGACCTTCTGAAAATCAAGCAGGCCATTGATCGACTGGGCCTGAAAATTACGAATCTGAACAGCTTTACCCTGTTTGCCGTCGGCGATACGTATCTGCCGTCCTGGATCGAACCCGATCCGAATCAGCGCAATATCCGCATTCAGCACACCCGGGCATGCCTCGGGATCGCAAAGGAGCTGGGCTGCGGCAATATTTCGATCCCTCCCGGCGGGCCGTTGAACGGCATGTCCCCGGCTGAAGCCATCCGACTTTTTCACCAGGGGCTGGATCAGGTGATTCCGCTGGCCGAAGCCCTGAACGTCAAGCTGCTGATCGAGCCCGAACCGGACCTTTTGATGGAAAACTCCGCCCAGTTCAAGGCCTTTATTCGCGATATCCGGTCTGCCGCGGTGGGCCTCAATTTTGATATCGGCCATTTTTTCTGCGCCGGTGAAGAACCCCACGCGGCATTTGAGGATCTGTTCGAATGGATCGGGCATGTGCATATCGAGGATATCGCTCCCAGCCGGGTTCACAATCATCTCATCGTGGGCCAGGGCGCCATCGACTTCAAAAGAATTTTTGAAGCCATGGTCCGGTTGGAATATCGCCGCGATATCAGCCTGGAGCTCTATCCCTATGTGGATATGCCGGAAGAGGCCGGCCGCCAGAGCCTGACATGCCTGCTGGCACGGATGCGGGACGCCGATCTTGTCATCAATTCTGATTGATTTAGGAGATCACAACATGATTTTTCCAAAAACCGTCTGGCTGAACGATCGCATGGAACGGGCCCGGCTGATTTCCAGGCTGACCCGCGAAAAACTGGCCACATACGGGTTTTACCAGGTGCCGGAAAATGAAAAAGTGCAATACGTGCGCAGACATTTTAACTCGGTTGCCGAATGTTACGACTTGATGAATACCATCTTGAGCTTTGGCATCCATTATTTGTGGAAACGCGCCGCCATTCGCGCCCTGAAGTTGAGGCCCGGAGACAGGGTCCTGGATGTCTGCGGCGGCACCGGGGATCTGGCCATTCTGGCGACCGATAAGGTGGGCCAAACCGGCGAGGTGATTCTGTATGACATCAACCGGGACATGATTCTGGCCGGGAAAACCCAGGAAAACCATCTTGCCATTCGAAAGCGAATCCAGTATATTCAGGGCGATATTGAAGACATGTCGTTTCCCGACAACAGTGTGGATGCCGTGATGGTGGGTTTTGGAATTCGAAACGTCACCCACATGGACAAGGGGTTTAAAGAATTGTTCCGGGTTCTGAAACCCGGTGGCAGGATGCTGTGCCTGGAATTTTCCAAACCGGTTTCACCGGTCTTCAGATGGCTGTACGACATGTACTCTTTTTACATCATGCCCTGGCTCGGCCAGTTGATTGCCGGAAGTCGCTCAGCCTATATTCACCTGCCGGAAACCATCCGCCTTTTTCCGCTGCCGGACGAACTTGCTGAACTACTGGAAGGAATCGGCTTTATGAATGTCACATTCAACAGACTGACCAACGGCATTGCCGTGATCCACATGGGCATCAAACCCAAAAAATAGGTGATGGGATATGGGGTAAAAAAATCTGAATGATGATTTCCTATTGCCCATTGCCTCTTACCCGTTTTTAAGGAGTTGTCTTGAAAATCAAGTCCGACAAATTGGGCCGCAACAGCCTTTGTCCCTGCGGCAGCGGCCGGAAATTCAAAAAGTGCTGCGCGTCCAAGGCCCAGGAAACCGGAGCTTCCTCAATTCCGTTTCTTAAAAGCGAATACAGCCGTAAATACAAGATCCGGTTCAAAACCCCTGGAGATATCGATGGCATTCGAAAAGCCGGGCGTCTGGCCCTGGACTCCCTGGATCTGGCGGAATCCGTCATCCGGCCCGGTATCACCACGGAAGAGATCAATACCCTGGTTCATGAATATACCGTCAAGAACCACGCCATTCCCGCGCCGCTTCATTACCGGGGTTATCCCAAAAGCGTATGCGTTTCGGTCAATGAAGTGATTTGCCACGGCATCCCCGGCAGCCGCGTTCTTCAAGACGGAGACATCGTGAATGTGGATGTGACGCCTATTTTAAACGGCTATTATGCGGATGCCAACAAGACCTATTTTGTGGGAACTCCCGGACCTGACGCTCAAAAAATTGTCAGCGTCACGCGGGAATGCCTGCGCCGGGGAATGTCCATGATCAAGCCCGGAAACACCACCGGCCACATCGGATGGGCCATCCAGCAGTATGCGGAAAGTCAGGGATGTTCCGTGGTCCGGGAATTTGTCGGACACGGCATCGGGTTTGAATTTCACGAACCGCCGCAGATCCTCCATTACGGCCAGAAAGGCGACGGCTTTTTGCTGTTGCCGGGCATGGTCTTTACCATAGAACCCATGATCAATATCGGCGCCCGGTTTTTACACATTCTTGAGGACAAATGGACGGCTGTGACGGACGACGGCAGGCTCTCGGCCCAGTTTGAACAGACCCTTCTGGTCACGGAAGACGGGTACGAAAGCCTGACGCCGTTTGATTGAAGCCGTGTTATCCCGCGATTCCGTCACTCCAGGGAGCAACTGGAGCTTTCACAATCGCCATGGGACTGGGCAACCGTAAACGCAATCACGTTTACCACGTTTTCCATGTCCGTATCCCGCTGAACCACGTTAAAGGGTTTGCTGATTCCCATCAAAATGGGGCCGACCGCCTTTGCCCCACCAATATGAATGAGCAGTTTATAGGCGGCGTTGCCGGCGTCCAGATTCGGAAAGATCAGCACATTGGCCGGCGCGCCCAGGCGGTTGAAGGGAAAGAGCCGGTTCAATATTTCTTCGGAAACGGCGGTATCGGCCTGCATCTCCCCATCGATGATCAGCTCGGGCCTTCGGGTCCGCACAATCTCGACAGCCCGCTCCACGCGCCTGGCATCCGGATGCCGGGTCGAGCCGAAATTTGAAAAGGAAAGCATGGCCACGATCGGCTTGACATCAAAAAATCCCACCATTTCCGCGGACAGGATCGCAATCTCGGCCAGAACCTCGGAACTGGGGTGAATATTGACCGTGGTATCCGCCAGAAACAGGGTATGTCCCCTGAAGATCATCATATAAAGCCCCGCGACCACGGAAACGCCGGGCCTTCGGGGAATGACCTGAAGCACCGGCCGGATGGCATCCGGATAGGATCGGTTAATGCCGTGAACCTGGCCGTGAACCAGACCTTCCCTGACCATCATGGCGCCAAAGACGTACCGGTTTCGAAGCTGCCAGTGGGTTTCCGCGGGCGACCAGCCTTTTCTGGCCCGTGACGCAAAAAGTTTATCGGCAAATTCCTCGTAAAGCGGACTCTTCAGATGATCCAGAATTTCAACGCCATCCAGGGAAATATTTAAATCCCTGGCCAGAAATCGAATCTCCTCTTCATGGCCCAGCAGAAGGGGCCTGGCAATGCCTTCCTTGACCACCTGCGAGGCCGCTCGCAGAATCACCGGGTGATTGCCTTCCGGCAGCACGATCCGCCTCGGATTCTGCTGGGCCGTAAAGATGATTTTCCGCATCACTTCCCGCTCCGGCCCCAGCTTGGTTTCAAGCTCCTGAATATAGGCCGCGTGACTGGGAAGCGCCACCCTGGCCACGCCGCTGTCCACGGCTGCCTTGGCAACCGCCGGCGTCACTTTAAGGAGTACCCGGGTATCCAGCGGTTTGGGAATAATGTAATCCGGACCAAAGCGCATGGCCTTTCCGCCATATGCCCGGATCACCGAATCCGGCACATCCTCCCTGGCCAGCTCCGCCAGGGTCCGGACCGCGGCCACCTTCATTTCGGTGTTGATGGCCTTGGCCCGCACATCCAGCGCGCCCCTGAAAATAAAGGGAAAACACAGCACATTGTTGACCTGATTGGGGCAATCAGAACGTCCGGTTGCCACAATGGCATCCGGACGGGCAGCCTTGGCCTCTTCATAACCAATTTCGGCATACGGATTGGCCAGGGCGAATATAATGGGTTTGTCCCGCATCCGGGAGAGCATCTCCGGGGTAAACGCACCCTTCACCGAAAGACCAACCAGCACATCGGCGCCCTTAACCGCATCCATCAGGGTCCGCATGGGCGTATCCAGGGCAAACGCCTCCTTGTAGGGATTCATGCCTTTGGTTCGGCCCTTGTAAATAACGCCGGTTGAATCCAGCAGAACGATATTTTCCTGCCGGGCACCTAACGTCATATACATCTTGGCGCAGGCAATGGCGGCTGCTCCTGCGCCGTTAATCACAATCCGGGCATCAGCCAAATTGCGACCGGTCAAAAGGCAGGCATTTAACAGCGCCGCACAGGAAATGATGGCCGTTCCATGCTGGTCGTCATGAAACACCGGTATGGACATCTGTTTGATAAGCTCTTCCTCGATATAAAAACAGTCCGGCGCCTTGATGTCTTCCAGATTGATGCCCCCAAAGGTCGGCTCCAGGCTCTTGACCGTGCGGATGAATTCATCCAGGTCGCGGATGTTGAGCTCAAGGTCAAAGACGTCGATATCGGCAAAACGCTTAAAAAGGACGCCTTTGCCTTCCATGACCGGCTTTCCGGCCAGGGGCCCGATATTGCCAAGGCCCAGCACCGCCGTGCCGTTGGTGATGACGCCCACGAGATTGCCCCTGGTGGTGTAATCAAAGGATAGATCCGGATCTCTTTTTATTGCCATGCAGGGAATGGCCACACCCGGCGTATAGGCCAGGGAAAGATCGGACTGGGAAAGACAGGGCTTGCTGGGCACCACTTCAATTTTGCCCGGTCTGGGCTCCTTGTGGTACCGAAGCACTTCAATTTCAAAGGGGGTCATGGGGTCTCCTATATATTTGATAATAGGCCAAGGAATAACATAGACTTAATTGAAACAGCAAATATCATACCAACCCTACTGCTATGGGAAATGATGACAGATGCCTAAACGATAGTAATCCCAATAGGGATTTTTTTCCATCATTGAAAGAAATTTTCACAAACCGGAATCGGCATCATCACCAACTACTGGACCATGCGAACCGATTTGAGCCGTTCCAGAAGAGAACCATTCCGCGTACCTTTTCCCAGGTCCAAATCCGTTACCGCCACCCGGTTGATCTTATAGGTCAAGTCTTTGTCGCCATTTCGCACCCGGTATGCCCAGGTTTCATGAATGGAATACGGCATCAAACCCGCTTTCCCCAGATACAGCATGACATGGCCTTTCAAGTAAAGCACGGCAATACCGCCGGTGGCCTGATCCAGACTGCGGATTTTAAATTCTTCCGGGGTGTCAGGATCAAATTCCGCAACCCGTTTTCCCACCATCGCCTGATCCGCTGAATTTCGGGGAAAATTCACCCCCACTGTGGCAAAGATCTGCTGAATATACCGGGAACAGTCCTGCTCGCCATACATGCCTCCCCATCCATACGGGGCATTGAGCATTTCAAAGGCCTGCTGAAGGATATTCCGGGCGGTGTAGGGAAGATATCCTTCACCGGCCTGATTTTTTTGAACATATCCCTGCTGCCTGACCAGATACCCCTGGGAATCACGGATCGGAATCAGGACCTGATACGCATTTTCCTCAACCTCGATGAGCGGAAGCCGGACGCCCATCTGCACATATTCTTCGGAATAAGTCAGTGCCGGGTTCCGGTAAATATCCGCTTTGGGACAAAGGATTACCACGAAATGCTCCGGATGAATAAAATCTTCCAGTGCCTCCGGCGAACACCGGGCAATATACCGAGATTCCACCCATCCGGAGCTGGACGGGGAACGGACATACGTCCATTTCAGGTCCCGGGTCCGATGCAGGAGCAGCAGCGGCGTTCCCAGTTCCAAAGTGTTATTTTGAAGCGCGTCAAAGTCCACTTCGGATGGGTCGCCATAAAGCGGCTCCAAGGTCGGCAATATCCGCTGATCCGAGAACCGGACCACAACCCCGTAATCCGGTCCATAATCTGGCCCGTGATCCGAATGGGTGGCAGGCCTGATTGCAACCATATCCATATCCTCTGCCAGATGCTCATAAAATGCGCTGGGTGCCTGGCGGCCGGATGAAAGATAACGGGGTTTGGCCCGCAAACGGTCGATGTCTTTTTGCAAGGCGTCGGCAAGATCTCTGCCAGAAAATGGCACCGAAATTCGGGTAATATCTGTAACGGTTTTCAAGTCATTTTCAATATGACGGTTCAGTCCGGTAATCTGCTCCATGGTCAAAACCAGGGCATCGGGCGATGGATGGCGGCTGATCCAATAGCCGGCGGTCAGCATGTTGCGGTCGGTACCCGGCAGAAGGGTTGGCGCGGCTAATGGTTTATGGCTCTGTTGCGCACAGCCGGATAGGATTAAAAGGAGCATCAGGCAACAGCCAGACAAAAATTGGGTTTTGCGTTTCACCGGTAATCGCCCTCCATTGAAGATGAAAAAGAGATATGATTCCCTTGGAGAAGGATTATAGCATATAGGGGGATATGGGTCGAGGATTAAGTGGCGGGTGTTGGGTATTGAAGGACTAAGGGGGGTCGGAAAACCAAACACCCCTTAGTCCCTTCCATCAAAACTTCATTAATGATGTTTGTGTTCGTAGAACGGCCATTTGTGGAAGAACCATTCGTTCCAAAGCAGGGGAATAATCCACCAGAAATTCCAGATCAGGGATTCGCCATGGACAAATTTATGATCCCAGTGCGGATTTCCCAGGCCCCAGGAGCCGAAATTGCCATAGTAAAAGATAGCATAATTGATCAAGCAAAGCACCATAACGCCAACGGTTCGAAATCCAAATCCGCCCCAGGAATCCACGTCATCCATGGGAACCATGTCATCAAAATAATGATGCCAGGCCAAAAACGGAATCAGGGTGAAGCCGGCGATTTCGGCCGCGTGATACCACAGGAAACGAAGTTTTTCCGTCTCCTTGTCCATATGATGAAGTACATCTCCCAGCCACATCGGCGCCAGTTTGACACAAATCGTGGCCATAATATAACCGCCGATAACAATTAAGCAAAAAGAGACCAAACCCTTGGCCGGCTGCGGAAGGCCGATGGCTGACCAGGGCTTTGCCCGCCATACATTGGCGGTCATGAACAGGATAACGATCATCCATTCCCACCAGCCAAACACCCAGTGTACATGGGAAAAACCGGCGATGCCAGTCCACCAGGGCGTATTCAGGCCAAAGGAAGTCCCGAAAACCGTACCGTAAATCAGGCCCCAGAACGGAACGATCAGAACGGAATAGAAGAAGAACGTCAGGATGGAGCACCAGGCGATTTCCAGAAGGCCGGCCTGGGGCTGCGGCAGGTCACTGGGCCGGACCGGCCATTTGCCGAAAATGATAGTGACAAACGGATAACTGAAAAATCCTATGAGGACAAAGCACACAACGGCGCGCTGAGCAAAAAGCGCTGATTTTACAGTCATGGCGTCAAGCGTTAAGGGTTTGCCGTTTGGAAGCATGGTCTTGCCGGCTTCCGCAATTGCGTTGATATTGTCCTGGCTGAGAAAGTTGAACCCAAGGCCAAGGATTTTATAAAAAACAATGTGGATCATGAACCAGGTAATGACCAGGTTCATGATGGTTTCCACGATGCCTCTCATGGGTTGAGGCATATTCTGAAACGGCCAGTCGCCCAGAAACATGTGCTGATACAGCCCGACCAGAATCATCATGGCCAGGTACATGACAAAAGGATAAGGGAAAGCGCCTACCGGACCCCGGGGGTCGCTGAAAATATACCAGGTGATCAGGGCAATAACTGTAAATACCGTCAAAGAGATAATACCGGTTAAGGGTTGTCCCCATTTGGGAACCAGCGCGCCTGCGGCTGCAGGGGCTGCCTGAGCTTTTTCTGCCATTGATACCTCCAATTTCGTGGGAAAGCGCGTGTGACATTGGACGGATGATTCCAATGCCACACAGCCGGATTTCGGTTAAAGTCGAATTATTTTTTGCCCCATTCAGCATTCCGCAGATCAACGCGGCGAATCTTTCCACTGACGGTTTTGGGAAGCGCAGTGACAAAATCGATTTTTCTGGGATACTTGTAAGGAGCGGTTACTTTTTTCACATGTTCCTGAAGTTCTTTGGCCAGGGCCTCGCTGGCGGTATAACCCGGGGCCAGGATGACAAAGGCCTTGACCACTTCACCGCGGGTTTCATCCGGACTGGAAACGACCGCGGATTCAGCAACAGCCGGGTGCTCGATCAGCGCGCTTTCAACCTCAAACGGCCCGATCCGGTAACCGGAGGTCAGGATCACGTCATCAGCACGGCCTACAAACCAGAAATACCCGTCCTCGTCCCGGTAAGCCCGGTCGCCGGTCAGATACCAGTCGCCCTTAAACGCATTGGCGGTTCTTTCAGGTTCTTTCCAGTATTCCTTGAAAAGACCCAGGGGCCGGGTCGGTTTGACGCGAACCGCGATGTCGCCCTCGGTATTCGGGGGAACGATCGCGCCGTCATTGTCGATGACCTGAAGATCAAAGCCGGGGGTGGGTTTGCCCATGGAACCGAAGCGGGGTTCAATGCAGGGAAAACTGCCGCACAGCAGCACGGTCTCGGTCTGGCCGTAGCCGTCCCGGATGGTACAGCCGGTCGCCTTCTTCCAGACCTCGATGATTTCCGGATTCAGGGGCTCGCCGGCGCCGACGCAGTGGCGAAGGGTCGGGAATTTGTAATCGGAAAGCGGTTGAAGCACCAGCATGCGATAAATGGTCGGCGCGCCGCACATGGTCGTAACCGGATACTGGGACAGCAGCTCCAGGGTTTTCTTGGGATCAAAGCGGTCCGTGCAATGAACGAACTGAGCGGCTCCACAGTACCAGGGCCCGAAATAACTGCTCCAGGCAGCCTTGGCCCAGCCGGTATCGCTGATGTTCCAATGCATGTCTTCGGGTTTAAGATCCAGCCAGAATTTTCCGGTGACCTGATGGCCCAGCGGATAGGAGGTATGCGTATGAAGGGCCATTTTCGGGAACCCGACGGTGCCGGATGTAAAATAGACAATGGCTTCTTCATCCTTAGCGGTCTTGGCTGTTTCAAATACGTCTGAGGCGGCATTGACAACTTTCGTATAATCCAGCCAGCCGTCTCTGGCGCCGCCGATAACCAGTTTGCATTTCAGGGTCGTACACTTGTCGACGACCGCCTCGAGCTTGGGCGCGTTGCCGTTATCGGTAATAAAGCAGACGGCCTTGGACGTATTGACCCGGTATTCAAGATCCTTGGAAGTCAACTGGGTGGTTCCCGGAGCGATGATAACGCCCATGCGGATACAGGCCGTAAAGACTTCCCACCATTCAATGGAACGGCCCAGAACGATCATCACCACATCGCCCCGTTTGACGCCCTGCTGGGACAGCACATTACAAAGCCTTTTGGATGCCTTGCTGAAATCCAGAAACGTGCGTTTGGCCTCAAGACCATCATCATTCACCCAGTGCATGGCCAGTTTATTCGGATCCTTTGCCCATTTATCAATGACATCGCCTGCAAAATTAAAATAATCCGGAACGTCCCATTTAAATTCCGCAAAAGTTTTGTCGTAATCCGTCATGTTGTGTGTCATGGTTCTCCCCTTTGTATGGCCTTATCAATCACGATCTCAGCCGGTTTATATGATTTGCCTGAAAGACATTTTTTGAATATCCCCGGATTTAAAACGCCTGACATCACCTCCTCTGATTTTGACAAATAGCATCCGTATTCGAAAATACATGTTAATTTAATAAAATTTGCTTGTTAGCAATATAGTCAGTTTATTACATTATTGTTTATCAGGAATTAACTAATTCATATCTAAAAATAATATCATCGATCCATCATTTAATGAACGAGCGCTCAGTCAATTTATCGTGGGTATTAATTAATCTAAAAACAACATCTTGTCAAACTTTTTTCCAAGAATTAATGTTTAAATAAAATTCAGGACCTGACTTACCATTATGTCATATCCTTTAACCAGGTTCCGCCGGCTTTCTGACTGATGTTTTTTCGCAGTTGGGCTACCCCGGACAGGGCATCTTTAAGCAGAATCCGCTCGCGTTTGCGCAAAGCATAAGGATCCAGGTAATTATCCGGGAACCGGCCCTGGCCGATTTTTTTCAGATTTTCACCGAGGGCCAGCATCATCAAGGATTCAAAACTGGTTCGATACAGCGATAATTCCTCCGAGGACATGGCCCCGGCCGCAGCCAACTTTTCAAGCCTTGCCAGCGTGGAAGGCTCTTGAATTCCGCAGTCGGCTGCCAGAATTCGAATTCCGGTGACCAGATGCTGTATCCCGGCGGTTTTCAGATTGATTTCATCCTTGTGGATTCCGCTTTTTTCCGTAACAATGGTTCCCGGAAAACCGGCTGATACCGGGCGGGAGGGGTCGTCCGCAACCGGTTTTCGCCGCACATGAAGCGATTGCCTGAATATCGAAAACAGGCTGTCCACAAAACCGAGGCATAGGGATTTATTGCCCCAGACGGGCCGAAAATCCAATAGAACGGCCATCATTCGGCTATCCTGATGCCGAAAGGTCTTGCTCCATTTCTTGACCCACTGCAGCCATTCGCCTTGGGATCTTCGCCACTGATCATGAACCGGGCTGATATTTTCCGGGCATCCGGCAAATCCGCAGGCTTCCAGTCCTTCAACCACGATTTCCGCAAATTTTCTGAAATAGGCATCCACGGTCGGGCGCATTTCAGGCTCGGTATCCGCATATAGGATGGCACTGTCCTGGTCTGTCCTTAACGTCTGCTCGTAGCGGGCCGCGCTCCCCAGATTGATCCAGCAGTAGTCGACCGGCGCAGCCCCCCAGCCTTCGCGCTTCATTCTTTCCTCGGACAGCTCCAGGATACGTTGCGTCAACCGTTCGTGAAGCTCCGACATCACATCCAGAATCTCTCCAAGGGCTGCTTTCTCGGCAACCATTTCCCCCAGGATATGATCCACTTCCCGGCTGATTACCGAAAGACCCTGAATGGACTGCTGGGACTCCATGTTATGGGTCAACAGCATCTGCCCGGTACTGCGCAGCTTGATCAGATCCACCATGGCGATAATTCCCACCAGTTTGCCGCGTTCCATCACAATCAAGTACCGGGTCTTATTGCGAATCATGGAAACCAGGGCCTGGCCGATAAAGGATTCCGGCCCCACGGTCACCAGGTGGCTGTTGGCAACCTGATCTACCCGGCAGGTTGAAATCGGATAGAGCTGCTGAGCGATTAAATGCTTGACCAGACTGCTTTCAGTGATGATGCCCCGGGGTTTTTGTTCTTGATCCAGCGCAATTACCGCACTGATATCTTTTTCAGACATGATTCTGGAGATCGCCGACACCGAATCCGACATCGAACAGGTCACCACGGGATAGGACATGATTTCGCTCACCCGTTTGCCGAACAGGGGAGATTCCGCACTACTGTAAGCTTCATATGACTTCTGGGCAACGATTTCCTCATAGAGAAGCCGCATCCGCTCCGCCAGCAGCGCATTAAAAAAACTGGAGAATTCCGGATGGTCAAAGATGAGCTTTTCAAACTGTTTTCGCGTGATGACCAGACAGACCAGGCCTTCCTTGGCCCGGGCAGATCCCGGATACCGCTGCTGAGACAGGATCACCGTCTCGCCCAGAAAATCGTATTCCCTGCGAAGACCCACCACCGATTCCAGTCCCCGGTCATTGGTCACGGTGATTTCAACCAGACCCGAGGCGATGATAAAGAGCCGGTCCAGGCTCTGGTCACCTTGTCGGAACACATATGAATTGGGGGAGTAGGACTTAACCCCTGTTTTTTTTGAAAGCTGTTTTAAAACATCCGCTTCCAGAATCTCAAAAGGATCCGTTCTTTTGAGGACTGTCAGAATTTCGTGATCTTCCATGATTCCTGCCCTCTGGCATGTTTAATTTTTTTTGCTGTCCAGCATACACCAACCCATCCGACAACTCAAGGACAGGGGCCAGGCTCCCGACCCCTTTGATAAACACTTGACAAAGTAAAAAATGACATGATAGGGTAACTTGACTGAGCGCTCGTTCATATCACGAAAAATCACTCTAAGCAGCATGGATAAATATGGAGCATTCACCCCGAAGAACCAAAGATGTCGTTACACTGATCAAAAACCCGGATCTGGTGGAACGCAGGCGACGGCAGATTGTCGACGCGGCCGTCGAGCTGTTCATCGAAAAAGGATTTCACAAAACCACGACCCGGCAGATCGCCAGTGCCGCGGGCTTTTCCATCGGCTCGCTCTATGAATACGTCAAGTCCAAGGAAGATATTCTCTATCTGGTCTGCGACGCCATTCATGAAGAAATGGCGCAGCATGTCACCCAAGCCCTGTCCAGGGCTGACGAGGGCGTAAAAGGACTGGCCGAGGCCATTCGGGAATATTTTCTGGTTTGCCATCGCATGAACGATCACATTTTGCTTATCTATCAGGAAACCCAGTCCTTGCCATCTCAGTGGCGAAAGCGCGTGCTGGAAAACGAGGTTCAAATCACCGGTCTTTTTGTCAATGTTCTGGCCAATCTATCCGCATCCGGCGATCTGCCGTTCATGGACGAAAAACACATCGAGCTGGCCGCGCACAATATCACGGTGCTGGGCCACATGTGGACCTTTCGCAGGTGGTTTCTGGCGCGCCATTACAATATCGAAGATTACATCAACATTCAAACCCGATTGATTTTTGGGATCGATTCTCTTACGGGCACCGCCCCACCAAAGGAGGAAGCGTGAGTATCGCGATTCAAGCCTATCAGCCTAAACATAATGTCCGGGTGGTTACAGCCACCTCTCTTTTTGATGGGCATGATGCTTCCATCAACATCATGCGACGAATTTTGCAAGATACCGGCGTTGAAGTCATTCACCTGGGCCATAACCGGTCTGTACGGGAAATCGTTGACGCCGCCATCGAAGAAGATGTTCAGGGCATCGCCGTATCCAGCTATCAGGGCGGCCATGTTGAATTTTTCAAGTACATGGTGGATCTGTTAAAAGAAAGCGGGGCCACCCATATCAAGGTTTTCGGAGGCGGGGGCGGCGTGATTGTTCCGGATGAAATCCGGGAGCTGGAAGCTTATGGCGTGGCCAAAATCTACTCTCCGGAAGACGGAACCCGGATGGGGCTTCAAGGCATCATCAATCACATGGTTGAAGCCATGGATTTTCCAACGGTCGATGGCCATGTCCCCAACCTGGACAATCTCACGCCCCTGAACAAACCGCGCGTGGCCAATCTGATCACAACCGTCGAGCAAACTAAATTTCATCACATCAGCCATCTTCCGGAACTGATGGAGAAGCTTAAAAGTAAGGCATCCGGCAAAACCATTCCGGTTCTGGGCATCACCGGAACCGGCGGGGCCGGAAAATCCTCGCTGACCGACGAACTGATTCTGCGCCTGCTGCACGATATGCCCGAGCTGCATGTCGCGATCATCAGCTGCGATCCTTCCCGAAGAAAAACCGGCGGCGCGCTCCTGGGCGACAGGATCCGCATGAATGCCATCGATAATCCCCGCGTGTACATGCGGTCCCTGGCCACCCGCCAGTCCAACACCGAAATTCCCGATACTCTGGGTGAAACCATCCAGGCCCTGAAGGCCGCTGGCTTTGATCTGATCATTGCCGAAACCGCGGGCATCGGTCAGGGCGATTCGCTGATCACCGATCTGGTGGACACGTCCCTGTATGTTATGACCAGCGAGTTCGGCGCAGCCTCCCAGCTTGAAAAAATCGATATGCTCGATTATGCCGATATCGTGGTTGTGAATAAATTTGAAAAACGCGGCGGAGAGGATGCTGTCCGGGATGTCAGAAAGCAGGTTCAGCGAAACCGGTCGGCCTGGGACCAGTCTCCGGAAAGCATGCCGGTGTTTGGAACCATTGCCTCCAAATTCAATGATGACGGCGTCACGGCGCTCTACCATACCATTCTGGACACCCTGGCCGAAAAAACAACGGTCCGCTTTTCTACCCGGCTCCCGAAGCCGGATACCCGGACCTCGACCTCGAAAACCATCATCATTCCGCCGGAACGCACCCGTTATCTGGCTGAAATATCTGATACCGTCAGAAAATACCACCAGAAAACCGAAACCCAGTCCGAAGCTATCCGCACGGCCTGGCATTTGGAAGAGGCCATCAAATCCGTTGAACAAAACCTGTCCAGCGATATGTCCGCGCTTTTGTTCCAGCTCAAGGACGAGACCTCCCGCGCCCAAAAACAGGTGGAAGAAGAATCCAGAGCCACCTTGAAAGAATGGGATGACATCAAGGCCGCCTACACTCAGGATACGCTCACCTATGAGGTCCGGGGCTGCGACATCAAGGTTCCGCTTTACACTGAATCCCTGTCTCATAAAAAAATCCCCAAGATCTCCATTCCCCGCTTTAAAGATCCCGGCGAAATCTATCGCTGGATGCGCGAGGAAAACGTTCCAGGAAGGTTTCCCTATACCGGCGGCGTGTTTCCGTTAAAGCGGGTCGGCGAAGACCCCACGCGAATGTTTGCCGGTGAAGGGGATCCGGCCCGAACCAACCGGCGCTTCAAGCTGCTTTCCGGAAACTACGATGCCAAGCGCCTGTCCACGGCATTCGATTCCGCGACCCTGTACGGATATGATCCGGAGACGCGGCCTGATATTTATGGAAAAATCGGCACCTCAGGGGTCAGCATCTGCACCCTGGAAGACGTTAAGATCCTTTACGGCGGGTTTGATCTCTGTGCGCCCAGCACATCGGTTTCCATGACCATCAACGGCCCCGCGCCCATCATTTTGGCCATGTTCATGAACACGGCCATCGACCAGCAGGTGGATAAATTCACGGAAAAAAACGGTCGGCAACCATCCGAAGACGAATTTGCCCAGATTCGCGCCAAGGCCCTTTCCACGGTCCGGGGAACGGTTCAGGCCGATATTCTGAAAGAAGACCAGGGACAGAACACCTGCATCTTCTCCATTGAATTTGCCCTGAAAATGATGGGCGATATTCAGCAATATTTTATTGATAACCGGGTCCGCAATTTCTATTCCGTGTCCATATCCGGATACCATATCGCCGAGGCTGGCGCCAATCCCCTCACCCAACTCGCGCTGACCCTCTCAAACGGCTTTACCTACGTGGAGTATTACCTTTCCCGGAAAATGCCGCTCGACAGCTTTGCGCCGAATCTGTCCTTTTTCTTTTCAAACGGCATGGATCCGGAATTCACGGTCATCGGAAGGGTGGCGCGCAGGATCTGGTCCATTGCTCTGAAGGAAAAATACAAGGCGTCCGAGCGGTCCCAGATGCTCAAATATCACATTCAGACCTCCGGTCGGTCGCTTCACAGCCAGGATATTCAGTTCAATGATATCCGGACCACGCTTCAGGCCCTTTGCGCCATATACGATAACTGCAACAGCCTGCATACCAACGCATTTGATGAGGCCATCACCAC
>CAIVVZ010000262.1 GCA_903909505.1 uncultured Desulfobacteraceae bacterium
CGATCACCAGGGTATCTTCAATGCAGGCATTGATGTTGAAAGCTGTGAATTCGCCGGTTCGGTCCACATGAGAAAAATCGCGCATGCTCTGGATAATCCGGGCGATACGCTCGAAACCGCGGCGGGATTCCATGAAGAGGGACGGGGTATCGTTCAGAATGAAATCAAGTTTCAACTCGGCTTCCCTGACGCGAAACGCATCAATTTCCGGCAGGCACGGGTTCATGTTTTCCATCATTGCCGACAATTTTCTATACACCTGGAACATGTCGACGATATCCTCGAAATATTCGGCCAGTGTGACAAAATTTATGGAAACAAAATTGAGGGGATTGTTCAGTTCATGAGCTATGCCCGCAGCAAGTTGTCCGACAGAGGCCATCTTTTCCTGAATGACCATCTGGGCGTGGAGTTTTTCCAGTTCCAGGGTTCGCTCCCGAACCCGCAGCTCCAGCGTCTCATTGGCGTGGCACAATCCCTCCTCGGCCCGTTTGCGATCCGTGATATCGGCATGTGTCCCCAGCATGCGCAGCGGCTTGCCGTCCCCGGTCCATTTGACAACCTTGCCCCGGTCATGCACCCAGACCCACTGACCTGACTTGTGCCGCATCCGGCATTCGCAGTCATAATAATCCGTTTGCCCGGAAAAATGCTTCTCAAGCAGCGTGCCGGACAGCGCCAGATCGTCCGGATGCGCAAGGTTCGACCATGTCCGGATTGAGACCGGAGAGAGCTCGGCCAGCGAATATCCGACGATATCGGCCCATCGCTCGTTGAAGATGGTTTCCCCGGTCTGTACGTTCCAGTCCCATAACCCGATGTTCGTGCCGTTTATGACAAGCTCCAGCCGTTCCCGCTGTTCCTCCAGATCCAGTTCCATCTTTTTTCGGGCGGTAATATCCCGGCTGATACCGATCAGGCCAATGATATCGCCCTGATTCGAATAGTAGGGAGTTTTTTTAGTGTCCAGCAGGATCTGCCTGCTATCCGGATAATCGACCCACTGCTCGAACTGCATCGTCCTGCCGGTCTTGAAAACGGCCTGGTCCTGTTGTAAAAACAATGCTGCAGTTTCATCGGCGAATAAACCGCAGGGTGTTTTGCCGGTAATATCCGTCTCTTTCACACCGCAAAACTGTTCGAAGGCCGGGTTGGCGCCGATGTAAAGGGAATCGAGATCCTTGTAAAAGATCAGATCCGGTATGGAGACAATCAGGCTGCGCAACAGGTTTTTCTCCCTGAAAAGGCGCTTTTCGGCTTGCTGCCGGTGGCTGATTTCCCTTGCCAGATGTTCGTTGGTCCGTTTGATTTCGGCCTGTTTCCGGTCGGATTCGCTTAATCTGGCAGCCAGCACCTGGGCCCGGGTGCCATAATGGAGACTGATGAAAAATATCCCGATGACTGCCGCACTGACAAGTCCCAATATAATCAGTAGATTCACCGGCCCGAGGGTATCGACAATCTGCTGGCGCTCCATGATATGAAACAAACGGATGCTCAAGCCATCCAGGCGGGCCGCAACGGCGATCAGATTCTTACTGTTTCCAGTATCGACCCACTCATAAACCCAGGGATTGTCCGAGCTTGCCTGCATTCCGGAAAACCGGTTGCTTTCCGCCAGCATCTTGCGGATGTCTGAAACCGGTATTGTTTTCCAGGCATCACCCGTTACCTGGCCGTCCTTCCCCGGAACCAGGATGATACTGTCTACCAAGCTTGAAATCGGCGCGTCAGCTGATCGCTGAATTTTAAGAAAATGGTCATGAATGACATCAAGCGGCACCCAGCCGGCAATCAATCCGACAATCCGTTCCTGCTGAATAACCGGTGCGGAAAAGAGCAGATAAGTGGGATTGGCCCTGTCCACCGATACCCTGGAGGCATCTGGTGAAGTTTCCGAAATCGCCGGCCAGTCCAGTTTCTGTATCGGAGATGGCAATGTGCCGGTGTATTCTGCAAGGATCTCCCCATCCGGAGAAAACAATGTCAGCCGGGAGTAGATGGAGCCGGTTTTGACAAGGGAACTCTCATTCAGATGACGGAATTGCATGGCGATATTGTTCAGGCTACCCTTCAATCCATATTCCATGGACATCCCAAGGGCCTTGTTGGAAAAATAAGCAGCCGCCGTATTGCTGGTAGCCAGATTCTGCAGATCGTTCCGGCGCTCCAGAATAAAATAATCCACCGCCCGCGCCAACCCTTCAAGATTCTCCTGCAGCCGGATCATGGCGGTTTTCTGCAGGTGCTGCTGGGCCCGGTAAGTAACTCCCAGCAGATAGCAAACGAAACCGACCAGCAGAAAGGCCGCAATTCCGGAAGTCCACCACGATCTCCAGGAAGAGCCGCGGCCGGCAGACGGTTTTACAGTTGATTGTTTTATTTCTTGCCGGTCCATTTTTTCGATCTTTCAGCGGAAGCCTGCAAAATCAACTCCCCGATTTACCGTGAAAATATTTTTTACCACGGAATACACGACATACACGGAAAAAGTTTCATGCTTTGGGGTGGCCGGAATACTATGGCCAAAAGCGTTTATTTTGTAAAAAAGTCAGGATAATACTCGAATGCAGTCGGATAGTATTTTTTTACCAGTTTCGAATATGTGCCATTTGCCCGGAGGGTTTCGAAAAAAAGGTTGAACGCCTGACGCAGTTCGGGACTATCATTTCGAAACGCCGCGGCCATCTCCTGCGGCGGCGATATCGGTCCGATCACGATAAACTGGCCCGGCCATTTTTCCATGGCCACAAGGGTATCGGGGACATCCAGAATGGCCGTCTCCGATACCCCGCTGATTACCGCCGGCGCCAGTTCATTCAGGTCGCCTGAAAAAAGAGAGGTCTTTGCACCGCTTTCCCGGAGCTGGTAGAGAGAAGGCTCCAGGCATGTTTTTTCCTTGCCCAGAAGATCCCGGCCGGCAAGCAGCGACTTAACCGCCTTGATATCAATGTCCAGGTCGCCGGATGGCTTGATCGGCCTGAGAGTGGAGTTGATGCCGGCTATAAGCCACACCTGGGTGGGAAAGGTCGGCGTGGAATACGCCACCGCTTTTTGCCGCCAGGGCAGAATGGTCAGCCCACTGTCGATCACGTCGCCTCGTATCGGGGAGCTATTCCCGTATGAGATGTTGTCACCGTCATTGACCACCTCTTTGCCGATCAGATCTTTAAAGGCGCTCTCCCAAGAGGTTTTCACGTACTGGTATTTCACGCCGATATGGGACGCAAAAAGCTGCATTACCTCGACGGACAGACCGCTTCCGGTACCTGTGACGAAATTGGCATAGGGCACGCCCAGATGCCTCAAAACACCGCGCGACGTCACTGCGGCCAGATCCCCATCCGCAAACACCGGCATACTTGCAAAAACAATCAAAAACACGGCAATCAGGACTCGTTTCATCATTTCCTCCAATTTTCATCATTTTCAGTCGATCCACGGGGATGGCATGATTCGGATTCCCCGCGCCCGTCGAGAATCTTTCGGATCAAAACGGCAATATCCCGTTTCAATATGGGTTTTCGCACAAAGCCGTCAATGCCCATAGACGCGGCGATTTCGGGCGTGATCCGCTCGCTGAACCCGGTGCAGAGAATCACCGGAATATCCGGGTTCAGCTTTTTCAATTCGGCGGCCAACCGGTCCCCGGTCAGCATCGGCATGGTCAGATCCGTAATGACCAGATCGAATCTGTCCGGACCTGCTTGAAACATTTCAAGCGCCTGGGTGCTTGCGGTGCAGACGGTCAGCCGGTAGCCCAGCTTCTTCAGCATGAGGGTCAACATGTCGATGATCGGTTGTTCGTCATCCACCAGAAGGATATGCTCATCTCCGCCCCGGATTGCCACCTCTGTTTTCTGAACATCCCTGGTTTCCGCTTCCGTCAAACACGGCAGATAAACATCAAATTTGGTGCCCTTTCCTGGCCGGCTTTCCACGAGAATGTCACCACCGCAGTTTCGGACAATTCCATGCGTGATGGAAAGCCCCAGACCGGTGCCTTTGCCTTCCGGCTTGGTGGTGAAATAGGGTTCGAAAATGCGTCCGAGAATGGCGCTATCAATCCCATGACCGGTATCGGATATGCTCAGGCAGACGTAAGTTCCCGGAAGGATATTGAAGTCATGCGCTTGCGCGGCATCCATCCGGACTTGCTTTAATTCGATTCCCAGCCTGCCGCCGGTTGCTTCCATGGCATGATAGGCATTGGTGATCAGATTCAGGGTCACTTGGTGAAGCTGGGTGGCATCTGCCAGAACCGGAGTGCAGGAATCGCTGATGGACGCCTCGATCAAAATATTGCTGGGCAGACTGGCCCTGACCAGCTTGAGGGCTTCCTTGACAATGCTCTGGACGCGAATCGCCGTTTTATCATGCTCGGACTGCCGGCTGAAGGTCAGGATCTGCTTCACGAGATCACTCGCTCTTACAGCAGCGTTTAAAATACCTTCGACACACTCTTGCATTGGATCGTCGACCGACAGCTCGTCCCGGATGATCTCCGTAAAACCTACCAGGGGAAACAGGATGTTGTTAAAATCATGGGCAATACCGCCGGCTAGTGTGCCGATGGCCTCCATTTTCTGCGATTGCCGGATTTTATCTTCCAGTTTCAGATCCTCGGTGATATCCCGCATGACAGTCACAAAACCGATGATGTTTTCCACCGCATCGATCACCGGAGAGATGGTGCCTTCAATGGTAAAGAGACTTCCGTTTTTTCGCCGGTTGATCATCCGGCCCTTCCAGGCGCCACCGGAAAGAAGGGTCTTCCACAGGTTTCGGTAAAAAGCATCGCTCTGTTTACCGCTTTTCAGGATGCGCGGATTTTTTCCGACGGCTTCCTGTAACGCATATCCTGAAACAGCCTCGAAAACCGGGTTGATGAACTGAATCGTACCTTCGGTATCGGTAATCATGATGGCTTCGGCCGCCTGTTCGATTGCAAGGGCCAGTCGGCGAAGCTCTTCTTCCTGCATGCGACTCGAAGTAACATCTCTCTGGGTACCCCACATGCGGAGCAGTTTTTTGTCTTTCACAAAACCGATGGTGGTATTCGAGAACCATCTCGCAATGCCGTCCATGCCGGTTTCCAGCGTGTTCTCAAGCGAAACGCTGTAACCACTCTCGACAAACCTTCTGACCTCCGCCCGGTTGACAGGATGATTTTTACCGCCGTGCAGGTCGATCAATCTGCGACCCAGCAAGTCCGCAGCATTCGACAGTCCGTACATTCCGGCAAAAGTGTCGTTGCATTCAGCCACCCACGCATTGTCGTAAATGGTATCAACCTGTTCCTCAACGGCCAGACGGGTGTCCAGCGGCGTATCCATCTCCAGCCGGTATATGCCCTCTGTCGAATATGCAATAAAGGAGCGGTATTTATCCTCGCTGTCGCGAAGCGCCGCCATCGCCTTGTTTCGGACCACAATGTCCCAGGCCAGATCCGCCATCGCGGAGACAATCCGGATATCCCGCTGGGTATATTCAGCAGGTTTGTTCCCGACGCCCAGAATCGCGACAATCTTTTCCCCTTGAAAAACAGGAACCAGCAGATCACGCACCAGGGATGCATGGCCCGGCGGGAGCCCCTTGCGATCGGATAATCCGGCATAATCGTTGTGGATCACCGTGCGGCGCTTCCGAAGGCATTCCGCCCAGACGCCGGCCTTTTCGACCGGATAGTGGTGTTCAAAACCTATTGCCGTGCAGAATTCCTGAAGTGTGCGCGTGGACCACGTCTGCAGGGAAATGACAGACTCATCCGTTTCGACGTAATGAAAAAAAGCGATCCGGCTGCCGGTCAGTTTTTCCGCTTCATCCAGGGTCAGGGTCAACAGCTCTTTTTCAGGCAATGTGGCGGATTCGCTCAAGCGCAGCCTGGCCTGCAGCAGCGCCTCCATCTGCTTGCGGTCGGAAATATCATGCACCGAACACAGCAGGCCATCCGTCTGCCCCTGGGCATTGATCACGGGTGTTTTGACCACATGAAGCCACATCGCTTCATTCCCGCCACTTACATGCCAGTCTCCGGATTCAGAAAGGCCGGTTGCCATGATGCCCCGATCCTGTAAAATATAGCTTTCGGCATCCGCAGCGGGAAACAGGTCCAGGTCGGTCCGGCCGACGATTTCCGACTCGGTTTTACCCATGAACCGGCAAAATGCCGGATTCACCTTGCGGTAAACACCTTTGGGGTTCTTCAGCACAATCATATCCGGAGTGGACTCAAATATGGCTTTCAGCACGGCCCGCTCATTAGCCAAGTCATCCATCGATCGGCGAAGTGCCGTTTCCGACCGTTTTTTTTCCGTGATGTCGCGGATAAAAACCGCAAACAGCCCGCCATCCTGATCCAGATAGCTGACGCTGACATCCACATCGATCAGGCTGCCGTCCTTTCGGCGGTGCAGGGATTCAAAACGCCCGTGTCCACGTTGTACCAGTTCATTAATCCGGCGGAGGGTATCTTCTTTTTCCTCGATAGCATTGATGTCGCTGACATGCATGCTCATTAGTTCAGCCTGGGTGTACCCGGCGATCCGTGCCGCGGCTTCGTTTGTCTCAACAATATGCCCCCGCATATCCACCAGCCAGAACCCGTCCACAGTGGTCTCCAATATTTTGGAAAACCGCAACGCCTGAAGCCGGTAGCTTTCCTCGGTCTGTCTCATGTCTCTGAACAACAGCGAATATGGGCGGGTCAGCCCGGCGCGGATCAATGCCAAGTAGATCAGATAAAATGAAAGCACTTTCAGGCTATGGCCTACAATATTAGCGAATCCAAACACACTGACATATTGCGTAAAAAACAGCTCGGCAATAATCGTGACCAGAATGCCAGCGGACATCAGCCGATTGATATCCGCATCAAAAAAGCGCTGTTTATGCCGAAGAATCAGACCGGAAGCTACCAGCACCAGGCAGATAACGTATTCGCTGGTCTTTTTAAAAACCGTCAGGCCGACACCCTCGACGTAGCACGCGGGAAAAACCGGCCAGGCAAAAACTGCCCCCAGAAGCAGCGCCGTGGCTCCGGTATAGGCCCAGAAAACTGCCCCTGGCCGTGCCTGTTTTCCGATGCGCATGACAAACAGCAGCAGACTCAGGCTTTCCAGGTAACGGGCCGAAATCCACAATTGCGTGGCGATGTCGGCTGTCGGAGGGCCGGGTAAAACCCCCATTCCCTTGTATGCCATGGTATGGATCAGGTCGATCAGCCCGACAAAAAAATAGGAAATCCCCAGCATCACCAGGGAATCATTATTTACAATTCGCCGGGAATTCCACATCAGTATGAACACACCCCAGGCCACTGCAATGGAAAACAGCTCGGCCAGCGTATGGGCCAACAGAAAATAGTGTTGACTGACGAGAAACAGAGCAACCGCAAGAATCACACCGATGAGGAACTGGATGAGGGTTCTGGCCCCTGTGATTTCAGATGGCGGCATATCCATGCAGGATTCGCGGTTAAAGGACGGCGGGTGCGACGCCGATAATGTCCGGATCCGGAAATCCGGGGGGTCCTTGTCCGGCACTGTCTGATTATTCATGTCGTTCCTCTGAAGCAGTTCCCAGTAATGAATCGATCCGTTGCATTACGGTTTTGAAATCAACGGTTTTGGGCAGATAATCATCCGCGCCTTCCCGGATAATCCTTGTCTGGTTCTCGGGTGTATCCATGCCCGTTAACGCCAGAATTTTGATGGTATTGAGCTTGGGATTCTGCCGGATCATCCGGCAGACCTCAAACCCATCCATTTTGTCCATAAAAAGGTCCAGCAACACCAGATCCGGTTCAATCTGGGATATTTTGATGCCGGCGCTGAATCCATCCGATGCGGTTTCCACCTGGAAGTTTGCGCGGGTTAACTTTTTCTGAAACATTTCCAGCACCAAAGGATCGTCATCCACAACCAGAATGGTGCTGCGGGTTGTTTTATCGAAAGATGCCAAACTATTTTTGCGCAGAAAACTGTCCATATCCTCCTGCAGAATCCGGTGATGTCCGCCAGGGGTGATAAAAGCGTTGATTTTCCCGGATTTGACCCAGTTCCACAGGGTGGTCCGGCTGACGCCGCATGTTTTTGCCGCTTCAGGGATGCTGAAGTATTTCTGCTCGTTCATGAATCCTTTCCGTAACCATTCCTTATAAAAGAGGATAAAACAACGCATTGAACGCATTGAACGCATTGAACGTATTGAACGTATTGAACGTATAATTTTATCATCAAATAGTCAAGTGCAATTTTTGAAGGCGGCCGGAAATCAGGAAAACCAGTTGGAATGCGTAATTCGTTAATCTGAGGAGTCGAACGTTTTTCAGGTATGCAGTCTCATGAAAGCCATTTCATGTTATCCGTGCAGTCACGACTTCGTGTCGGAAGTTTTTCATAAAACCTTCTCCATCCTTGGGCTTACCGGACATTTGCACGCGTTTCCGATTATTTCCTCGGCGTGGCTTAAAAACGACTGGTGGCTGCCGAGAAATACCAGTCCGGCGGATCGCAGCTCGATTTCCATTTCTTCGCTGATGTTGTTTATCAGGCAAATCATTGCGACAGCATTCAGCTTCATTTTGATTTTCTGAAGCAGGCTGAGGTTTATCCCGCCGGGGAAGGAATCGATGGCCACGATCAGCCGGGGAGATGCGGCAACCGGCAACCGGTCGATTTCCCTTGTGGTTTCAAGCAGGCTGACCGGACCGAGTTCCTGAGGCAGAAACCGGGACAGCCACTGGATTTCATGCTTCTTCCCCAGAACAATAGTTTGCAGGCCCATCGGTTTATCCATGATTTTCATACAGTTGTATAGAAAGCGCTTTTTTACCAAGCCCATTCATATCCGCTTGTCAGGCAGCGCTCGTCAAAATTCTTTAAAATCTGGTTGGTTCCGGCTTGCAGGCATCCCTTATCATCTTCAATGCCGCTATTCGGTTCCACTGCGTTTTCCATCATCTTTTCGGCCAAAAATCTGCCGGCTTTCGGGGCGGTCATTTCATCGATCTTCTTTTTCTCTATCATGATACATTCCTTTGCGCAGACAAATCCTCTATGGAGCAACAGAATAAAATCATCCAGAAACCATCTCAATGAAAGCAAGTAAAGCAAAACCGGTGCCAGAATTCATGGAAGCCGGCGCTTTTTCATGCAGATACCCCCGGTCTATCGGAATCATCTAATTTTCTAAGCCGTCGATTTCGATGCTGGGCGATGCAGAAGGGCAGTCTATCAAAATTGGAGATCTGACGCAAAGTGTCTATCAATTTGAGAGGCACTTAAGTTTGGCAGAATGAGGCATAACGGATTTATAAGTCGTATTGTTTTAACCGCCGGTACAATGTGGCTTCGCTGATGCACAGCAGCTTTGCGGCGCTGCGGCGGTTGCCCGATGTTTGATCCAGCGCATTGCGGATAGCCTCCCTTTCGTAGTCGGCCAGACTGGCGCTTTCAGAGACGGTTTCATCCGATGCACTGGCTGATGACATCGACAGGCCGGACAGATCGGCCGGCACGATGGCATCGGTGACGGAAAGCGCCATGGCGCACTGGATGATATTGGACAGCTCCCGCACATTGCCGGGCCACTTGTAACTGCACAAAACAGCCACGGCTTTGTCGGAGAGCTCTTTTGCGGCTCCCCTTTTAGAGAGCTTTTCGATAAAATGGCGGGTGAGCAGTACAATGTCCTCGCAGCGTTCCCGGAGCGGCGGCACATGCAGAGTCATCGCGCTCACTCTGTAATAGAGATCCTGCCGGAAAGCGCCAAGGGCAATGGCCTCGACCAGATTGCGATTGGTGGCGGCGACAATCCGGATATCCACCGGAATTGTTCGGGTGGAGCCTACGGGGCGGACCGTGCGCTCCTGAATCGTGCGCAGCAGCTTGACCTGCATGTTTAAAGGAAGCTCCCCCACCTCGTCCAGAAACAAGGTTCCCTTGTCAGCGGAGCGGATTAACCCGAGAGTGGGTTGGTCGGCCCCGGTAAAAGCCCCTTTGGTGTGGCCGAAAAGCTCGCTTTCCATCACGGTCTCATTGATGGCGGCGCAGTCCACGGGGATGAATACACCGGATTTCCGGGAACTGTGGGCATGGATGGCCTGGGCCACCAGTTCCTTGCCGGTGCCGCTTTCCCCCTGAATTAAAATTGAGGCGTCGGATGGGCCGATCCTGGCGATCATATTCTTGAGCTTAAGCATGGGGGGGGAATCGCCAATCAAGTCGTCAAACTGAAAACTGGCGGTCAGCTGGTCTCGCAACTGGCTGTTATCATGTTCGATTTGCCACATTTGATAGACATGGGCAATTTTTTGCTTCAGCATTTCCGGAAACGCTGTTTTTTCAATAAAATCCGTGGCTCCCAGTTTGATGGCAGCCACGGCATCCTGCACACCGCCGTGGGCCGTCAGCATGATGACTTTCAAATTCGGGCGGGAATCAACAACTTCATTCAACACCTCCATGCCGTCCATGCCCGGCATTTTCAAATCCAGCAACATCAGATCCACAGGGTTCTTACTCAGGCAGTCCAGGGCTTCCATGCCGTTTTCCGCAAACAGAAGCCGGTAAGGACTTCTGGCGAAAAACCGTTTCATGGCCAGATGGATATCCTGTTCATCATCCACGATCAACAGTGTAAACGGATTCCCGTTTCCCATTATGGTGATACTTTCCTCTGCTGTCTGTCGGGTGTTAAAAAAACCAACCTGAATGGCCTTTCCGGAAAGGCCGATATATTTTTAGCCGACTATAACCAATTTTGAAAAATGTATCAATCATTGATCATGCAAATATCCGAAGCGCCAACCAAATAGATGGCGCACGGTCCACTGGAGCGGCAAACAGTTTCCAGATATCTGACCAACCCTTTTATATCGAAGAAGCCTGTGTGTTCATCAATGCTGTCAATTTGATAGACATGCATTCTCAAAAAATAAAACTGAATTTTGTTTCATTTCTTACAGTTTCTAATCATATTACCCGTCTAAAAAATGTTAACGCTGGCACCTAAATTGCAAAGTCAACCATAAATCGATTTCATACGATTATCCGAAAGCAGTTATCACATACAGGTGATACAACGATTCTTGGTTCCATGGAACGATGCGCAATTACTGCTGTATGTATTCTGGGCCGGGCGTTCGGGATTCCTTCCGTACCCAAAAACCTGAATGCGGTGGGTGATCGGCCGCGGCAAAAGCGACTAACCAGCGGCGGGGTGATCGCATTCTCCTGCACGTCCAGGGTAGCGCCGGTGAGAATCACACCGCTGCGGGTCTTGCAGATAAGGTAGGAGAGTCAAGACTTACGCCATCATTGTGCCCGGCCAAGCGGCAACGATCCTGGAGCGTACATACTCATGATATTATTACAAATTATATCAAAATGATAAATAGAATAGTCAATTATCAATCAGTGGTAATTATGTTGGCCTTGTTCGAAAAACAACACACCAAAAATGGAGAAATGTTTATGAATCGTTGTATTGCCTGTTTTACTAATCTGGTGTTCATTGTCATCAATCTATTCATAATCAGTGCCGCACCGGCTGGCTTGGTTATGGCGAGCGATGGATCATATCCCAAAGCGGCAACCACCGACATTACTATGGCGATTTCCATCAATGATTGGAATCAGCCCTCTGTGTTCGCCCAAACCGATCCGATCACTGTATCGGTGAGTCTGAATCCGGCAGAATATGCGGGGGTGGCGGCCGACTGGTGGATGCTGGCGAAAGCGCAGTCCGGTGAATATTTTTATCTGGCCGAATCGGCGATGTGGGCCGGCCCCGTTCCGCTTTCCCAAGCCCACCCGGCATTGCAGAGTGGACTCTTTCCTTTGTCCGGGCAGCCGGTGCTGCAAGTTCAGAGACTGCCGCCCGGCAAATATCAGTTTTATTTTGGAGTGGATGAAATGAATGGGATCATTGATCCTGACATGATATCTACCACCACGCCTTTGACAATCGTGGTGTCGCCGAACTCCTTCGCTACCGATACTGGAATCGGTGCGCTGCGCAAAGTGGATGCTCTCTGGATCTTGAATCTGCAGGGCAGTTACTATGACATGGGTCGGCAATACGGATACCTGGCCAAGGACCATCTACTCGCCATGTTCAAAATACTTGACAACGATATTGGGTTCGACACCCTATCGGTTCAGTCCGCCATGGCCCAGATGGAGCCGGCCATGGATGATCGTGAGCGCATGATGCTCTACGGCGTGTCGCTGGAATCGGGCTTGACGTTCCAGCAACTCCGCTTCATGGGATCGGCCATCATGTTCAGTTATTTCCCGGCACCCCCGCGCTTTGGGTGTTCCGTACTCGGGGCAACACGGACCCAAACGACGACCGGCAACACGCTAATCGGACGGAATTTCGACAATCCGAGTTTTACGATGGATCAATTGGCAGGGCGAAGCGCAGTTATTATATACAATCCCGTAGGCGAAGTGCACGGCAACAACCATGTCGACAACCAAGTCGCCGTCGTGACAACCCTTGGATGGGTTTTCGGAGCATCGACCTTCAACGCCCGGGGATTGAACTTCGAATACCTAAACGGCATGATTTCCATCACGAATTTGGATCTGACAATCGCCGATGGGTTGCATCAGAACCTGTTTGCGGCATTTGATTGCGACACGGAAGACCAAGTGGATGCACGGTACCTGAACGCGAAAGTAGCTGTGGCCACGTTGACCCAGGTGTCCGACGCAACGAATATCTGGCATTATGAGCGCTCGCCCTTAGAGAACTCGATGAAGCTGCTGGCCGGGCAAGCGAACGGAGGGGATTATTATTACGCAAATCCGGCCAATATGGATATTTTTACAAATCACTTCTTCCTGACCAACCATGTGGATCAGTCCTTCAAATTCACATCTCCGGCAAACGACTCCGAATCCAGATCATTCCAGCGCCTGGTCAACCTGCAAACTCTGGCAAAGCAGCATCTCGGCAGCGTCAGCGTGGCGGCCCTGCGGCAAATCATGACCACGGACTTCACGAATGGCGGCACGTATTGGGACCCCTTCACTGCCGGCACTGCCGATCAAAACGTGTATACGTGCATCACGGATATCAAGAACAAAGTCATCAGCGTTTTTCCCAGCTGCGAACGGGAGCGGGCTTCATGGGTTGAGCTGGACCTTAATCAGGAATTCCGTTGAGCCTGCAAAACAATCTCGGACAGGAAGGAAGCAATAGACCAGTACGATTGGGGTATTATACAGTTCTTTCAACTTTGATTGGCCTTTTGGGAAGTGGTATGATCTGGTAATGTTGCAAGAGAAAATCTTGGTCAATGAAACCGGATCACCCACAAGCTACTTAATTAAACATCCATAAAAAAACTCCGACCAGCATTGTAACCGCTCAATGTTGACTGGGTGCCTTGATGTGATATCAGCCAGCTATCGTTCGCCAGAGGGCCTTGTCGGCCAACCTGCATAACCTTTGCGGAAAGGTCGATATCTTTTCAGTCGAGTATATGCAATTTTGTAAAATATTCAATTCGGCGATCATCCAACCATTCAAAATGACAGGGAAACAAAGGTTCGTCACTTAAAATGATAGCAGGTCGTGAAGAAATCAATATTCAGGCGGTCATGTAAATTGTCCGGATGCTTTATTTCCGGTAATAGACGCTTGCTGATGATTGAGGCAACGCCGTTGGCACATAAATCGCATGATACTCTCGTATCGACAGAAAGCGAAGAACAATCGGCAAAAAAAATGCCGCAGAACGCTTTACCCGAAAATAGGACTGAAATGAAGTGGAAACGACAAGCACGAGAAAATCATCTGAACCCGCCGATACGGCAGATCTGAATACCATTGTATCCGGAGTTCTCGATTCCATTCCGGATATCATTTTCTACAAGGATCTCGACGGCGTGTACCTGGGATGCAATGCCGCCTTCGCCCTTTTTGTGGGAATGAACTGTTCCGGGATCATCGGCAGTACGGATTATGATCTTTTCGACAGAAAGCTGGCAGACTTCTTCCGTGAGAATGACAAATTGATGTTGGAACAGGGAGAAACCCGTCATGACGAGGAATGGATAGACTATCCGGACGGCCGGCGTGTTCTGGTGGATACCGTTAAATCCCCTCTGAAGGACACTGAGGGCCGGATCATCGGCATTATTGGGATCAGCCGGGACATCACCGATCGCAAAAAAGCGGAAGATGAATCGCGACAGAACAATCTGCTTCTGGATCAGGCGATGATAAAAGTCAAGCAACTGGCGGACCAGTCTGAATCGGCAAACATGGCCAAAGACATGTTCCTGGCGCACATGAGCCATGAAATCCGGACCCCGCTGAACGGTGTGATCGCCATGACCCGGCTGATGTTGAATACGAGCCTGACGGAAAAGCAACGCCGGTATGCGGAAGTGGCGAAAACAAGCGCCGAGTCACTGCTCGCCATTGTCAACGACATTCTGGATTTTTCAAAGATCGAGGCGGGGAAGCTGGAAGTCGAACACATCCGGTTTTCCATCGATGATGTCATCAACGGCTCCCTGAACAGTTTCTGGGACAGCGCCGCAAAGAAGGATATCCAAATTCATGCCGCCATCGATCCGGCAATTCCTGCCTGGCTCATAGGTGATCCGATGCGGTTGTCGCAGGTCCTGAATAACCTGATGAGCAATGCCATCAAGTTCACGGATGCCGGCCACATCCACTTATCCGTCGATATCCGCTATCTTGATTCCCGCGCGGTTGCGATCAATTTCGCTGTGCGGGATTCAGGAATCGGCATCATAGAGGAGCATTTGTCACATATCTTCGAGGCTTTTGGCCAGGCGGACAAGTCCACAACCCGCGTGTTTGGCGGAACCGGACTGGGCCTGACCATCTGCAAAGAGCTGTGTGAAATGATGGGAGGCCGGATCCGGGTGGAGAGCACTTCGGACAAAGGCAGCGTGTTTTCCTTTATCCTTCCGTTTGAGCTTGCGGGAAATGCGGATGTCTCTCTATTGACGGAGCCGGACTTGAAAGGCAAGAAAGTGCTCATCGCAGATGAAAATCCGGCAACCCGGCATATCCTGTCTAAGCTGTTGTCCGCACGGTCTTGTCAGGTACAGTGCGCCGCTTCCGGCCAGGAAGCGCTGGAGATGCTGAGGGCGGAGGCGGCGACCCTTACTCCCTTTGAACTTTGCCTGCTTGATTACCGGATGTCTTTCATGAACGGCGTCGAAACGGCGCATCATGTCCGGCTGGAAATGTTGCCGGCACTCCCCCTGATGCTGCTCATGGCGGATTCCCGGGATCAATGCGAAATGAAAGAGCCGGTGGCAGCGGCCGGTATCCTGGGTTTCATCACCAAGCCCGTTCGGCCATCCACTTTACTGGTGGAAATCCAGTCCGCTTTGGACGGCGGAACAACCGATCGCGGAAAGAAGCTTGCTGTTCCGGAGGAACGGTTTTCAGGTATTCGCGCCCTGACGGTGGAAGACCATGAGATCAACCGTGAAGTGATTGTCGAGCTGTTGAAAAATATCGGCATAGAGACCGAAATCGCCTGCAACGGCCAGGAGGCTGTGGAGAGAATCCGCTCGCAGGATTATGACGTGGTGTTCATGGACATTCACATGCCGGTGATGAATGGCCTTGAGGCCACTTGCGCCATCCGCAACCTGAATAAGCCGGGTGTGGACAAGCTGGCCATAATTGCCATGACCGCCCTTGCCATGAAAGATGACCGGCAGAAATTCATGAGTGCGGGAATGAACGGGCATATTACCAAACCCATTGACAGCCGCGAACTCATCGGCTTGCTGAGACGATGGTTTCCAGAAAAAATGCGCCGGAATGTTTTGGATGTTGCAGCGGAACGCATTGACAATCCGGGTCCGCGCCACCGAGCGCCATTTCCGCAGATACCCGGAATTGATGTGACGGCAGGACTGCAACGCCTGAACGGGAATCATGGACTCTACCGGAGACTGCTGATCAAGTTCGCCCAGGACGATGCATATGCGTTAACAAGAGAACGGCTGCTGGACGATCTGAAATCAGCACACCGCAAGGCCCATTCCATCCGGTCGATCGCCGGCAATCTCGGCGGAACCATGCTGGCGTCCGCTGCATCCGAACTGGAGAAGGCCCTTCGAGACGGCAGGGAATTCGAGGATCATTTGCAGGAATTTGTCGAACAGAACAATGCGCTGCGGGCCGCGATTGCAGCCGCCGTTTCCCTGCCGCAGGACGATGCGCTTGCCGTGCCGATCAAGCCCCTGGGAACTGAGGATGAGCTGCGGTGCTTGCTCAGCCGATTAAACAGTCCGGCAACAAATAATGAACCCAGGGCCTGCCAGGAAATCCTGAAATTGTTTCAGGAAAAAAACTGGCCGGTTGAAACCGGAATCGCCATAGCAGAGCTGAATCGTTCAATTTCGAAATACCGCTTCGATGAAGCCACAAAAAAGATTAACAGATTGATGGAATCAATCGACAATAAACTGTGAGGTAAATATGATGACCGAAGACAAACAAGACGATTTGACAATGGACGTCACGGAAAGCCATATCGATATGGATCTGAAAAAACCGTCTGCCGAAGATGCGCAGACCGTTCCGGCGGAGGATGACATGGAAAGCGATTTCGATGTTCTCCTGGAAATACCTGCATCCAAAGAAACGCAGACCGTTCCGGCGGAGGATGACGTGGAAAGCAATATCGATTCTCTTCTTGAAATACTGATACCCAGTAAAAAACAAACCGTTCTGGTGGCGGATGACACGGAGATCGATATCGATATTCTCCTGGAAATACTGTCGGATGACTACATCGTGCGCGTTGCAACAGATGGCGGGACGGCGCTTGACAGTGTAAAAAATATTCAACCGGATCTGATTCTTCTGGATGTGCTGATGCCGGTGTTAAACGGTTTTGAAGTGTGTTGCCAATTGAAAGCAAACAGGAGCACACAGCGCATACCGGTCATTTTCATCACCTCGCTTGACCATGTACCGGACGAAACCCACGGGCTGGAGCTGGGCGCAGTCGATTATATCACCAAGCCATTCAACCCGGCGATTGTAAAAGCCCGTATCAAAAATCATCTCGAACTCAAAAGGCATCGAGACCAGATGGACTTATTGATGGCAAAGAAGTCGCAAGAACTGGCAGAAGCCTATAACCGGCTAAAAACAATTAAAGAAGCCGAGCTTGATTTTCATGTAGCCTTTACACAAAAACTGGGTGCTCTGACAAAAAGCCTGCTCGGCATCTCGGACCTGGCCCTCTGGAACATGCAGGATGAATGGCAATCTACCGGGGATTCATCGCTGCCTGAGGAATCAATCGATGATCAAAGTGAGGTTTAATTTGAACCCTGATGAAAAGCAAACCATATTGGTGGTTGACGATACGGAAATCAATATCGATTTTCTGGTTGACATGCTGTCGAATGACTACTCCATTCGCGTTGCGACCGATGGCAAGGCAGCGCTGGACAGTGTCAAACATTTTCAGCCGGACTTGATTCTTCTGGATGTACTGATGCCGGGGTTAAGCGGCTTTGAAGTCTGTTTCCTGTTGAAAGCGGACAAAAATACGCAGGACATTCCGATCATTTTCATCACAACGCTTGACCTGGATCTGGACCAGGCGCATGGCTTGGAACTGGGTGCCGTTGATTACATTACCAAGCCCTTCAATCCATCAATTGTCAAAATACGAATCAAAAACCATCTTGAACTGAAATTACACAGGGTTCAGCTGGAAAAGCTGGTGGCAATCCGAACGCATGAGCTGGCCGAATCCAACAACCGGTTGAAGGCGCTGGATGCCGCCAGACAGAATTACCTCTGCGCCATTTCCCATGAACTGCGCACACCTGCTCATGGCGTGCTTGGCATAGCAGACCTTGCCCTGTGGGAAATGGCGGATAAAAAGCTGCAAGCTGAATATTTCTCCCTTTTCAACTTGGCACGGAATCGCCTGCTGGAAACCATCGACAGCGCTTTGCGATTGGCCGAGCTGGAGGATAAAGATGCGAAGATTGATGTGATCCCTGTCGATCTGGGGAGAATTATTTCAAAATCAACCGAATCGTTGAGGCAAGCGTTCTTGATTCGGAATCTTGTCTTTGACCCCAAACAAATAGAACAGGTGCTGGTTTGCGGCAGCGAAGCAATAATCGAACAGATCATTACGACCCAGTTGCGGGTGGCTCAAAGAATGGCAATTCCAGGCACGGTCATTGGGTGGATGATCGGAGACAATTCTGAAATGGTGACACTGTTCATCGGGTTTGACTGTCAGCCGATACCGGAGAAACTGCTTCGAACGTTTTTTGATACTTTTTCCTATGAACGCTCCAGTTCCAGTGTTGAAGAACTTGGATTGACAATCCCCCTGGCTGCGGATCATGCCCGCTCGATAGGAGGAAAAGTCGGCATCCGGAACGTCCCGTCCGGAGTCGAGATAGAACTGTCATTTTTAAAGCCGACTCAAATCAATGGTAATACCGGAGAATAGCTTGACCATGCAAAAATCATCGAAAGAAAGTCTGCTCATCGTTGATGACACGGAGATCAATATTGAGGTCCTTCTAAATACGCTGGATGAAACCTATTCCGTCCGAGTTGCAACGGATGGCCGGTCCGCGCTTCGCGCCGTCAATCAGAACCGTCCGGATCTGATCCTGCTGGATGTGGTGATGCCGGGCATGAGCGGTTTTGAGGTCTGCCGTCGATTAAAAGAGAATAAGGATACAAAGGACATCCCTGTCATTTTCCTGACATCCCTGTCCGAACCCTTCGATGAGGGACAAGGTCTTGCCCTTGGCGCTGCGGACTACATTTCAAAACCGTTTACTCCGGAACTGGTAACGGCCCGGATTCGTAACAACCTGGAATTGAAAGCGCATCGGGAGAGACTTGAGGAGTTGGTGAAACAGCGAACCCTTGAACTGGAACGGACAAAGGACGCAACGATTGCCAGCATGGCAATTCTGGCCGAATACCGCGACAAAGAGACCGGCATGCATATTCAGCGGACACGCTGTTATGTCGAGTGCTTGGCCAAAGAACTTTCTCGGATATATCCCGATACACTCACGCCGGAAGCAATCGATATGCTCTGTCAGTCCACTCCACTGCATGACATTGGAAAGGTGGGCATCCCGGATTCCATATTGCTGAAGTCCGGAAAGCTGATGGACGCGGAGTTCTCTGAAATGAAGCGTCACACCCTTATCGGCAGTGATGCCATCCGAAAAACCGAAAATTTTTTAGGAACCAACTCGTTTCTGAAAATGGCACGGGAAATCGCCGAGTTCCACCACGAACGGTGGGATGGCTCGGGCTATCCGCATGGCCTTAAAGGGGATGAGATACCGCTGAGTGGGCGAATCGTAGCCATTTGCGATGTTTATGACGCACTCATCAGCCGGCGTCCCTACAAACCGCCGTTTTCCCATGAAGAAGCCGTTAAAATCATCACCGTTGGCGACGAGCGGACAAAGCCGGAGCATTTTTCTCCGGTCATCCTGGATGCTTTTCGGCGGGTTCATCCTGAATTCAAACGCATTGCGGCCAATTTTGCGGATTGATAATGTGGCAGGCCAAGCATGCTTATTATCCAATTATCAGGCAGTCCGCCACAAGCTCCCAGAGGTATTTTACCACAAGATTTTCCATGCCGTATTCGGCTTTGATGGCGTTCAACTGGCCGTGGCAACTGTGGCAGGGCACAACCACCATGGATGCGCCGGTTGCCTGGATCTGCTCCATTTTTTTTCTGCCGTAAAAAATCCGTTCGGTATTGTAGCCGGTCGTCAGTGTTCCACCGCCCCCGCCGCAGCAATACTGGCTATCCCGGGTGGGGTAAAGATCCACCCAGCTTTCCATGCACTGATCGAGGATCCACCGGGGCTCATCATAGAAACCGTGTCCGAAGATCCGCTCGGCCTTCCTGCCGTAGTTGCAGGGATCGTGATAGGTGGCCGCTACGCCCCTGAACCGGGATTTGTCCAGGCGGATTCTTCCCTCCCGGATGTAGGCCATCAGCAACTCAAATACCGTATAGGTTCCAAAAGATTTTAACGATTCGGGATACCATTTTTCAAGACCAGACCTGGTCGCAAGGTAGGCGTGCCCTCATTCGGGCCACAGGAGATTTTTGGCCTTGAGCCTTGTCATGTTTTCGGCAATCCGGCCGGCCATGATCTTCATGGCCGGGTCATCTCCGGTAAACATGCCCCAGTTGGTGCCTTCCCAGTTCTCGGAGGGGATGGTCCAGTCTTCGCCGGCAGCATAAAAAATTTTCCACCAGTGCTTGAGATCTTCGGTATGGGTATTGACCAGCTTATTGTGAATGGTGGTCAGAATATTGGCCCCTTCCTTGTCAACCGAGACGGTAAACCCTTCGAATCCGGGTTCTTGGGCAATTTCATCGGCCACATCTTCAAGAATGAAGACAAAGTCTTCTTTGGGCAGTCCCAGATTGTTTCCGGTTTTCAGGGCAGCCTCCAGCCCCTTGTGAAGAATTCCCGGCACCTTGTCCCGGTCCCTGAGGGAGCGGATTGCCCGCATCAGATCCGGAATGTGAATGCCCATGGGACAGACATGCTCGCATTTTCCGCACATCGTGCAGATCCAGGGCCATCTGGATTCAACCAGTTCACTTTGCAGTCCCAGCGAAACCATGCGAATGATTTTTCGGGGATCAAACCCGTCAATGCCGGAAACCGGACAGGATCCGGAACAGATGGCACAGGTCAGGCAGTGGTCCTGATCAAACGGCCAGTTCTTGAACAGGTCTTGATTCAGGCGATTCAGGGCAATGGGTTCGGTTGTCGTCATAAGTTGATTCCTAAACGTTCGGCATCTGCAATCTGCTTTTCGAATGTATTGACGGTTTCGGCAAATTCAGCGGCCATGTTCGAGGCCAGGGTTTTTAAAAGAAGTCTGTTCGGGTCGATACCGATCTGCTTGAGCATATTCTTCAGATGCACCGTTCGTCGCCGGGCCAGAATATTTCCCCGCTCCGAATGGCAGTTGCCTTCATGGCAGGTGAACACCAGAACGCCGTCCGCCCGATGCTGAAAAGCCGCCAGGAGATGTTCCGCGGATATGCCGCCTGAACACGGCACTTCAACAATGGACAATCTTTGCGGAAGGCTCAGTCCGGACAGGGTGGCCAGTTCTTTGGCGCGGCCGGCGGATCGGCTGCAGCAGAAGGCAACCAGAAAAGGGGTGAATGAATCGCTGTCGTCTCTGCCGGGAATCGGCTGAAGGCGCCGTGAAATTGCCTGGGTGCGCAGATCGTCAATGCGGATGGCTTTTGCAGGGCATTCCGCGGCGCACATGCCGCAGCGCTCGCAGGCGTCCGGCATCACGACCGGCCGGGTGTTGAGCGTAATGGCATGATAGGGGCAGAGCCTGAAACAGGTCAGGCAGCGGACGCAGGCGCCTGCATGGATTTCGGCTTTATTGCCCGGGGTTGTCAGCGTTCCTTTTGTCAATGAAAGCAGGGTGACAGCTGTTTCCTGAATCTCGGCCAGCCGGGCTGAAGGCGCCGGCATCCCCCGGGATGCACCGGCAGCCAGAATGCCTTTTCGGTTGGTGAATACGCTCAGCCGATGGACATTATCGGACTGGATGTATCCTGCCGGGTCCGTATCCAGGCAAAAAACCCGGGACAGGTCCTTCAGGTATGGCGAAGGGGCAATTGCTTCATCCACGACCGTCAAATCCGCCTGAAGGGTAAACGGGATTTGCGTGATTTCATCCGTAAACGCGATTCGGACTTTCCCATCGGCATCCTGTTGAAAGCTCGGAAGCGCATCCGAGAACTTGAAATAGATGACACCGGCTTCCCGTGTTCGGCGATACAACGCTTCCAGTCCCGATGCGCCGACCTTGAGGTTTCGGGTCAGGATCATGGTTTTCATTCCCAGCTTTGTCTGAAGCATCAGGCAGGATTCCATGGCGGTTTCAACCAGATGCGGATAGCTTTCCCGGGCAAGGCCGACGATAAAGACCGCGGTCTTTCCCGGGGACGGCACCTGTCCCGATGCCGAGGGGGAATCAAGCACTTCCCGGATTTCGGACAGGGACAGAACCGTTGGGCAGGGGCTCAGTCCGTAAAGGGAAAAAAGGGGACTTTGAATGGCGTCTTCGGCAATGACGATATGTGCAACGGTCAGCGGGGTGCTGCCGTTCGGGCGGCTGAGCATCACCTGAAAATCTCCGGCCGAACCCGTGCAGTGGCTGACGCGCGTTTCCGTTCGGACTTCAAAAAGAGGTGCCGGTGCATCCGTATTCACGGAGGCGGTCGTATCCGGGGTTGCCAGCATGACAGGGATGTTTGCGGACAGCAGCGCTTTTGCAATACCCGATGCAACAGGTCCGTTTCCGATGATAAGTGTTCGTTCTTTCAAATGATCCCCTTTGATGGCTTCGTAAAAACTCCAATATCTGCGTTGCGCTACATCCTTCGTCATTGCGGCGTACTCGTCGTACGCCTCACAGACAGGATTTGCGCGCCTTGATCTTGAAGTTTTTACTTTGCCATCGAATTTTGTGAGGCGGTTTCCAGATAGTGAAAGATATCGCCGGCGGCTTTTCCGGCGCTTAGAACCGACTCGGCGATGCTCATGGGTTCAAGAGCGGCTCCTGCGGCAAAAACACCGTCCGGAAGCGCAACGGTTTCTTTCCGGGCATATCCAAACCCGGCCCAGTCGATGTTCAGCATGGCGGCCAGATTCCGGGTGGATTCGGAAGGCATCAGCCCGATGGATAAAATCGCCATATCAAAGACGGCTTCCCGATAGGCTTGCGTGTCCGGATCAAAATACGACAGTTTCAGCCGGTCGTCCGCTGTCTTGATCACATCGGCCGGAATGGAGCGGATCATGCGAACCTGCTGCTGCGTATCGGCATAATAGGTTTGAAAATTCTTTCCGAAATTCTGAACATCGATATAAAAAAAAGTGGCTTCCACTCCCGGCTGGCGGCTTTGAATGCACCTGGCCATTCGAAGCGCCGCGCCGCAGCAGATTTTTGAGCACCACAGATGGCCCAGAGTGGCGTCTCTGCTTCCCACGCACTGGATAAAGGCCATGTTCCGGGGAAACTGCGCATCGGATGGCCGTTTGACCGTGCCGCTTTTTCGCAGCATCCGGTCAAGCTCCAGGGTTGTCATCACATTTTCAAATCGCCCGTATCCGTAAGGTTTGTTTGCGGGATCAAAGGGAGCGAATCCGGAAGCCATCAGGACGGCATCCACCTTGATGCGCTGTATCTGCCGGTCCTGCTTCAGGGTGACCTCAAAGCGCGTTTGCCGGTCAACCTTGTCGATACCGGCATTCAGATACACCCGGATGTTGGCATCGTCGGTTGCCCGGCGAATCTTTTCAGCCACCATGCAGGCCCCGCAGGCCACGCAGCGGTCCGTTGCCTTGCAGGATAGCTGGGCCGCGTGACCGCCCAGTGAGCCCGTATTTTCAACCAGAACAACGGCCACACCCAATCGCGCCAGATCAACGGCGGCACAAAGCCCTGAAATGCCGCCGCCGACCACCATAATTTGTTTCATGGAAGGGTTCAATTTCAATCTCCCCGGCCGGATGGCGAAAGCATGTTGTCAATCTCCTCCCGAATATACCCGGCCACTGCTTCCGCTTTTTGCCGGGAAAGGGTGCCGATGCCTTCGGAAAGATCCTGAATGACATCTTCGTCCATATCGGTTGTTTTGTTGATCAGAAAAGCATCCACTTCTCCGTCTTCGGGCAGCAGTCCGCAGGCGCCGACAGCACCTGCAAATTCATCCCCGATAAATATGGGGACGACTATTTTGATCAATCCCGCGTCGCATTCTTCAATCGCCGGCAACCGGGTTTTCATGGCCTGGGCCGCAATGTTCATATGGGCCACGGCGCAGATATAACTCTGGCCTTTGTCGATGGCCTTGACAGCCGGACACAGCCGGTTTACCCATTCCTTGTATTCCGTGATGCGGATGCCGTTGGGATTGAAAACATTGGCATCCAGTCCGGATCTTTCATGAATCTTCTTTTCAAACGCCATCCATTTTTCAATGGGATAAATGTCGGTCAGCTTCATATCGAGCCTCCACCTTTTAAGATCGCGATCTTTCTCTTGAACGCTATAGAAAAATGAGTGCCGCCTGTCAATAAAAACCTGTCTTTACAAACGGCTGTTTGAGTGTTAGATTTCAATAAATTGAGAAACGGTATTCAGTTAATTAACCGACAGACACTGCAGGAGCCGAAAATGGGAAATAATCCAAAAATGGACTATATCAAAATTAAATTTGGTCGTGATTTTGACGCGGTAAGCTCCGGTTTTGAAAAATCCATCGAGGACATGTTCCGATCGATAAATCCGATTTTCACGCTGTGTGATCGTGCCTGGAATCCCCAGATGGATATTTACGAAACACCCGAAGAAATCATCATCCGCGCTGAAATCGCCGGTGTGGATAAAGAGAATCTTGAGGTGGAGATCAACAGCAGGGCTGTCCGGATTCATGGAAAACGGACGGAAATGTCCCGTATGGATAATGCCACTTACAGGCTTGCCGAAATTCAATACGGGTGTTTTGAACGCATTCTCTTTCTGCCGTCGCCGATTGACCCGGAAATTGTCAGTGCGTCATATTTGAACGGCTTTCTTCAGATTCGACTGGCCAAGATGCCGGTTGATATTGTTCATAAGATCCCCATATCCGATTAAAACTTCCTTTGGAGGTACCCATGTCAGAACAGCAACCGCCTACGGAAACCATTGCGGAAATAAAAATGGAGCTTCTTCCCATCCTGCCGTTATTTGATGCCGCCCTCTTCCCCAAGATGGTATTGCCACTCGTGGTGATGCAGGGAGAATCGGTGAAACTGGTTGATGAAGCCATGGCCAGTGATCGCCTGATCGGACTGGTGGTGTCTAAAAAAATAGCCAGGGAAAGCGCCAGTCCCGAAGAAGATCTATATACGGTCGGAACCAGCGCCTTGATTCTAAAAATGGCCAAAACCCAGGATAATCGTGCCCAGCTGCTGGTTCAGGGACTCAGCCGCTTCAAGATCCTGGAGTTCATGGACAGCAAACCCTACCTCCAGGCCAGGGTCGAGATGATTCCTGAAACAGAGACCAAGGACACGGAAACCGAAGCCCTGATGTCCAATATCGTCAATCTCTTTGCCCGGATTGCCGAGCTTTCTCCCGGACTGCCGCCCGAAATCGGGGCCATGGCCAAGTCCATTGCGGATCCGGGCACGCTGGCCGATATGATCGCCTCAACCATCAATTCCACGCCGGATGAAAAACAAAAAATTCTGGAATTGATCGATATCAATGAACGGCTCAAAGAAGTCACGCGAATGGCCAATCATCAACTGGAGATTCTGGAGCTCGGCAATAAGATACAGAGCCAGGTCAAGGGAGACATCGATAAAAGCCAGCGCGAATACTACCTGCGTCAGCAGTTGAAGGCGATTCGCGAGGAACTGGGCGAAAAAGACGATTCCTCGGTGGAACTGGACGATTACCGTAAAAAAATTGCGGAAAAAAATCTTCCCGAAGAGGCTGCAAAAGAGGCGCAGCGGGAGCTCAGCCGGCTGTCGCGCATGCACCCCTCATCCGCGGAATATACCGTGGCATCCACTTATCTGGACTGGCTGACGACCCTTCCCTGGCACGACAGCACCGCGGACAACCTCGACATTAAAAAAGCCAGAAAAGTTCTGGATGAAGACCATTTCGGCCTGGACAAAGCCAAAACCCGCATCATCGAATATCTGGCGGTCAGAAAACTCAAACCCGATTCTAAAGGCCCGATTTTATGTTTTGCCGGCCCTCCGGGAACCGGCAAGACATCTCTGGGGAACTCCATCGCCAAGGCTTTGGGCAGAAAATTTCACCGCATTTCCCTGGGAGGTGTTCGGGACGAGGCGGAGATTCGCGGGCACCGTCGCACGTATGTGGGGGCACTGCCGGGTCGAATCATTCAGGGAATTCGCCGGGCCGGCTCCAATAATCCCGTGTTCATGCTGGATGAAATCGATAAGGTCGGCAGCGACTTTCGGGGCGACCCTTCGTCCGCGCTCCTGGAAGTGCTGGATCCGGAACAGAATTTCTCGTTTTCGGATCATTACCTGGATGTGCCCTTCGATCTGTCCAAGGTCATGTTCATTACCACGGCCAATGTACTGGATACCATTCCGCCGGCCCTCCGGGACCGGATGGAAGTCATCAATCTGTTGGGCTACACGGAAGATGATAAAATCAAAATCGCCAACCGGTATCTGATTCCCCGGCAGCGAAAAGCCCATGGCCTCAAGGCGGATCAGGTCATTTTTTCCAGAGGGGCGATCCGGCATATTATCGCCGGCTATACCCGTGAAGCGGGTCTTAGAAACCTGGAGCGCGAAATCGCCTCGATCTGCCGGGGGATTGCCAGCAAGGTGGCCGAGGGAGAAGCAACGTCGGCCACCATAAATTTAAACAATATTTCCAAATATCTGGGTCCGATCAAAATGCAGACCGAAACCCGCGCCAGAGTATCCACGCCCGGTGTTGCCATCGGTCTTGCCTGGACCCCCAATGGCGGTGATATTCTTTTTATCGAAGCCACCTCCATGAAGGGAGGTAAAAATCTGACCCTGACCGGCCAGCTTGGCGATGTCATGAAGGAATCCGCAACAGCGGCCTTAAGCTTTATCCGCTCCAATGCGGTTTCAATGGGGATCTCGGATGATTTTTTTTCAAGTCACGATCTTCACATTCATATTCCGGCAGGCGCCATTCCCAAGGATGGCCCGTCCGCAGGGGTCACCATGCTGACCGCGCTGACGTCTCTTTTAACCAACAAGCCGATTCGAAAAGATCTGGCCATGACCGGGGAGATTACGTTAAGGGGCCAGGTGCTGCCGGTCGGCGGGATAAAGGAAAAAATACTGGCTGCGCATCGGGCGGGAATCAAAACCATCATTATGCCCAAATGGAATGAAAAAGACCTGGAAGAGATTCCCAAAAAGATTCAAAAAGACATTCAATTCCATTTTGTGGAAAAAATGATGGATGTCATCCGGCTGGCTCTGGAAAAATGAAGCGCCTCTGCTGCCTGATGCTTCTGGGAGGGATGCTGATAGCAGGCGTTTATGGGTGCACGCGTACCATTGTGCCGTCTTCCGCTCGCCCGCCGTCTGCTACGATTGCCCCGTCTTCTCCCAAGCCCTACAAGGCCCTGGGTCAGTGGTACCAGCCGCTGCCGGATGCCAGGGGGTTCAAGCAGACGGGTATCGCCTCATGGTATGGAGAAGATTTTCATGGAAAAAAAACGTCCAGCGGCGAAATCTACGACATGCATGCCGAATCCGCGGCTCACAAGACCCTTCCCCTGGGGACCATTGTCCGGGTCCGGAACCTGGACAATAACCGGGAAATGGAGATTCGCATCAATGACCGGGGGCCTTTTGTGACTGGAAGGGTCATTGATCTTTCTTATGCCTGCGCCTCAAAACTCGGCGTCCTGGGGCCGGGTACCGCGCCCGTGGAACTGGTTGCCGTTGGAACGACTGCTTTGGCTGCCGGAAGCGGCGCCGGTTCGGCGGATTTTTATTATCAGGGGAATTTCACGATTCAGGTCGGGGCGTTTTCAGACCGCAACAATGCGGAAAAGCTGAAGGCAAAGCTGAATAAATCTTACCAGAATGCCCATATCCAGCCCTATGATAGTGGCAGGGGAATGCTTTACCGGGTCAGGGTGACGAAATGTTCGAGTCTGGAGCAGGCCATTCAGTATGAAAAAACGCTGGCTTCGGGCGGATACGATGGGGCTTTTGCCGTGGCGGAATAACACTTTTTAGGGAGCTGAAGATGACGATTCATATTGATGATGAAAACTCCTGTAAAACCGATGCCGCCTCTTTTACGCGGTATCGCAGCCGGATTCCGGAGCTGGCGGATTCCCTTATCAGTAGTTGCCATGACAGGGAATGCTTTACCCACATCGATTATGACCCCATTCCTTCCGAAGGATATGTGGTGGATATCATCGACAAGCTCCGGGAAATCCTTTTTCCGGGGTATTTCAGCCGGGAAAAAATTGATCCGGTCAGTCTCAAATATACCATGGGTCAGGCGGTTACGGCGTTGTTTGATATGCTCTCGGAGCAGATTACCCACAGCATTCGGCACGATTGCTTCCGATATGACCTTTCCTGTAGCGATTGCGGCGACCGGGGATGTGAAATCGCACTGGCCGTTCTGGAATCCATTCCTTCGATTCGAAAGATTCTGGCAACCGATATCCGGGCGGCGTATGAAGGCGATCCCGCGGCCAAGAGCCACGATGAAATCATTTTCAGCTATCCCGGAATATATGCCATCAGCGTCTATCGGGTTGCTCACAAACTTTTTGAGCTGGGCGTTCCGCTGCTTCCCCGAATCATGACCGAACATGCGCACAGTATCACGGGAATCGATATCCATCCGGGAGCCCGAATCGGCGAAAGATTTGTCATTGATCACGGCACCGGGGTGGTGATCGGAGAGACCACCGTGATCGGAAACAATGTCAGGATTTATCAGGGTGTTACCCTTGGGGCACTTTCCTTGCCGAAAAATGCCGGAGAAAAACTGAGGGGAAAAAAACGTCATCCCAGCATCGCCGATGACGTCATTATTTATTCAGGGGCAACCATTCTGGGCGGCGATACGGTGATCGGGGATCGATCGGTCATCGGCGGCAATGTCTGGATAACGGAGTCCGTCCCACCCGATACGACGGTCATGATGGAACCCCCCCGGCTGATTTACAAACATCCGTAACTTCTCAAAGAAGCCATATCATGAGTATTCAGAAAGGTCAGTTGCTTGAAGTTGACATATCCGACGTTGCTTATGGCGGCAAGGGGATCGTTCGCATCGAAGGGTTTGCCGTATTTGTGGATCAGGCGGTTCCAGGGGACCGGGTTCGCATCGCCGTTACCCGGAAAAAGAAAAATTATGCCGAAGCCCGCGTGGTGTCTCTCCTGCAACCCTCTTCGGACCGGGTTTCAGCGCCCTGTCCCCACAGCGGCGTGTGCGGGGGGTGCAAATGGCAGTTTCTCGATTACGGCCGGCAACTGGCGTATAAACGTCGGCATGTTGCGGAATCTCTGGCGCATATCGGATTGATCAAAGATGCGATGGTCCATCCGACCCTTGCTTCCGAGCTGTGCTTCGGATATCGCAATAAAGTGGAATTCACCTGCTCGGACAGTCCGTGGCGATTACCGGAGGAAATGCAAAACCCTGCTGCAGCCGGTTGTTCCGCCATTGGATTTCATGTGCCCGGCGTGTTTCATAAGGTTGTGGACATCGAAGCCTGTCTGCTTCAGCCGGAGCTGGGAAATCGCATATTGGGCGATGTGCGCCGGTACATTCAATCATCTGAAATGCCGATGTATTGCCCCAGGACCCACGAGGGTTTCTGGCGGTTTATCATGCTTCGGCATTCCGTGGCCCATGATCACTGGATGGTGAATATCATCACCGCCGCGGAGAACCCCGGTGTCGTACGCCCCCTGGCGGATCTCTTGAAGAACAAGTATCCGCAAATCATTTCCGTGGTCAACAATATTACCGCGAAAAAGGCGGCGGTATCCGCGGGGGAATATGAACTTCAGCTTTCCGGAAGTGCGTATCTGACCGATCGCATCTGCGGGTTTGAATTCGACGTATCCGCCAATTCATTCTTCCAGACCAACAGCAGAGGGGCGGAAACCCTGTACCGTACGGTGATGGCTTATGCCGGACTGACCGGGAAAGAAACGGTCTTTGACCTGTATTGCGGCACCGGAACCATTGCCATCTGCCTCTCGAAAGCGGCCCGAAGGGTGATCGGATTTGAAATCGTCGATGCCGCGGTATCCGATGCGGAAAAAAACTGCCTGAAAAACAATGTCTCAAACTGCACGTTTTACCGGGGAGATATCAAGGATCGTCTGTCCGAGGTTTTGCATGCGCCCGATGTCATGATCATCGACCCTCCGCGCGACGGCATGCACAAAAGCGTCGTGCAGCAGGTTCTGAGTATGCTGCCCGAGCGGATCATCTATGTATCCTGCAATCCGGCGACGCTGGCAAGGGATCTGGGGCTGATGAAAGATGCCTATCGGGTTGTCGAAGTGCAACCGGTGGATATGTTCCCCCATACATTTCACATTGAATCGGTTGCCCGCCTTCAAAAGCGGTGATTTAGACTTTTTTTGGGGGTCATGAACCCTGCGTCGAAAATGGAGGCGGTGTTGCTGAAGCAGGTTGTTTTTCTGGACCGGGACGGGGTCATCAACCGGGATTCTCCGGATTACATCAAGTGCTGGGAGGAGTTCATCTTCCTTCCAAACACGCTGGAGGCATTGAAACTCCTTACCCTGAAAGGCTATACGCTCATCGTGATTACCAACCAGTCCATCATCGGCCGCAAGTGGATACTGCCGGAAGTATTGGAGGAGATGCACCGGCGGCTCAAATCCACCGTGGCATCCCATGGCGGCAGAATTACCGATATTTTTTTCTGCCCCCACACCCCGGAGCAAGGCTGTTCCTGCCGCAAACCCAAACCCGGACTGATTGAGCAGGCCTGCCGGAAATATGCCATTGATCTTTCAGACGCCGTCATGGTGGGCGACCGCCCCAAGGATATTCAGTGCGGAATCGCTGCGGGCTGCGGCCGGACGATTCTGGTTCGGGCCCCCGATGAGCCTATCACGGGCCCGGCCCTGAATGCTCCGGCCCCTGGCAATGCCCATCCGAGCGTGGTGGTGGCCGATTTGCTGGAAGCCGCCCGCTGGATCATTTCATGAATGCGTCCGGATCCCTGACCGCTCTGGAAGGCTGCCTGGACCGCGTTACGTTTTACAATCCGGAAAACCATTATACCATTGCAAAATTTCGTCCCAGAGGCGCCCAATCCGCCATCACGGTTGTCGGATTCATGCCGGAGCCCACTGCCGGAGAATTTCTGAAACTGGACGGGACCTGGGAGACGCATGCCCGCTACGGGCAGCAGCTCAAAATCATCCGCTTTGAAGTGCTGCTGCCGGCGACAATCGACGGCATCCGGAAATACCTGAAGTCCGGTGTGATCAAGGGGCTGGGCGCCAAAACCATTTCCCGGCTGATCCGCCATTTCGGGGATCAGACCCTGGTGGTGATCGAATCCGCGCCTGAAAAACTGATGGATGTCAAGGGCATCGGCAAAGCCATTGCCAAACAGATTTCAGAATCCTGGAAATCGCATCATGCCGTTCGCTGCCTGATGATTTTTCTCCAGAACCACGGTATTTCGCTGGCTTACAGCGGCCGTATTTTCAAACAATACGGCGCGGCCGCCGTCGATATCCTCAAGGATCATCCTTTCCGGATCGCCTGCGACATGCCGGGAATCGGTTTTTATATCGCCGACCGGATTGCCCGGCATCAGGGTGCGCTTTCCGATGATCCGCTCAGAATCCGGGCCTGTATTCTGTATCTGCTGGAGCAGGCGGCATCCGACGGCCATATGTTCATGACGGGTCATGAAACCTTGCGAAAATGCGCCAGGCTCTTTGACATCGACGCTGAATCGGCGTCCGCAGCCATGCTTGCGCTTTCCGATGAAGGGCTGGTGGTGCGCGAAGCGATGCATGATCCGGGCAGTGATCCGGGAAGCGGACAGGGCGGCGATCCCGATAGCAGTTCCGATAGCAATGAAGGGTGCGAGCAGGCCCTTTACCTTTCGTCGCTTTATCGGGCGGAAACCGGGATCGCCCTTCGGCTCAAGGCGTTTTTGTCGGTTCCGGTGAAACCTCCGGACATCGATCAGGAGCAGATGACCCGGGAAATTCTGGCACGCCTTGCCATTCAGCTTTCCTCGGAGCAGCAGGCCGTTCTGGAAGAGATTCTCCTGCATCACATTGCCATCATTACCGGAGGGCCGGGTACCGGAAAGACCACCCTGATCCGTTCCATCGCCGCGATATGCGATCGCCTGCGGCAAAAAACCATCCTCTCGGCACCGACGGGTCGAGCGGCCCGGCGTCTTTCCGAGGTTGCCCGGAAAAAAGCCGCCACCCTGCATAAGCTTCTGGGATATAATCTGGAGCAGAATGATTTTGAAAAAGATGAAGATGATCCCCTGGATGTGGATGTGATGATTGTGGACGAAGCCTCGATGGTGGATAGCCAGCTCATGTTTCATCTGCTGAAGGCTGTTCCCGTGACCGCCACTCTGATCCTGGTCGGGGATGTGTTTCAGCTTCCATCCGTGGGACCCGGAAACATTCTCTCGGACCTGATCCGATCCGGGGCTATCCGGACATTCGAACTGAAAGAGATCTTCCGCCAGGCTGAAAAAAGCCCGATCATCGTCAATGCCCACCGGGTCAGACAGGGCAAACTTCCGGATCTGGAAAAGGGCCCCTCGGAAGCGCTTTCGGAGTTTTATTTTATTGAACAATACCAGCCTGAAACGGTCGTAAAAACGATTGTCGAGCTGTGCAGCCGAAAAATTCCGGAGCGTTTCGGTTTGGATCCGGTCAGGGACATTCAGGTGCTGAGTCCCATGCACAAGGGGACGGTGGGAACCATTCAGCTCAACCAGGTGCTTCAGGAAGCATTGAATCCCCAATCTTCCCCCGGGGCCGGAATCCAGTTCAGGCCGGCAGACAAGGTCATGCATCTGAAAAACAACTATGCCAAGGAAGTGTTTAACGGAGACATCGGCGTTATTTCAGAAATTGATATGGGTAAAAGACGGCTTTCGGTGAATTATGACGAGCGGCTGGTGGATTATGAAAGCGAGGAACTCGAGGACCTGATCCTGGCCTATGCCATTTCCGTCCATAAGTCCCAGGGGTCGGAATATCCGGCAGTGGTGATTCCGCTGATGCCCCAGCACCATCCGCTGCTTCAGCGAAATCTCTTGTATACGGCCATCACGCGGGGAAAAAAACTGGTCATTATCGTGGGGACCCGGCAGGCCCTGGATACGGCCGTCAAGAACGATAAGCCCGGAAATCGCCTTTCGCTTCTGGATCAGCGGCTGAAGGGAGAGATATAACAGTCACATGTCGAATTCATTGCTTGAGGTCCGTCATTTAACGAAGTTTTTCCCGATTACCGGCGGCGTATTCAGAAGAAAAACAGGAGATGTCCATGCAGTGGACGATATCTCTTTGACGATTCAGGAGGGGAAGACCCTCGGGCTTGTCGGAGAATCGGGCTGCGGAAAAACTACGGCGGGCAGAGCCATTCTCCGCCTGATTGAGCCTGACAGCGGGGCAATCCATTTTATGGGGCAGGATCTGATGACGTTGTCTCAGAGCCGGCTGAGAGGGGTCCGCAGAAACATGCAGATCATTTTTCAGGACCCCTTCGAATCCCTGGATGCGCGGCAGACCATCGGTGACATACTTGAAGAGCCATACGAGATTCACAAGGTCGGCTCTCTTGAAGATCGAAAGGAAACTGTCAAAAGCCTGCTGAATCGGGTCGGCATGCCGGAGACGGCGGTTTCGCGTTTTGCCCATGAGTTCAGCGGCGGCCAGCGGCAGCGGATCGGCATTGCTCGGGCCATTGCGTTAAATCCCCGGCTTATCATCTGTGATGAGCCGGTTTCAGCCCTGGATGTTTCCATTCAATCCCAGATCGTCAATCTGTTGATTGCGCTTCAACGGGAGATGAAACTCTCCTACCTGTTCATTGCGCACAACCTGGCGGTGGTGAAACACATTTCAGACGACATTGCCGTGATGTATCTGGGAAGAATCGTGGAGTACGCGGATTCCGAAGCGCTGTATGCTGCGCCGCTGCATCCCTATACCCAGGCCCTGATATCGGCCGTACCGGTTCCGGACCCTTCCCGAAAAAGGAAACGATTCCTGCTGGCAGGAGATGTCCCTTCTCCGGTCAATCCCCCTTCGGGCTGTCATTTTCATCCCCGGTGCCCGTTTGCGGTGGCGATATGTAAAACTGTATACCCTCAACTGGTTTCTATGTCCGGCGCCGGCGAAAAAAATCACCGGGTAGCCTGTCACAGGGCAGGCGCCGTCTCCTTGCTTTAGGAAACTTAAGGCAAGAGGCAGATGGAATCATCGCAGGGGCAGGCGCCGTCGACTTCATAGGCATACATGATGCGGCTTTCGATTTCGGCGCGGGCTTCCGCGATGGGAGGAAACAGAAAGGGAGCGCAACGTGCGGCAAGCTCCGGTCTGGCCGGGATGCTCTCCAAGCCATTGGCGATCACCTCCCCCGTGTGACCATCCAGGATATCGGCATCCTCGCCGTTTGTGACCACGACAACGGGGATCTGATACGGGGCCAGGAGCCGGGATGCCGCCAGGGCCGGGCGATGCCGGGTGATCAGTGACCCCGGGCCGTATTTGATGATCATGCAGATTCTATCCGCAACGGTTACAGCTATATCCACTTTCACAATGGCGCAGCTGTCCCCTGCCTTGACCCGAAGGTTGCACCGGCTTTGAATATCCATCTGGGGATACCCTCCGGCGTCCATCAGTATCCTGGCCAGCTTCTGACGGTACCGTTCATCATGGGTGTCCGGGAGTAACCGGCCGGTAACTGCATCCACCAGTTCCCCGAGTATCAAATGATGGCCTTCCATTGATAGAAATCCTTTTCTGAAAAATCCATGTCCGGGAAAACTTGAAGAATCCCGCAGGATATGTTAGTTTTTTAAAAATGTTCTTCAATATCTATAGACTTTTAGAAATGCTTTTGGGAAGGCAGCAGGGAGGGGTACTTTTTTCGTACATCCCCGACCGATAACGCACCCAAAAGCTTTTCTGATCAAAAGATATATTGGCTATATCAAGACAATTTATCCCTGACAAGACAACATCATGAAAATAGCAAATGACGATAAGGTTTCTTCCCGGCACCTTCAGCTTCCGTTGGGGTTTAGCAAAACAGATCCCGGTGATCTCAAACGGGTACTGGCCTTTTTGGATGATAGCTCCTCTGCGGAGCTGCCGGTGTCACTCTCGAAGGTGTTCTCCCGGTTTTCAGAGCAGCCCGATGCATGGTCCGGGGCAAGAATCGCCAGGGTCATTTCCGATCTTTTTTCCGATCGAATAATTTCCTGCGTGATGAATGGCCATGCATTTGCGCATCATCATTCCAGCGTCTTTCTGGAGGCGCCCGATCAATGGGAGCGGATTCAGGTCATTCCTCGAAAACGGCTATCTTCCTGGGAGCTCGAGGCCATTGTCGACACCTGTCGGAAGATTTTTGGCAGGGATTGTCCACCGGATCAAGATGATCTGATCCATTTCATTGGCGGTTGCTTGAAACAATGGAAAGCATCGCTTGCCGCTTTTGGCCGCCTGGCTGAAACCGGGCAATACCCAGGAGCGGCGGATATCCGCTCCAGCCTTTCATTTATCCAAGCGTGGCTGGCCATATCGGGCCCTTATGAAAGAATCTGTTTTGTCCGCGACGGAAAAGCGGCCCTGGTGACATTTTCCCATACCGTTGCCCGGTTAAAGGATTTCTATGAAAACGGGATCATCCGCTGGGAATCATGGCAAAAATCGATCGAGAAGTTCATCGCGTTCCAGCCCGAAATCGAAGCTGATCTGGAAGCTGCCGCCGGCCTTTCAAGATTGCGCCGTGTCCTGGAAATGCAGCGTCCCTGGGACGATCTCGATTGCATGGATGACCTGATTGCCCGGATTATACCGGTTTATGAGCGAATTCGGGATGAGAGATTCACCCTGTTACAGCACGAAACGCTGTTGCAGATCAACCGGATGATTGAAACGATTTCTGAATTGCTGGAAAATGTCCATGCCCGAGACGAGATCAGAAACATGGCGCTGGTTGAATTGCAGAAAATCAAGAAGGCCATTGAAATCGAGAGGCCCAACAGTCTTATTTCCAAACAGCGGGAGATTGCCGAAGAAGCCTTTGAAAAGGCACAGGACATTGTCTTTTCCCAGAGCTGATTTCGCCACGGATTATCCCTCAAAACTTCAAGTCATTTTCCCCTTTACAGAAAAGACCATTTTTGTTATCTTAAAAATTTCAATAATATGTTTTTCCCCCTGCCGCAATAAATTTTCAATGAATCTTACTATGTATGGTTTTTTGTGACTTTGTTTTGTTATGGAATGATCGTGACAAGAGCTTTTTTAGCCAAATATTCTTAAATACGCTGATCCAGCGACAGGATGCCAATAGGTTCGATTATGAAAAAAAAAGAGCTTGATTTTTTTAAGGAACAGTTGAACAACCTGCTCGAAGAGCTGCTCAGTCAGGCAGATGAAACCGTATCCGGAATGACCTCTCCCAAAGAGAATTTTCCAGATCCTACGGACAGGGCATCTCTGGAGGCAGACCGCAATTTCATGCTGCGAATTCGGGACAGGGAGAGCAAGCTCATTCTTAAGGTTAAGAAAGCTTTGGTGCGGATTGAAATTGGCACTTTCGGTATCTGTGAAGCCTGCGGGGAAGATATTTCATTTGATCGTCTGAAAGCAAGGCCCGTAACAACTCAGTGTATTGACTGTAAAACCAAAGAGGAGAATTTGGAAAAAGCCCTTGGACTGTAAGCAGGCAGGCATTGATCTGCACATTCATTCCACCGCATCCGACGGAACACTGTCTCCTGTTGAAATTCTTCGGCTGGCCGAAAAACTTGAACTCGGGGCGATTTCGATTACAGATCATGACACTCTGAAAGGATCCAAGGACCTGCTTAAAGCCGCCGGTTCATCGCATGTTCGCGTGCTTACCGGTATTGAAATCAGTACCATTCCTCCAGCTTTATACGCGGTTGCGGGGAGTTTCCATATTCTGGGCTATGGCATTCGGTTGAATGATCCGGTGCTGAACCAAACCCTGGAAACCCTTCAACATGCCAGGGAAAACCGCAATCCGTTCATTATCAGCCGCTTGAATGCCATGGGGCTGGACATTACGCTGGAGGAAGTGGTTCAGGCATCCGGAGAAGCTCAGATCGGCAGGCCGCATATTGCGCAGCTGATGATAAAAAAAGGTTTTGTCCAGTCATTTGATGAAGCGTTTGATGCCTACCTGGGATTCAACAAGCCCGCGTATGTGGATAAATACCGCCTGGATTGTCAAAAAGCGATCGAAATGATTATAGAAGCCGGAGGCACACCGGTTCTGGCCCATCCGTTTCTTCTTCGAATTCCGGACAATTCCCGCCTGGAATCCCTTGTGGCAACCCTGAAGGAAATGGGTTTGCAGGGGATTGAAGTGTATTATCCCGAACATTCTTTGGAAGATGTTGATTTTTATTCACGACTTGCCCTGAGTCATGACCTGGCGATTACCGGCGGAACCGATTTTCATGGTGCCATCAAGCCGGATATCCAGTTAGGATACGGGAAAGGGGATTTTTTTGTCCCGTATTCTGTCTATGATCTGCTTTTGAAACGTCAACAGGCGATGGTTTGATCGGTAATGTCCCATTCTTGCCCGTCAGAATTGGAGAAAAAACTCGGTTATTCTTTTGCCGATCCGGCGCTTCTTGAAGAAGCCCTTCGGCACAGCTCTTTTGTCAATGAAATGCAGGCAAAGGGGCTGCCGGACAACGAGCGCCTGGAATTCTTGGGAGATGCCGTGGTGAACCTGATCACCGGCCATTTGCTGATGATGTATTATCCGGATTTTAACGAAGGCCACCTGTCCCGGATGCGGGCGCATCTGGTCAATGAGTTTCAGCTATCCCATATCGCCGGCGAACTCAGCCTCGGAGAATATGTCCAGCTTGGAAAGGGCGAAAGTCAGACCCAGGGTCGCAAAAAGCCGTCCATACTGGCCAACACCTTCGAAGCCCTGATGGCCGCCGTTTATCTGGATGGCGGCTATCCTTGCGTGTTTGAGATTGTTTCCCGCTATATGAAGCCCCTGATAGATGCGGATACGCCTTCGGTTGCGGTTCAGGATTTTAAAAGCAAGTTCCAGGAATTGATTCAGAGCGCCCAGGGGCCACTACCGAATTATACCGTTGCCGCCGAAACCGGTCCGGATCATGATAAGACGTTTATTGTTCATCTGACTTGTGGAGACATTCAGGCAGAGGGGTTTGGCAAAAGCAAAAAAAATGCGGAGCAGGATGCGGCCCGAAAAGCCTTCGATATCTTCATGAAGCATGTCTCCAGTTGAAAGCCCTGTAAAACCGTTTATCATTCCGGTATTTATTCCGCATGCCGGCTGTCCTCACCAATGTGTTTTCTGCAATCAGAAAGCGATCACCCGGTCCGAAGTCCAGGCGCCTTCCACTCCGCTAATCGAAGCCTCCATTCGATCGTATCTCAACTATCTGACGCCCAACCGAAAACCCGTGCAGATCGCTTTTTTTGGCGGAAATTTTCTGGGTATCGACCGCCGGGAAATCCTCAGGCTTCTGAATGCTGCCACCCCTTTTGTCCATGAGGGGGTCGTAGACGGTATTCGGTTTTCGACGCGACCGGATACCCTTACGAAAGACCGGCTGGAAATCCTGCGGGAGTTTCCCGTATCGACGATCGAGATCGGTGCGCAGTCCATGAATGACGCGATTCTGGCGCTCTGCCGACGGGGGCATACGGCGGGGCACACGGCCTGCGCGGCGCAACTGGCAAAAGCCGGCGGCTATGAAGTGGGGATACAGATGATGGTGGGGCTTCCCGGCGATAATGATGCCGGTGCCATTTCGACAGGCCAACAAATTGCCGCTCTGAATCCGGATTTTGTCCGGATTTACCCGGCGGTTGTTCTGGAACATAGCCCGCTGGCAAACTGGTACCGCAAGGGGCAATATACTCCGTTATCCCTTTCAGCCGGTGTTTCCCTGGTGAAAAGGCTGTATCTGATGTTTCAGGAAAGTAATATTGCGGTTATCCGGATGGGGCTTCAGGCGACAGCGGATCTGGAAAACGGATCCATTCTTCTGGCGGGGCCGTTCCATCCGGCCTTTGGCCATCTGGTGTTTGCGGAGATTTATCGTGACAGGGTTATTGAACTGCTGAAGACCAGCGGCAGTGCCTTGGAGGCGGTCACCCTTCGCGTTAACCCGAAACGCATTTCAGCCATGAGGGGGCTGAAAAATGAAAACATTCATTATCTCAAAAACCGGTTTCATATCCGGCGCATCAATGTCACGGGGGACCCCTTGATGCCCGATCATCACATCGCTCTGGTGATGGATTCCCACGGGGGGGAAAGCCATCGCTGTGACCGAATGATAATGCATGGAAAATAAAAAAGGCATTCATGTTTTCACATGAATGCCTTTAATCGTTAATTAGTTTTGGCTAATTATAAGCGGGTGACGTTTGCTGCGGCAGGGCCTTTGGGGCCTTGAACCACATCAAATGTTACGCGATCGCCTTCAGAAAGTGATTTGAAACCGGTTGAATTAATGGCGGAATGATGTACGAAGACATCCTTTCCGTTTTCCTGCTCAATAAAACCGAAACCCTTGCTGTCATTAAACCATTTTACAATTCCATTTGCCATAGTGTTTTCCTCCTTTCATAAAATATCATCAAGGTCCCAAACTTCAGGTCGTCACTGTGGCAACATGGAACAATCCTTCTGCTCGAACCGATATGCAGTAATTTGCGATATCTTTACTGATTTGTCCTATAATACAGCCAGGGAACGACAATGTCAACATAAATTTTCAGCCCGCCATTAAAAGCCGGAATTGGATGGCGGACGCTTCAGGACGGGGCGGAGAAAGATGCGGATAAGGTGTATGCGGCCAGAAGGCTGTCTTTCCAGTAGGTGTTATCCGGATTTGAAAAAAAAGATTTAAAGAGAAAGAGGCTTTTATCGCGAAGGATATGGGAAACAAGAATAACCGGTCGGCCACCGTACAATGGGGGCATTCGGCCCAAATCGCATCGGGTCCCGCCGCCCATCACATCTTCGTAGGCAAACACGATATGCCGAATGCCGCTGATGAGAATCGCGCCAAAGCACATCAGGCAGGGCTCCAGGGTGCAGTAGAGGGTCAGCCGGCTGTGATCGACCAGCGCAGACCGTTCAAGCTGCTTTAATGCCAGGATCTCGGCATGATCGGTTTCGCTGACGAGATCTCCGGCAGTTCCCTGCCTGGACCCGGTCGCAATAATCTTTCCCGCGTGAACGATCACGCACCCAACCGGAAACTCCCCCCGGTCAAGGGCCTGTCTGGCCTCGTCCAGGGCTTCTTCCATAAAAAATGAATGGTTCATGGAAGCGATGTCCTCCAGTTCCAGTTTCCGGGCCTGTCTTTCATCCGGATGGACGGTGGGACAGGTTCCGTCAGATGAACGAATCGCTGGAAGCCGGCCTGTTCCAGTTCCTTGCGGTAATCCGTCAGATTGAGCATCCAGTTGGGATAAACCCAGTAGTTGGAGTCCGATAAGCTCGCCCATGCTATTTCTCCCTTCGGGCTCTGAAACGGGGTGTTGGGTTTCAGGCGGTCCGAGAGAATCCTGGAAATACTGAGTGGCCAGTTTGCGGAAATCACAACCCCCAGGGGCAGAGGGCTTTGTCCGGGAAGAGAAAGGTAATCCGTGTGCCCCAGCTCCGGACTGACAAAGGCTCCGGAGAAACCATAGGATTTGATCTCGTTGATGGACAAAGGATTGCTCAGGTTGCAAAACGGACCGGCCCAGAGGGAAAGTTTCCGGGGATTCTGAAAAAAAACGATTTGCCAGGGGGCGTTCAGGACAAACTGTCGGGACCCTTTTTGCAACAACTGCTCAATCAAGGATTTGAAATCGGCAACATCGACAGGCCAGAGTGCAGGGGTAAGCCACCACCAGATTCTTTGCCAGATACTTGAGGTGATACCTGGGGTGACGGAAGCGGTCTGAAACGACTCCTGAGACAGCCAGATACCGACTTCTTCGCGGGGCTTGCCCATTTCACGGGCGATCCGGTAAACCCTTTGGTCAACGGCTTTTGTCTTAGGCAGGCGATTTCGGGGAAGGATTGCCTGAAATCGGGAAAGTGGCAGATCGGCCTTGACCGGGGGGATTTGTGCTTCGAGCTCCAACATCCTTGCAATTAATTCCGGCTCGCGACGGTCTGTTAAGAATACGGGAGACCCATTCTGCGGAGCCACTTTACCGCCGGATGTCAGATGAAACCGGGTCCCCTCTGAAACCGGACTGCTGATTCTCAGGCTGATATGCCAGGGCTCATCTTCGTAGCCGACCCGCAGAACATCGCCGGGAAAGAGCGCCTGCTGAAGCGCGACATGGGAACGGCCGCTTTCCCCCGAAACATGACCCACACAGAGTCCGGAGCCGGTCTGTCGTTCGATTTGAATGGGATTCAGGGGCCTTTGAGACAGAAATCCGTAATGGGTTCCGGTCCGGCCCAGGGCGCGAGAGAGCAGGTCAAGCGCCTCTTTTCGAAGAGGCGCGTCCTGAACATGATCCCGGAGCAGTTGGTATGCCCGTACCGTGTAGTACACATAATGAGGGCTTTTTTTGCGGCCTTCGATTTTCCATGCCCGAATCGTCGGGATCGATCGAAGGACTTTGACCAGAATATCCAGGCTGAGATCCTGACAGGAAAAAAAACGATTTTGTGTGCGCTCCTGTGTATAAAGCCGCCTGCATGGCTGAACGCATCTTCCCCTCAGGCCGCTTTTGCCTCCAAAAAAACTGCTCCAGTAGCATCTGCCGGAGACCCCGTAACACAGGGCGCCGTGAACAAAAACTTCCAGGCCGATGGTTTCAGGACAGATCCCGGCGATCTGCTTGATCTCATCAACGCTGAGTTCGCGGGGAAGCACGACCCGGTTAACTCCGTGGATATGGCGGATCAGGCTCAGCCCTTCGCCAAAACTCACATTGGCCAGGGTGGACAGGTGAATCTCGCCGGAAAACCCGGCTTGCCGGGCCAGATCGATCAGAGCCAGATCCTGAATGATCAGGGCGTCGGGATGCACATGGCGGTTCAGATCATCCATGAGCCTTCCGGCCGGGTCCAGTTCATCCGGCTTGATCAGCGTGTTCAGCGTGACATAAACCCTGGTGCCTTTGGAATGTGCCAGATCCGTCAGTCCGGCGAGCTCTTCCAGGGTAAAGTTCTTGGCTTCCATGCGGGCGGAAAGTTGCTTCAGGCCGCAGTATATGGCGTCAGCCCCGGCAGCCAGGGCTGCCAGAAAGCTGGCTTTGTTGCCTGCCGGTGCCAGAATCTGCGGAAATGAAGAAGATTCGTTCATGGAGTGGGTGTTGTTTTTATAATTTGAATTTGGTTCGGGAAAAAATAACTTCTTTTCCGGATTTTTGAAAAGGATGTTTTTAACTTAAACTCACTGTACGCTGGAATTCAACATGAAGTAAAACAAAAAGGGGTTAGATAACAATCTAACCCCTTTTAAATTTAATTGGTAGCGGGGGCTGGATTTGAACCAACGACCTTCGGGTTATGAGCCCGACGAGCTACCAGGCTGCTCCACCCCGCATCGAATGAAAATATAATAGCTTGAAAGCGGTCAGGAAGTCAAGCTGTTTTTTTTGCGGGTGACGGATCCTTGAGAAAAGGAATTATCAAGAAGCGAAAGCAGGGCTTTTTTGCAGCTTTCAGCCTGTTCCGGGAATGTGGAACCGGGAGCGAGTCTCAGCAGTATCCGTTTCATTCTGCTGGTGTGGCCACCAATCATTTCAATGGCTGAACGGGGCAGGTTCAGGCATTTGGATAAGAATTCGATGCACATGCGGTTGGCGGCATCATCGACCGGAGGAGCTTGAATCGCTATTTTGAGGGCATCTCCGTGAAGGCCGACGACCCGGTTTCGGGAAGATCGGGGTTGGACATAAATATTGATGACAATGCCCTGGGGCGTTTCCTGAAAAAAATGCATCGGTTTCAAATCCAGAGGCCAATCTATCCGGTGAAGACGGAATGCTTGCGAATGAGCTCGGTGAAAAAATCCGGCGGCCGGACCACTTTGCCGGCTTTGTCCATGAACGCATGCCGCGTATAGCCTCTGGCCAGTGGGCGGACCCCGATTTCATCGAAGACCGTATAGTCGAATTTGATGCCGCCCCGAACGCTGTTGTCGAGCGAGGTATCGATCATCAGCAGGTCATCATACTGAACCGGATAAAGGAATTTGCAGTGCAGTTCGGATACGGGAAGAAAAAAACCGCGAGATTCTATTTCTTTGTAGGGAAGGCCGATGTAACGAAACATTTCCGCGCGTGCGGTTTCAAACCAGCGGAAATAATTGGCGTGATAGCCGAACCCCATTTTGTCGGTGTCGCCGTAGATAACACGGTAAGGCGTGCGATGGGTGAACATCAGTGTCCATAAAAATGTTATTCGTTGATGATGGCCTGAATCAATTCTTTCAAGCTGTTGTAGTCATGGGTTACCGGAAATTCAGGAAATTCCCGAATAACATTTTCAGGCGGCCTGAACAAGAGCCCCCTGTCGGCAGCTTTCAGCATGGCGATGTCGTTATAGGAATCGCCCATGGCAATAATCTGATAATTCAGACTTTTCATTGCCAGTGTCGTTTTTTCCTTGGCCTGCTGCTGACGCAGATCGTAGCTGGTAATCATACCGCTGGCGTCAATTGTCAGGGAATGACAAAAAAGGGTGGGCCAGCCCAGTTTTTTCATCATGGGGCCGGCAAACTCTTTGAATGTATCGGATACCACGATCACCTGAGTGATGGACCGAAGCCAGTCCAGAAATTCCAGCGCCCCTTCAAGCGGGTTCATGGTGTCGATGACCGCCTGAATATCCGAAAGCTTCAGGTGATTTTCCCTTAGGATTTGAAGGCGTTTTTTCATCAGAACATCATAATCGGAGATATCGCGGGTTGTGAGCCGAAGTTCAGGAATACCGGTCTTTTCCGCAACATTTATCCAGATTTCAGGGATAAAAACGCCTTCCAGGTCTGAACACACTATATACATAAAGCCTCACTATGGATTAAGCGTCGCGAACGTGGACCCGCCCGCGCCTCTTTGGGAATTAATCGGAACCGTTGGAGTCTTCCACGCGGATCAATGCCGGCATATCGCTGACAACCTCCAGGTGAACAATCTCGGAAAGGGCAAGCTGAACATTGGATTCCTTGGCCAGATGCGTCATCATGACCAACGGAACCGAACCGCCGGACTTGCGGCCTTTTTGGTGTACGGATTTCAGGCTGATGCAATGGTTTCCCAAAATCCCCGAAATTTTAGACAGCACGCCGGGCTGGTCAAGGGCGGCGAACCGGAAATAATAGTGAGAGATGATTTCGTCAACCGGCATCACCGGAATCCGGTGAATGTGATCCTTCTGATAGGAAAGCAACGGCACCCTGCCGACAGAGCCGGTCAACAGGTTTCTGGCGATGTCCACCACATCGCTGACAACGGCGCTGGCAGTCGGCATCATGCCCGCGCCTTTGCCATAGAGCAGGATATCCCCCACGGCATCGCCGGTGATGGTTATGGCATTCAGCGGACCATTGACGCTGGACAGCAGATTGTCAAAGGGAATCATGGTCGGATGAACGCGGGCTTCGACGGCATTGCCCCTGTTTTTGCTGATCGCCAGCAGTTTAATTTTATAGCCGAACTGTCCCGCGAATTCAATATCCAGGGGGGTAATTTTGGATATGCCCTCTACATAAATATCATCAAGACAAAGATCGGCCCCATAGGCCAGAGAGGTCAGAATCGCCAGTTTGTGGGCGGTATCAAAGCCCTCGACATCCAGAGTCGGGTCTGCTTCCGCAAATCCCTTGCTCTGGGCTTTTGCCAGGGCGGTTTCAAACGTGTCGCCGTCATCGGTGATTTTGGATAGAATGTAGTTGCAGGTCCCGTTCAGGATGCCGGACATGGCCTGGATCTGGTTTCCGACAAGCGATTCCCGAAGTGTTTTGATCACCGGCATGCATCCGCCGACGCTGGCCTCAAAGGCAAGCTCCACCCCTTTGTCCGCGGCAATTCGAAAAAGGCTGTTACCCTCACTGGCCAGAAGTGCTTTGTTGGCGGTGACCACCTGTTTGCCATTGGCGATGGCTTTCAATATCAAGGTCTTGGCAATGCCCAGGCCGCCGATGGTTTCAATGACAATATCAATATCCGGATCCGTGACAACCGAATCCGCATTTGTCGTCAGCACATCTTTTCCCAATAGAACTCCCCGATCGCGGTCAATGTCGATATCAGCGATGCGTTTCAGGTTAAGCGTAGCGCCCACTCGGGAACGTATCATCTCTTGATTTTGAATCAGGATTCTGGCAACTCCGGTTCCGACAGTGCCGCAACCCAGAAGTCCAATGTGAATTGTTTTCATGCTACATGACCTTTCGAATGCCCCTGACGGCCTGATTGATCCGCATGGGATTTTCAATAAGGGCAAACCGGACGTATTCGTCGCCGTATTCGCCAAAGCCCAGGCCAGGGGATACCGCCACCTGGGTTTCATTAATCAATAATTTCGCAAATTCCACGGATCCCATTTTGACGAATCTGTCGGGGATTTTAGCCCATACGAACATGGTCCCTTTAGGACTTTTAATCTCCCAACCAATCCGGTGAAGGCCGGAAATCAGAGCATCCCTTCTTTCCATATAAGTGTCACGGATTTCCTGAACACATTCCTGGGGGCCGTTCAAGGCGATGATGGAGGCGATCTGAATGGGTTGGAAAACCCCATAATCGAGATAACTTTTGATGCGCTTCAGGGCGCCAACGGTTTCGGCGTTTCCCACGCAGAATCCCATGCGCCACCCAGCCATGCTGTAGCTTTTGGACAAGGAAAAAAATTCCACTCCCACATCCTTTGCGCCTTTGGCCTGAAGAAAACTAGGCGCTTTGTAGCCGTCAAAAGTCAGATCCGCATAGGCAAAATCATGGATGACCAGCATGTCATGCTCTTTGGCGTAGTCCACGATTTTCTGGAAAAAATCCAGATCCACGACTTCAGTGGTCGGGTTGTGGGGATAGGAAATGATGAGCACCTTTGGCCGCGGCCAGGTCTGTTTGGTGGCGTTGATCAGGTTCTCGAAAAAATCACAGCCCGGACCCACGGGAATTCCCCGGACATCGCCGCCGGCAATGATGGCGGAATAAGGGTGAATCGGATAGGTGGGGTTCGGTGTAAAGACCACATCGCCCGGCCGAATGGTGACCAGAACCAGGTGGGAGAGACCTTCCTTAATACCGATGGTAACGATCGCTTCTGAATCCGGATCGATATCCACGTCAAAGCGCCTTTTGTACCACTCGGATATGGCCAGCCGCAGTCGCGTGATTCCCATCGAAGCGGAATAGCGATGGTTGTGGGGTTTTTGCGCCGCCTCAATCATTTTGTCGACGATATGGCGGGGTGTTCCCAGATCCGGGTTGCCCATTCCCAGATCAATGATATCTATTCCCGAATGTCTGGCTTCCATCTTGATTTTGTTGACTGTGGCAAAGACATAAGGCGGCAGTCGGTCCAGTCTGGCAAATTTAGTCACAATGCACCTCCGATCAAAGGTATGTAACCTGTCATAATTTGATAAAAGAACAACTCTTGTCCAGCTTAATCCATTCTTCTTGTTGGAAAATCCATGCTGTTCCATACAATACAACGCTCTGCATGTCAAAAAATGTTTTGACTTTTGGGTCAAAACTGTTTAAATATTCTAAATAAATTCAAGTTTTTCGTCCATTTTCAAGGAGATAACCATGACCAAGTCTCTAACCTACGCGGATGCAGGCGTGGATATTGATAGAGCAAACGATTTGATACGCACGATCAAATCCATCGCCAGCCACACCCCCAGAACCGGTGTGATGGGAGAAATCGGTGGATTTGGCGGTTTGTTTTCGCTCAACCTGACCAATATTGAAAGACCTGTTCTGGTCAGTTCAACAGATGGGGTGGGTACCAAACTCAAGATCGCGTTCATGACGAATAAGCATGATACAATCGGCATTGATCTGGTGGCCATGAGCATCAATGATGTGGTGGTTCAGGGTGCAAAACCGCTTTTTTTCCTGGATTATCTGGCCGTGGGCTGTCTGAGAACGGAAGTCGCCGCCGATATCATCAAGGGGATTGGCGAAGGATGCCGGCAGGCCAATTGTGCGTTGATCGGCGGAGAAACGGCAGAAATGCCCGGAATCTATCAGGACAATGAGTACGACCTGGCGGGTTTTGCTGTCGGGCTTGTGGATAACAGCAGGATTATCGATGGTTCTGAAATCCGGGTGGGTCACAAACTGATCGGCATTTCATCCAGCGGACTTCACAGCAACGGGTATTCCCTGGCTCGAAAAATCTGCTTTGATGTATTAAAGCTATCGGTAGACGCCTATGTACCGGATCTGGGGAAAACCCTTGGCGAAGAGCTGCTGACGCCTACCCGGATATATTCAGAAACCATTCTGATGCTGATTCGGGATCTTCCCATTCACGGTCTTGCCCACATTACGGGCGGCGGTATTTCTGAAAATGTCGTCAGAATCCTTCCCCGGTCCTGCAAAGTGTTGATCCGAAAGGGCAGCTGGTCGATCCCTCCGGTCTTTGAATTTCTTCAGGATGCCGGAAACGTCTCGGATGTGGAAATGATGCGCACCTTCAATAACGGCATCGGAATGATTGCGGTTGTTCCGGAGCATGCCGCTCAGGATGTGCTGGAGCGATTAAACGGCGCGGAGGTACAGGCGTATTTGATGGGCGAAGTCGTTGAGAGAAAGGACACAGAGGAAAGAATTGCCTGGATATGACCTGCTCCGGCTTGATTCTTTACTATCGGCAGACGGCTTTATATGACCCTTCTGTTCCCTGGAATATCTTTTGTCATTTGCCTGATTCTGACGCCGCTCGTCCGGCAAATCGCCCTGAAAAAGGGCTGGATGGCACGCCCTGCTGAAGACCGGTGGCATAATAAACCAACGGCGCTGTTCGGAGGGGTTGCCATTTACCTGGCAACCGCCATTCCCCTGTTTGTTATTTCGGATTTCAGCGCCACCCTTCTTCCCCTGACAGATCCGCCGAAAACCGCTGGTATTTCTTCTTTAGCTCCGGTCTTGTGCATTGGCATCACGCTCATGTTTTTACTGGGATTTGTGGATGATGTGATCCGGTTAAAACCCCAGAGCAAGTTGCTGGGCCAGATTCTGGTCGCATCCCTGATAGCGTTTCTGGGCTTCAGGCTTCAGTGGGTGACTTCACTGACACTGGACACCCTGATGACCATTTTCTGGATCGTGGGAATCACCAATGCCTTTAACCTATTGGATAACATGGATGGTCTTTGCGCGGGGACCGGCATGATCGCCGCCGGTTTTCTGGCGGTCATTTTATCGGGAAGCAGCCCTGAATATGCTCAATGTGCCACCATACTGGCGGGTGCCTCCGCGGCGTTTCTGGTGTATAATTTCAATCCGGCGTCCATTTTCATGGGCGACTGCGGCTCTCTGATGCTCGGCTTTGGTATTTCGCTGCTCAGCCTCGGCTTCTCCGGAATGAGCGCCGGCAATTCCATGGCTTCCATTGCGGTTCCGGTGATGATTGCCATGGTTCCCATACTTGATACCACGATGGTGACGCTGGTGAGGCTTCTCAGCGGGAGAAAGGCTTCAACCGGTGGCAAGGATCATACTTCCCATCGCCTGGTGCTGATGGGGTTCAGTGAAAAAAAAGCCGTGCTGTTTTTATACGGGGTCGGGCTGGTATCCGGAACCTCGGCCCTTTTTGTCAGCAGAAGCGATACCTTCACGTCTCCATCTGTCATTATTCCGGTGATTTTGTCGATTCTGCTTATGGGAATTTATCTGTCCCAGCTTCGCGTTTATCCTGAAAAAGAGTTTTCCGTGCTTCGGGGCCGCACATTTACCCCGATTCTTGTGGAACTGACCTATAAAAAACAGATTGTTCTGGTTATTCTCGATTTTTGTCTCATTGCCTTTTCATATTATCTTTCCTACCGGCTCAGATTTGATTCATCCCAGTTTCCCTATTATTTTAAGGTGTTTTTGAAGTCACTCCCGGCGGTGATTGCCTGTAAACTCACGGCATTTTTCTTGATGGGGGTGTACCGAAGCCTCTGGGGATA
>CAIVVZ010000263.1 GCA_903909505.1 uncultured Desulfobacteraceae bacterium
TCGTTTAACGCTTCTTTGACATCATCCAGCTTGAATGGTTTGATGATTGCTTCGATTTTCTTCATTACGTCCTCCCCCCTTGTTGGCATAAAGCATTATTGCAAAAAATATTATCTTAAATGATTTGTTCCGATATAAATCAATTTTCCTATGAACTCGGAATTTCAAATGCTCTTTCTCCATGCTGGGAGTAGTCCAGGCCGGAGATTTCATCATCTTTCTCAACCCGCAACCCATTAGTCGCCAGACGGGTAATGGCGATGACGATCAGTGTGCCGACCGCGGTAAATGCGGCAGTTGCGGCGATGGAAATGATCTGGATCAAAAGCTGCTTGGGGTTGCCGTAAAGAAGGCCGACTCCGTTGGGATTAACTGCCGGATTGGCAAAAATGCCGGTTGCCAGGGCGCCCCAGAGACCGCACATGCCGTGAACCCCAAAAGCATCCAGAGAGTCGTCATATCCCATTTTATGTTTTAATTTGGACACACAGATAAACCCTAAAGCACCGGCTACCAGGCCGATGACCAGGGCAGCCGATAAATCCACGAATCCCGCTGCCGGTGTAATAGAAACCAGGCCGGCCACGATTCCCGAGGCAATTCCCAGAACCGTCGGCTTTCGGGTGATGTACCATTCCGTGAACATCCATGAAATGGCGCCCATCGCAGCCGATGTGTTGGTAACCAGGAATGCGGATCCCGCAAGGCCGTCCGCGGCCAACTGGCTGCCGGCGTTAAACCCGAACCATCCAAACCACAGAAGCGCGGCGCCCAGTCCCGTCAGGGCAATGCTGGATGGGAACATGGTTTCCTTGCCGTATCCGATGCGCTTTCCGAGCACAAGCGACAGAACCAGCCCGGCAACACCAGCGTTTATATGTACCACATTTCCGCCGGCAAAGTCCAGTGCCCCCATTTTGGCCATCCATCCGCCGCCCCAGACCCAGTGAGCTATCGGACAGTAAATAAAGACAATCCACAATGTCGTAAACAGGAGCCAGGAAGAAAATTTCATCCGGTCCACAATGGAACCCAATACGAGCGCAACGGTTATTCCGGCAAAAGTCATCTGAAACAGAACATATACATATGTTGGAATCGTCCCGGACAGGCTTTTTACGGTAATGTTGTTCAAAAACGTATAGTCCAGCCCGCCGATCAGCCCGCCGATGTCCGGTCCAAATGCCAGGGTATATCCAATTACCACCCAGAGCACACTGGCCAGACAGTAAGACATAAATGTCATGGCAAAAGTGTTCAGCAAATTTTTATATCGCGACATTCCGCCATAGAACAGCGCAAGTCCTGCTGGGGTCATCATCATGACCAGCGCCGTGGATACGATCATCCAGGCGGTATCGCCGGAATTTAAAGTCGCTTCTTCAGCAAAGGCTGAAGATACTGGGGACAGGGAAAGCATCAGGGCTAAAGCGGTTAATTTCTCATTCAGTTTCACTTGTGATCTCCTTTGTCGGTAAATAAAAAGTTTATGGCGCTGATCTTTTTAAAGATTACTCTTGTTTAAGCAATATGGGTGCCACTCATAAATGAATCGATATATTATATAATAACAAGATGTTATTTTAAATTGATATTTTCCATAGCATACAATAATGTAATAATTAATGGGCTAAATGCATATATTCATAAAAAAAACGACATGTTGTAATAAATAGCTATTTTATTACAACATACAATAATGCAATAATTGGTGGGTTAAACGCATATTTGTATTAATTTGACTATTGCTTGATCCGCCGGCAATAATTATATCCGTAACCCACCATGGGTTCAGGGTGCCATGGAATATCGAGAAAAAACACCGGCACCGGAACAACTTTACTGCAAGGATTGCCTTTAGTTGATCGCAATTTTTCGACTCGCAGGGGTTGAATGAATATCTTTGCTTGCATTTATAAAAGGTGCAAATTATGATTCAAAGATTGTGCGGTTTTGAAACTGAAGTCTTTTTGTGTGAGTGTGAGCAGGCGAAATCCATGACCATTCGTGAGAAATTTGAAAAAAGGGAGAAGAGTTTTTTATCTCCTTTTGGATGTTTGAGTTCAGAATCCCGGGGCAGGGAACGATTTGAAGACCCTTGCCCCATTCGTACGGCGTTTCAGGTGGATCGGGACCGGATCGTCTATTCCAACGCCTTCCGGCGGCTGAAATATAAAACTCAGGTTTTTCTGGCACCTCTGGGGGATTATTATCGGACCCGACTGACGCATACCCTTGAAGTGGCTCAGATCGCCCGGAACATTTCCCGTGCCATGCTGCTGAATGAAGATTTGACCGAAGCCATTGCCCTGGGACATGATCTGGGGCACCCGCCTTTTGGGCATAGCGGAGAAAAAACCCTTCAGGAAATATATTCGCAGGATTTTTTTCATAACGAACAAAGCGTCCGGGTCGTTGAAGTGCTTGAAAACAATGGAATGGGGCTGAATCTAACCTATGAGGTTCGAAACGGTATTCTCAAACATTCCAAGGGATTCGGAAAGATTATTCCGGATGATCCCTTGGAGCTTGCCTCAACGTTTGAGGGAAGAATCGTTCGGATTGCGGATATTATTGCTTATCTGAATCATGATCTGGATGATGCCATTCGTAGTGGTGTCATTACAGTGGAACAGGTTCCCGAATCCTGTACGCGGATTATCGGCCGAACCCATTCCCAGCGGGCAACTACCATGATCCGGGACCTGGTGTTTTCCAGCGAGGTTCGAAACGGGGATCTGATATTAAAAATGAGTGAAGAGGTCAGCTCTGCCATGAATACGTTGCGGACATTTCTGTATGATAATGTCTACCGCTCCCCCCGGGTTCACAATGAATTTGTCAAGGCAAAGAAGATTCTGACCGAACTCTATGAGTGTTTGTTAAACCGGCCGGATATATTCAAAAAAGAACTCAGTGCCGTGGAAATGTCCTGGTTTAATTACAACGATCTGTCCCATGACCGATCGGTCTGCGATTTTATCGCCAGCATGACCGATCGGTGCGCCCTGAACTTATATGAAAAAATATTTTTCCCATCGCCGTTGATCTGATGGAGGCCTATGGATTTTAAAA
>CAIVVZ010000264.1 GCA_903909505.1 uncultured Desulfobacteraceae bacterium
ATCATGATCTGCGAGCCGACGACGTCTGTTCTGGAACTGTTTGAAATGAGCGGATTCAAAATGCTGTTTCGCATATTTTCAACACGGGAAGCACTCCAGGCGGAGCTGGCCGGCGATTCGAACGCCATTCGGGAAGAGCGTGTCGAGATCAACGGAATTGCACTGCGCTGCATTCGAAAGCCGGCAGGATCCGGAAGACTTACGGTGATCGGATCCCAGGAGAAACTGGCGAGTTCGCGATATGAAGTTTCGGATGTCACCACGGTGAAAGCAGCTGATATTCAATATGGAACCGGATTGGCCTCGTTGGGAGATTCTTTTGATGAATACAGGCTTTTTTTCGGCGAGGCCGTCATCCTGAATCACAGCCTGTTTTTCTATCCGGCGGTGAAGCGGCCCGCCGTGGATTTCATGCTGTGCACTCAGGCTCAGACGAATATCGCATATCGTTTTCTGCATGGATTTTCGTTTACCGGATCATTTTCCCACCTGCTTTCTTTTGAAAGCATGGAACATCCGGTTGATTTGGATCTGTTATCCCAGGCCCTGGGGCAGATCATTCCGTGCAATTTATTCGGCCTGGTTTTTTTGGTTGAAAGCAAAGGCGTGTGGGGCATGCACTTAAAGCAGGTTCCGCTGGCTGAAAACCGGCCTGTCAATGGAAAAGATATCTTCGATTCGCAGAATTTTTCCAACTGGCTGAATTTTCCGGTGGAGCCGGCGGACATCAACCATATTCTGGCCGGGGCGGGGTTGGTGGTCAAGAATCCAGATCTGGAATCCAGTGCGGTCCAGGGGCTTTTTGCCAAAGGAAGCCGTGTTCATTGCCATGCCGGCGTGTTTTCCATGGAACCGCTCAGTAAAAAACCGGATCAGTTTGAAAACGAGCTGAAACGGGTGATCGCCGAGCTGCCGGTCAGCAAGGTGCAGCATCTTATGGGACAATCCCGGTTTCATCACGGAATGGTCGGCATCATTGAATTGGAAAGCTAACTGATGGAACTCTGGGTTGGCGCGCTGAATCTGGGATTCTTATATGCTTTCATGACGATGGGGGTTTTCATCACCTTCCGGATTCACGATTTTCCGGACATTACGGTGGACGGCAGTTTTACATCGGGCGCGGCCGCAACCGCGGTGATGATTGCTGCCGGCTTTAATCCGTTGGCGGCGCTGCTGGCCGGGCTGTTCATCGGTATGATCGCCGGCGCCATCACTGCATGGATCCATACCCGGCTCAACATTAATGGCCTTCTGGCCGGTATCCTCGTCATGACCGGTTTGTATTCCGTCAACCTGCATATCATGGGCAGGTCCAATATTCCCCTTCTGAATCAAACCACCCTGTTTACCTGGATCCAAAAAATCAATCCCGGCCAAAAGATCTTTTGGCACTCCGAGGTCTGGATCAGTTGTGTCCTTTGCGCGATTCTGGCGGTTTTCTGGCTGGGAGTATCCCTTTTCTTCAAGACCGATCTTGGCCTTGCCATGCGGGCCACGGGGAACAATCCGGTGATGGCGGCTGCAAACGGCATCAACGCGAACCGGATGAAAATCCTTGGTATTGCCATGGCAAACGGGTTTGTGGGGCTCTCCGGCGGACTGATCGCGCAGTATCAGGGATTTGCCGATATCGGTATGGGAATCGGGTCTGTGGTCATCGGCCTTGCCTCGGTCATAGTCGGCGAGTCGATTCTGCGCAGGCGCTCGATTTATGTGAAAATCGTAAGCGTCATCATCGGGTCCGTGCTGTTTCGATGGATGATCGCTTTTGCCTTGTTTGTCGGAATGAACCCCATTGATCTGAAACTGCTGACTGCCGGTTTTGTGCTTGCAACCCTGGTGGTTTCGGGCGCTGTCGGCAACGCCGAATCCCAAAAAACGAATCTGGGTGAACGATTAAAAACGGCTATTTATCGGAACCGCTGGGGGGTCGCCGTGGGTGCGGTCCTGATTCTGGTGATGAGTTTTCCGGGAATCAAGGCTTTTTTATCGAATCGTCCGGCTGCCGCAAAAACCCATAAAGTGGGTGTCATCCAACTTGTCGATCACGGCATTTTGAATATCACCCGGGATGCTTTTCTCGAAGAGATGGCGCGCATCGGTTACCGGAACGGGAAAAACTGCCTGTTTGAAGTCGAAAACGCCAATGGCGATATGTCTTCCGTCAACACCATCCTGGATAAATTCATTTCGGACCGGATCGATGTGATTGTTCCCATCTCAACCGGATGCACTCAGGCCGCAATGAATAAAATCAAAAACCGGCCGATCGTTTTTGCCACCGTCGCCAATCCTTTCATTATCGATGCCGGCCGGTCGGACAGGGATCATTTGCCCAATGTCACCGGAGTTTATGGTTCAGTCCCGATGGATAAGACCCTTAAAATGGTCCGTCAAATCCTGAAGGGAAAAATCAAGATCGGCTGTATATGGGATGCGGGTCAGGCCAATTCGGTTTATAATGTGGAACAATTGCAGCAGGCCGTTCAACAGGATTCGGATGCGATCTTTGTCGGGGCTACCGTCACCAATTCATCCGAGGTATACCAGGCCGCGCAATCCCTGGTCCGGCAACAGATTGACGTGTTTGTGCTGGCGACGGACAACATAGTCTTTTCAGCGCTGGATTCGGTCATAAAGGCGTCTGAATCCCGAAAAATTCCCGTGTTCATGAGCGATGTGGAACGACTTTCGGATGGGATTCTGGGCGCATTGGGCTATGATTACACCTCCAGCGGCATTCAGGCGGCGCATATCGTGGATCGGATTTTGAAAGGCGAAGATCCAAAGTCCATACCGTTTGAAAAATACGCTCGGTTAACCATCGGGGTGAATCTGCAGGCAGCCCGAAAAATGGGTATTTCGATTCCGGCGGAACTCCTTGACCAGGCCACGGTCATTGTTGGAGAAGATGGCCACGTTCTTAAAAAAGAATCCTCCCGGACGGCTGCACCGGCAAAACAGGATTGAACTGCCCGAGGCCTTTATGAATCGGGCTGCAAAAATTAAGCGACCATTATGATTGAAATTACGGATCTGCATAAGACATTTAATGCCGGCACGGTCAACGAAGTCTATGCCTTAAGAGGGATCAATCTGACCATTGCTTCGGGTGATTTCGTGACCTTGATCGGCACCAACGGCTCCGGGAAATCCACTTTGTTGAACGCTGTGGCCGGCTCTTTCCTTCCGGATCAGGGAAAAATCGTCATTGACGGGGAAGATGTGACCACTAAAAAGGATTTTCAGCGGGCCAAAGCGATATCACGCGTATTCCAGAGCCCTTTTATGGGTACGGCCACACAGATGACCATTGCCGAAAATCTGCATATCGCCTATTTGAGGGATCAAAAATGCCTGCCCGGAATCGGGCTCAAGAACGCGCGTTGCGATTCATACCGCCAGGCTGTCAAACAGCTTGAGATGCAGATGGAAGATCGACTGGATAATATCATCGGGTCACTGTCCGGCGGGCAGCGGCAGGCATTGACCCTGTTGATGGCTGTTTTGCGCAGGCCCAAGGTGCTGCTGCTGGACGAACACACCGCGGCCTTGGATCCAAAATCCGCTACTCAGGTGATCCGGCTGACCCAAAACTTTGTGGAACAGGAAAATCTGACAACCCTGATGGTTACCCACAGCATGCAGCAGGCGCTTCAGGTCGGCAACCGCACCATCATGATGAACAAAGGCCAGATCATCGACGACATTCCCCTGAAAGAAAAACAGCGGTTGACTGTGAACGATTTGCTGGACAAGTTCGCGGACCTGCGAAAAAGCGAACGTTTGACCGATGAAATGCTTGAGGAATTGCGACGGGAATACGCTTGAGCGCTTTGGTTTTTAATTGTCACTATTCATAAAAAAGGAGGATTCATGAAGAAAAAATGGTTGACTGCGGGCTTGTTGTTGTCCGCGTTTGTGGCGGCCGGAACGGCTTGGGCGGATCCCATCAAAATAGGGGCTTTTTTTGACCTCACCGGTCCTTCTTCCGCGATCGGGACCCCGACAAAGCTGGTGGCTGAAATGGTTGTAAAAAAAATCAATGATGAAGGCGGAATCAATGGCACTCCCTTGCAGCTTGTGATTGCGGATGACGAAGGCGACCCCACAAAGGCTGCGCTCATCGCGAAGAAATTTACCGAATCCGATAAAGTTGTTGCCATCATCGGCCCCACACGGACCGACACCGGAATGGCGGCTAAGCCGACCATCGAACAGATGAAAGTCCCCACCTTCATGACGGTTGGTGGAGATGCGGTGATCGCGGGCGGCAAGTTCGGTCCTTTTCACTGGACCTTCAAGTCCCCTCAGCGGACCTCGATTGCCGTTCAAAAAATTTATACCTACCTGAAGCAGAAAGGCATGCAGAAAATTGCCATCCTGACCGCGGCCGATGGTTTCGGCAAGGATGGAAAGGCTGCGCTGGAAACCCTGGCCGACGAATACGGAATCAAGATTGTGGCGGCTGAATCCTTTCAGGCAACGGACAGTGACATGACGGCGCAACTCATCAACATCAAGACGGCCTCTGCGGATGCCATCGTCTGCTGGACCATCGGCAAGGCCGGCTCGATCGTGGCCAAGAATGTCAAGCAACTGGGCATTCAGGTTCCGCTTTTCCAATGCCACGGGCTTCCGGATCCCAAATACATCGAGCTGGCCGGAAAGTCATCCGAGGGCAATATCATGCCGTCCACAAAATTGATGGCGGCCTCACAGCTTCTGGATACCGATCCCCAGAAAAAAGTCATTCAGGAGTTTATTCATTTATACGGGGATGTCTTTCACTATGACCGGCAGTTCCCCATCAATACCCACTCCGGCTATGCCTGGGATGCGATATACATTGTCGCCAACGCCATGAAAAAAGCCGGCACGGACAATGAAAAACTTCGGGACGCCATCGAAAAAACTACGGGCTATGTCGGGGTCAGCGGCACGTATAACATCACGCCCGAAGATCACAACGGGCTGGGGATGGACTCCATGGTTCTGGTTCAGATCTCAGAGGGCCAGTGGAAATTGTTGCAATAGTGAATTCACCGCCAGCAAGCCTCCGGCAAAGCAGGAAGCCTGTCTTTTGCCCGAGTGGATTTGTCGGCTGAACGATGATCGAGCTTTTTGTCAATCTCTCGGATGATGATGCCGATACCTGTCTGCTGGTTCTGGCATCCGCGGGGATTACTTACCGGGTATCCGGGCAGCCGGACAACTGGACGGTATCGGTTCTTCCCGGGGACAGCGAAAAAGCCCTGGCGGAGATTGAAAGCTATTTTCGGGAAAATCGTGAAACCCCTGATGAAGAGGATGACTGGAGCCGTATTCCCCATAAAATCCATACCGGCATCGGGGCGGCTCTGGGGTTGCTGGCCGGCCATATTTTCATGGTCCAACATGGGGGAATTCCGCTTTTTGCGGAAAAATATGGTGCGTCCGCATCTTCCATCCTGAATGGAGAGACCTACCGGACCGTAACCGCCCTGATGATTCACGCCGATTCGGTTCATCTTGCCGGCAACATGGCCAGTCTGGCGCTTTTTTTTACCGTCGTATGCAGTGTTCAGGGGTTTGGGGTCGGTGCTTTTTGCGTGCTGGCCTCAGGCGCCCTGGGTAACTATCTTACCGCGCTGCTTTACCGCTCCGCCCATCTTTCGATCGGGGCATCCACGGCGGTCTTTGGGGCGGTCGGCATTCTCATCGCCCATCAGACATTCAGCAGCTTCCGGGTTTCCAAACAGCGCTTCAGGGCCTGGCTTCCCCTGGGAGGCGGTCTCTGTCTGCTGGGACTGTTCAGCGAAGGAGAGCATACCGATATTCTGGCCCATCTTTTTGGTCTGGGAAGCGGAATGGTGTTCGGTTGCATTTTTGAATGTGTTCTGAAAAAACCTCCCGGTCCGTCTTTTCAGTATCTCGCCTTTTCGCTGACCCTTGCCGTTATTCTGCTGTCCTGGTTGCGGTGATCGGTTACTTGCCTGGTGTTAAAAAAAAGGTCTTTCCAGGTTTGCGGTTTTTGGCACCGGCCCCCCATCGGAGGGCTTTTCCCACCATACGCATTTTGGGCGCGATATATTACCGAAATTTCAAATCTGTCAATCCGTATGTCGGCTCATTAGGAGGGTTTTTCCATGAACGATAAAAATACGCAAGAAGGCTTTCACGAGATCAAACTCGACGTTAACAGGAAGGAGTACAAGGTTGCCGTTCAAGCGGACACACCGCTTTTGTGGGTTATCAGGGAACAGCTCCATCTTACGGGAACAAAATATGGATGCGGCATTGGACGCTGCGGCGCCTGTACCGTGCTCGTGGATGGAAAAGCCGTCCGTTCCTGCCTCACGTCCGTTTCCAAGGTGGCGGGTAAGGAGATCACGACCATCGAGGGGCTCTCACACGACGGACTCCACCCCCTTCAGCGGGCCTGGATCGAACAGGATGTTCCCCAGTGCGGCTATTGTCACTCAGGCCAGATCATGAGCGCGGCGGCTCTTGTGGCGGAACATCCGAATCCGACGGACGAAGATATCGACCGGACCCTGTCCGGCAACATCTGTCGATGCGGCACCTATCAGCGGATCCGAGGCGCTGTGCACCGGGCGTCCGGGATGATGGCAGAAGAAGAAGGGCAGGGAATGTTCAGGAGTGCGACACCGAACGCCGATACGGATGGCGGGGCGAGCATAAGTCTGAACCCGTTCGTTCGCATCGGCCCCGATGAATCGGTTACCCTGGTCGTAAACCATTCCGAGATGGGACAAGGGGTGTACACGGCCTTGCCCATGTTAGTTGCGGAAGAGCTCGAATGCGATTGGACGAAGATCAGAGTCGTGGCGGCGCCTGTAGATCCCGCATACAACCACACCCAATTCGGGTTTCAGCTCACAGGCGGGAGCTCGAGTATGGCAAGTGAGTGGGAGCGGCTGCGCAGGGTCGGCGCCGGCGTGCGAGAGAGGCTCATTGCCGCCGCCGCCGACCTTTGGAAGGTGGACAAGGAGAGCTGCCGCGCTGAAAAAGGGTCGGTGATCCATTCCAGCGGAAAAAGGCTCACCTACGGAGAGCTTGCAGCGGCCGCCGCCCTGCTTCCGGAGCCCCGGGAAGTCAAGCTGAAGGACCCCTCCTCGTTCAAGATCATAGGACGCCCCATGAAACGACTCGATACGCCCGAGAAGACCATCGGGAAGGGTGTTTTCGGCATCGACGCCGAGATCTCCGGCATGCTCACCGCGGTGGTTGCGCGTCCCCCCATATTCGGGGCAAAGGTGGTGAGTTTCAATGCCGACAAGGCCCTGGCCCTTCCGGGCGTCAGAAAAGTGGTTCAAGTGCCCTCCGGCGTGGCGGTGGTGGCGGATGGCTTCTGGCCGGCAAGTCGGGCCAGGGAAGCACTCGAGATCGTCTGGGACGAAGGTCCTGCTGCGTCGCTCTCTACGGAAGGCATGCGGGAGCAGTATGCGGACCTGGCCAAGGGAGGTGGTGCGGTCGCAAGGATTGACGGCGATGTTGAACAGGCCTTACTGCAGGCGTCCAAACGGATCAGCGCCGAGTATGAAGTTCCGTACCAGGCACACGCGACCATGGAACCCTTGAACTGTCTCGTCGATCTGCGAACGGATAGTTGTGAGATCTGGACCGGCACCCAGCTCCAGACCTTGGATCGAGAGGCTGCGGCACGTGCTGCCGGTTTGAATCCCGACCAGGTGAAGATCCATACAACCCTTCTGGGCGGCGGTTTCGGACGCCGCGGAAATCCCCACTTGGATTTTGTGACGGAGGCCGTACAGGTGGCGAAAGCTGCGGGGCAACCGGTCAAGGTGATCTGGACCCGGGAAGACGACATGAAGGGAGGTTGGTACCGCCCCATGTGGGTTGACCGAATCAATGGTGGGCTCGATTCCGACGGAAAGATCACGGGCTGGCATCACACCATAGTCGGTCAGTCAATCATGGCCGGGACACTCTTTGCGGGGATGATGCGTGACGATATAGATCCAACTTCCGTCGAAGGAGCAGCGGACATCCCCTATGCGATCCCGAACCTTCTCGTGGATTTGCACAGCCCGAAGATCGGTGTCCCGGTGCAGTGGTGGCGGTCGGTGGGCCACTCCCACACGGCGTTTGTTGTCGAGAGTTTTATCGATGAGCTGGCGCATGCGACAGGCAAGGATCCTTATGAGTTCCGCCATCAAATGCTGGGTGATCATCCGCGGCATCAGGCCGTCCTGGAATTGGTTGCCGAGAAGGCCGGCTGGGGCGCTTCGGTGCCGGAAGGGCGCGGGCGGGGTCTGGCGGTACACAGCTCCTTCGGCAGCTTTGTGGCCCAAGTGGTGGAGGTATCCGTCAGCGCCGAAGGGAAGGTGTGCGTACACAAAGTGGTGTGCGCCGTGGATTGCGGCAGGGTGACGAACCCGAACACGGTCGAAGCCCAGATGCAAGGAGGCATCGTTTTCGGACTCACGGCCGCTCTGTACGGCGCCATTACCTTGAAAAACGGTCGCGTGGAACAGAGCAATTTTAACGATTACCCCATGTTGGCCATGAGGGAAATGCCGAAAGTGGAGGTATATATCGTGCAAAGCGACGCGCCGCCGAGCGGAGTGGGGGAACCGGGCGTGCCTCCCATCGCTCCGGCCGTGGCGAACGCCATTTTTGCCCTGACGGGCAAACGCATCCGGCGTCTACCCATTCGACCCGAAGAATTGACATGAAAAAGTGTCGACCAGGCAGATCTCTTTGTCAGTGCCGACCGAAGACAGTTAGAACGCGGCTCATCACCTGCGGCCTGCTGGAAGCGGACTTCGAGGTCGGGGACGAATAGGCAACCTTGCTGCGATATCACGGCAGATTGCCCAGTTCAGAATTCAATAACCAATCTGTATTCCATTTGCCAGTCGGAACCGGCCTGTTTCTCAAAGGCGCCTCAAATTATGCTTGCAACTGAAACGGAATGCTGTCCATGAATAATATCCGGAAACTGTTATTCTTGTTTTTATTGCGTGATATACAGAAATATAAATAAAGTGCCGGAAATGTCTTGTCATGTGTAAAATCATAATATATTGAAAGATTGGAATGAGATAGGGGATTGCATGCGGGCAGAATAGAAAATCTGATATCGCAGGTACATCCTGGAGCGTTCTCATGTTGGAAAGATATCCAGAAACTATAGAATTGCTTGTTAGCGTTCCCCCCGGCCGCAGGCCGGGACCAAACCTATAAGTAACAATACTCTACCCTTATAGGCAATTTTACTGTATTATTTTGCCATCAACGGTGGTGCGAAGTAGGCCGAATAGTCAATGGTGTCTTCTGCAA
>CAIVVZ010000265.1 GCA_903909505.1 uncultured Desulfobacteraceae bacterium
CAGCAGCGTCATTATTTCCCGGGAATATGCGAATCCGGCAAAACTTATGGGCACCAAGATGAACAAAACGAATCTGGCTGCGGCAAGGAACACCCTGTTCAACTCTTCGTAATTCTGTTGCGCATGCTGCTCATTGAATTTGATTCCTGCAACTGACGAAAACTGGCTGGTGATTACGCTGTTGGGCAGTTCAGAAACCTGCTTGCCGTAATTGAGCGCGCTGATAACGCCGGAGCCCAGACCGCTGATCAGGTACATCGGCACGGATGCGGCAAGCACCGAGGTCAGGCTCCCCAGTTGGGCAAACAACATGTTCTTCCATATCCTGCCGCCCAGGGCTGTTCGTTTGAAGACAAAATCCCAATTGAGGATGCGCCGCATCAACAGGATCAGAAATACAGCCTGTATGAAATACGCGAGCGAGAGTCCGATTGCCGCGCTGCTCACCCCGTACTTGCCGTGAAATATGACGACAAAACCGAGCACAAAGAGGCTGTTGACTATACCGGTCAGCATGGGGGTAGTGAAGAACTTCTTTGAAGTCAGCACATCCGTCAAGAAATTCAACATGAGCATGGACGCCAGCAAGGGCAGGATGCAATACAGTATCCGCGTATTGGCGGATAGGAGGTTCTTATCGAATTTCGAGATCAGAGCAAAGGACGTCACCGGGTTTGCCAGCATCACGATGGTGACGGCAAGGCCTATCGCGGCGTATGCGTAAAGGAAAAGATTTATGAAAGCCGTGCTGGATTGAACGCCTTCCTGCGCATAGAGCCGCATGGATTCAGGAATGATCACGGATGCGTTCAGGTTGGATATAAACCCGACTACCATGCCTACGACAAAAAGGGCATAGAAATAGACATCCGTTTGTGCGTTGATCCCGAAATAGAAAGCGATGGCTAGGCTGGCCAGGAAAGCGGTCGCCTTGGACAGCATGTTGAAGAAAACGGAATAGGCGATTCCCCTGTTGTAGGACTCGGTCCGTAGAAACTGTGGTATCATTTGTTCAGACGGAATGGCACGGATTTGGATGTTATACAAAAAATCACCTAGGAAGTGCGTTTGACCACCATGAGCACGGCAAGCCCTCTGCCAGATGGACTGCGCGGCATCGCCATCACCATAACCCAGTACCCTCCTGTCGTCGGCGGCGCGGAGAGAAAAGCCCAGCGTCTGGCGGCAAGGTTTGGCGACATGGGCCGGCGGGTCTTGGTCCTGACCAGATCCGTCTCCACCACGGATGCCATCGAATCCCGCCGCAATGTGACGACCATGCGCTTCGGCGCGAGATGGCTGGCAAGCGCGTCCTTTTATCTTAAGACGGCTGGCAACCTGCTGCGGCTGCGCCGTGATTACGATGTGATCCACAACTTCATGTTCTCATCGCTGAGCATCGTCTCCTGCATCATGGGCAAGCTCCTGTCTAAGCCGGTTTTCATATCAGTCGGAGGCACCGGTGATTACGGGGGGATACGCGACACCACGGGGATGGGCAGGCTGCAAAGCGTGAAATTATGGATCATCCTGAAACTCAAGCCGGTCTTTATATGCCCAAGCCTCCAGTCAAGAAGAGAGCTTGTTGAATTCGGCATCCCGCCGGAGCGCGCCGCATACATTCCCAACCCCGTTGATGCGGACGTCTTTACCATCCCAAATGAAGCTGGAAAAAACGCCTTGCGCGAGGTCCTCGGAATGAGAGGGAAGACGTTCCTCTTCCTCGGGAGGCTGGCGCGCGACAAGC
>CAIVVZ010000266.1 GCA_903909505.1 uncultured Desulfobacteraceae bacterium
ATCGTCACGACCGATACCATCGAACAGGCCATTGAACGTGCCGGCACCAAGGCTGGAAACAAAGGATGGCATGCAGCGATATCCGCTATTGAAATGGCCAATTTGATTCAGGACATCGACCAGGCATAACTTATGGGAAATCGTCGAAAATCACGGGAGCTTGCTATTCAAGCGCTTTTTTTTATGGATTTGAATGACCGTTTCGCGGAAGAGAAATTATCCCTTTTCTGCGAGAATTTTCTGCCATCCTCTCAGCTTCGCCCGTTTTTTTTGAATCTCGTCCGCGGGGTTTCATCTGCCAGAGTTGAAATTGATGCACTGATCGAGCGCTTTTCGAATAACTGGAAAATCAGCCGGATGTCCGGCGTTGACCGGAATATTATGAGAGTGGCTGTTTTTGAAATGCTGTGCTGTAAAGACATTCCCTGCAAAGTATCCATCAACGAGGCCATCGATCTGGGAAAAAAATTCGGCACCGAAGAATCCGGCGCTTTCGTGAACGGCATCCTGGACAGCATTCGCATAGCCATGGAGACAGAAGATCTGTCCATTCCGGTCAATCAGAACTGCGAATTCATTCCGGACATGCCTGAACCCGATCTGTCCATCCAGGATTCCGACCTTGAGGGGGATGAAGATGTTCCGGTTTTTTCTGTTGATCCTGAACCTGAATTTTATCCGCGGGATGACGACGGTTCTCAGCAGCAGTCGGAATCCCAAAGCCCCGCACCGAAACAACCCAGGAGAACCCTGATTCGCTAATAATCCGAAACGGAAGACAAAGGAGCAATTCATGAACGACAGAAAAATACTATTAACCGAGGATGAAATGCCGCGCCAATGGTACAACATCCTTGCGGACATCAAAATGAATCCTCCGCTGGGTCCGGATGGAAAACCCATTCGGCCTGAAGACCTGGCCCCTGTGTTTCCCATGAATCTGATTGAGCAGGAGGTCAGCACGGACCGGTGGATTGACATTCCGGAACCTGTCTTGGACGTTTACCGCATCTGGCGGCCTTCTCCCTTGGTCAGGGCGCTCTCTTTGGAAAAAGCCCTGGATACCCCGGCGCGGATCTATTTTAAAAATGAAAGCGTCAGTCCGCCGGGAAGCCACAAACCCAATACCGCCGTTCCCCAGGCCTATTACAATAAAGTCTTCGGCATCGAAAGATTGACCACTGAAACCGGCGCCGGGCAATGGGGCAGCGCACTGTCCTTTGCCTGCTGTCAGTTCGGACTCGAATGCAAAGTGTTTATGGTCAGGGTCAGCTTTGACCAGAAGCCGTATCGTAAAGCCATGATGGAAACCTGGGGCGGGAAATGTGTGGCCAGTCCCAGCATGGAAACCCGGGCCGGCCGGGATGCTTTGGAGAAAGATCCCAACACGCCGGGAAGTTTGGGGATTGCAATCAGCGAAGCCATTGAGGCCGCGGTCAGCGACCCGAGCGGCAAAACCCGGTATTCCCTGGGAAGCGTTCTGAACCATGTCATGCTGCATCAGACCATCATCGGACTCGAGGCCAAAAAACAGTTGAATAAAATCGGAGAATATCCGGATGTGATCATCGGCTGCGCCGGCGGCGGCAGTAATTTTGCCGGGCTTGCGTTTCCGTTTGTTCTGGATAAAATCAACGGAAAGCACATTGAAATCTATCCGGTTGAACCGGCTGCCTGCCCCACCCTGACGCGGGCGCCCTTTGTCTATGATCACGGGGATACGTCACGCTATACGCCGCTGCTGGCCATGCACAGCCTGGGACACGCTTTTGTTCCGCCGCCGTTTCATGCCGGCGGACTGCGGTATCACGGCATGGCGCCGACCGTCAGCCAGCTTGCGGACGAAGGGATCATCACGCCGCGATCGGTTCAGCAGATCCAGGCCTATGATGCAGGCATTGCCTTTGCCAGGACCGAGGGGATCATTCCCGCGCCTGAAACCACTCATGCCCTGGCCTGTGTGGTGGAAGAAGCCCAAAAAGCCAAACTGGAAGGCAAGGAGAAAGTGATTCTGGTTAACTGGAGCGGTCATGGGCTGCTGGACTTTGGGGCTTATGAAAAATACTTTTCAGGCGATCTGAAAAATTTTGAAATGACCGATGACGAAATTTGTCGTTCAAAAAAGGTGTTTGATCATTTTCCCAAACCCGAACATTTGAAAAGCCGTTAAAAAAAACGAGTGAATGGTGAAAGGTAAGGCGTGAGGGGTAATACTTTCACCATTCACCAATTATTTCCTGTTAGGAGACCTCATTGATACTTCAATCGCTGGCCGTTGGGCCAATTATGGCAAATTGTTTTATTCTGGGCTGTGAAAAGACACGAAAAGCCGCGGTCATCGACCCCGGCGCTGAATCGAGCCGAATCCTGATGAAGCTGGCGGAGCAGAAGCTGACGGTTGAGTATATCATCAATACGCACGGCCATTTCGATCATGTCGGGGCAAACCGGAAGCTGAAGGAAGCCACCGGCGCGAAGCTTGTGATTCATGCGCTCGATCAACCCATGCTCAAAGTCCTTTCGGAAACTTCCGCCGCATTTGGACTGTCTGTCGAGAATTCGCCGCCCCCGGATCAAACGGTTCGGGATGGCGATACCCTTCAGTTCGGGGAAATCACGCTTACGGTCCTTCATACCCCGGGACACACGCCAGGCGGCATCTCGCTGCATACGGACGGCGTGGTGTTTGTCGGGGATACGCTTTTTGCAGGGTCCATCGGCCGGACCGATTTTCCCGGCGGGGATTTTGATACCCTGATTTCCAGCATTCGAAACAAACTCTATGTTCTGGAGGATCGGGTGATTGTCTATACGGGACATGGTCCGGAAACCACCATCGGCCGGGAAAAGCGATTCAATCCGTTTGCGTCCATGTAAACAAGAGGTTTCGCGGGTTATCAACCCCACGAAAACATTATTTGTTTTCCTTCTGAACCTGCTTTAAGTAATTTCTGATGTGGCTTTGCCCAACGCCGATGGCTCTGGCGGTGGCGGCAATGTCCTGATCATTCTGAATCAACTTTCGTTTGATGAACTCGTCTTCAAAGGCTTTTTGCGCATCCTTCAGCCGGGAGAGGGAAAACAGGGGGGATTCCAATTGTGCGGCCTTCTCATTTTTTTCGCCTGAATTGATGGGGAAGGGAATATCCTTTTCATGGATTATCTCCCCATCCACCATGATGGACAGCCGCTCGAGCAGATTTTTCAGCTCCCGGACATTCCCGGGCCATGAATAGGCGGTAAGTAGGTCAAGCGCCGCAGATGCCAGCGTTTTTTCAGGGCGATGGTTCTGCCGGGCGAATTCACTGAGGAACAGATCTGTCAGAAGTGGAAGATCCTCAATCCTCCGCCGCAGCGGTGGAATCTCAATGGGAATG
>CAIVVZ010000267.1 GCA_903909505.1 uncultured Desulfobacteraceae bacterium
CTCCCTCTTGAAAACACAACCGGTGTCCGCTTGTAGGTTGTGGCCATCACCCCGTCTGCCTGAGCCATCCATTTTCGAATATCCATTCCCGACTGTTCCACTGTCATAACGTAACCTCTGTTCCGATTCCTTTGTCTGTAAAGAGTTCCAGCAGCAGCGCATGCCGCCGGGTGCCGTTAATGATATGCACTTTTTGAACCCCTCGCTCAACTGCCTCCAGGGCATATTCCACCTTGGGAATCATGCCGCCGGAAATGGTTTTTTCCTGAATCATCTGATGGGCAATTTCCGCGTTCAGCGAGGAAATCAGGGCGCCGGAAGCATCCAGAATGCCATCCACGTCGGTCAGCAGAATGAGTCGGCCGGCGGTCAGTGCCATGGCCACATGGCTGGCCACCAGATCCGCGTTGATGTTGTAGGTTTCGCCTTCAACGCCGGCACCTACCGGCGCGATCACCGGGATAAACCCGTGCTGGGTCAGAGTATGAATGATTTCCGGGTTGATCTGCGTCACCTGCCCCACCAGACCCGGATCAATGATTTCCGGCGGACTGTTTTCATCCGGCTGATAGACGATGTGCAGTTTTTCCGCCGTGATCAGCCCGCCGTCCTTGCCGCTCAAGCCCACCGCCTTCCCGCCATGATGGTTGATCTGGGCCACAATGGCCTTGTTCACTTTTCCGCCCAGCACCATTTCCACCACATCCATTGTGGGCTCATCGGTCAGCCTCATGCCGCGAACAAACTGCGGGCAGATGCCCATGCGATTCAGTACCGAGTTAATCTGCGGCCCGCCGCCATGAACAATGACCGGATTCAGGCCAATAAATTTCAGCAGCGTGATGTCCTGGGCAAAATCCGCTTTGAGCTGTTCATCCACCATGGCGTGGCCGCCATATTTGACCACCAGGGTCATCCCGGAAAACCGGCGGATGTAGGGCAAAGATTCAACCAGGATGTCCGCAACATTTGGCGTCATAACAAGTTCCTCTATAAAATATACCGACTCAGGTCTTCGTTGCTTTTAATGGCTTTCAGCTTGGAATCCACGCGATCGCCGTCGATGACTATCTTTTTTTCCTGAAGGTCCGGTGCATCGAAGAGAATGTCATCCAGAAGGCATTCCATCAAGGTGTGCAGCCGTCTGGCCCCGATATTTTCGGTCAGTGTATTGACTTCTTCCGCAATTGCGGCAATGCGTTCGATAGCGCTGGTTTCAAATACGACATCAACGCCTTCGGTTTTCAGCAGTTCCGTGTATTGAAGGATCAGGGCATTCCGAGGTTCGGTCAGAATTTTGAAAAAATCCTGGCGGCTCAAAGAGTCCAGTTCCACCCGAATGGGAAAGCGGCCCTGAAGCTCCGGAATCAGATCCGAAGGCTTGATGGCATGAAACGCGCCGGATGCGATAAACAAAATATGGTCGGTTTTGACCGGACCGTACTTGGTGGTAACGGTAGAGCCTTCCACAATGGGCAGCAAATCCCGCTGTACCCCTTCTCGGGAAACGTCCGGGCCGTGACTACCACTTTTGCCGACGATCTTGTCAATTTCGTCCAGGAAAATGATTCCGGATTGTTCCACTTTTTCCCTGGCCTGTCGAATCACCTTGTCCATATCGATCAGGTTCTGGGCTTCTTCCTGAGAAAGAAGTTCCATGGCTTCCGGAACCTTGATCTTTCTTCGCCGCGTATTCTTTGGCAAAAGGCCGCCCAGCATATCTTTGAAATTGATGCCCATTTCTTCCATGCCGATATTGGAAAATATTTCCACGGTGGGCATGGACCTGTCGGGAACATCCAGATCCACATAACGGGTGTCCAGTTTTCCGGCTCGCAGCATGCCGCGAAGTTTTTCTCGGGTTGAAAAGGATTCATCCGGACCCGTGGTCACCACCTCAAGCTGCGTCTCCTTAGCGGTTTCCCCTTGCTGAAGCCTGGGTTTGGGGGGCAGCAGCAAATCCAGCATTCTTTCTTCGGCGATAGCTCTGGCTTTGGGTTTGATGGCATCCTGTTCCCGGGTCTTCAGCAGATTGATGGTCAGCTCCAGCAGATCCCGAATCATGGATTCAACATCCCGGCCCACATAACCAACCTCGGTAAACTTGGAGGCTTCAACCTTATAAAACGGGGAATCCGTTAGTTTGGAAAGCCGGCGGGCGATTTCTGTTTTCCCCACGCCGGTGGGCCCGATCAGGATAATGTTTTTCGGAGCGATTTCATCGCGAAGGTCTTCCGCAACCTGCTGCCTGCGCCAGCGGTTTCTCAGGGCAATGGCCACGGAGCGCTTGGCGCGATGCTGTCCGACAATGTA
>CAIVVZ010000268.1 GCA_903909505.1 uncultured Desulfobacteraceae bacterium
ACAGATTTCGCTAAGATAACTGATGGACAGGTGGCTCTTGTGGAGAGCCGTTTGAATAATCGACCAAGAAAGTGCCTGGGATTCAGAACGCCAATTGAAGCCGCTGCTTCATCTGTTGCACTTCGACATTGAATGTGGGATGTTATCGAAAGGTAGAAGGCCAGTTTATAGATGTGGCCCCCGCCTGTAGCAAAGGCAGCCAGGGCATTGGCGATCGTGAGAACGAAAGTGACGGCCGTTATCATGATCATCAGCATTTTCATCTGTGAGGAGTTTGCTGCGAAAATTGAAAGAGAGGGGATCCCTTTGTTGATGCTGGAGACACTCGTGTCGGGCATCAGGGTCCGCACCATTGCCGAAAACGTATCGAATACATGAAAAATAAAATTGACGAGGATTACCAGAACAATATGCATTACCATCGCAAGCCAGGTAAATCCCGAGTCCACCAGCTTGCGTTTCGACCTCAACAGTGCAATCTGCACCGCAAAGTTGCTGGACTCTCTTCCCACCCTGCCGGCCACTCCGCCGATAGAGATCGCATCTTGAAAGATCCTTACCGCGCGGTTTACCTGCTCAGAGCCCGTTTCACCGACAAAACGTTCCCAGCATAATTTTCCCTGGATGCCGGTGCTTAACCTCAACCCGAGCAATTCGACGTTATCCTTGAGCGAACCCATAGAATTGGCATCCATGCGGGTCATAGCTTCGTTGACTGTGACGTTCACGGCTTGGCTCATTGCACCCAGCGAACGTAAAAAGCCGGATATATCGTTGTCATTTTTATAGATTTTGTTGTCCTCTCGGACAGCGACAAACCCCAGCGGGATAAGCGTCAAACCGCCGGCGATAAATATCCAGCCCAGGGGCATCTTGAGGATGATGAGGGCTGCGACCACGATAACGCCGGCGGGAAGGACAGTGCGCAACAATTTGCTCATAAGGATACGTTCACTCGACCGGATCGGCAGGTTGTGTGTGCGCTCTTCGCGCGGAGCGCCTTTATTGATCATGTACACGCCTGCGATAGTTGCGAGTACCACGATGGTTCCCATCGCGAGGTTGAACATCACGCTGATATTGCCGATAATCATGGTTACCACCCCCATCACGGCGATGATGGCGGCTGCCATAATCAGTGACAGGTATGCGTCGGTCCATTTTTTCAGCGTTTCGAGGCTTCCTTCGTAATAGTTGGTGTAGTTTTCCGAAGCAACATGTGCTTCTTTGGCAAGAAATTCTGCGAGATCTTCGCCGGATGAAATTGCGCTCGCTAAGCGCAGGAGAAATCCCTTGATATAGGGATCCTCAGTTGTTTCGCCCACGATCCTGCATGCCTCGGAATAATGGTGGTTGAACGCGCGAGCGACCACGTTCACACGGATAAAGTAATGGGCGGATATATATGGCAGGTCGGCTGAGTAGTGGAAGAGTCCTCTGGGGGATATTCCGGAAGTGGCCATGGCCGCCATATAGGTCAGTTGGCAGTAAAAGTCCACCTGGAGTTTTTGCATGTCCGGCGACCATTTAGCAACCTTTTTGGTCTCCGCGTTCGATCTTCGGAACAGAGAAAAGGCCATTTAGAACAACCCTTCCTTTTGTGCCTTGCTCAATACATCGAGAACTTCATAGAAACCGACGACCTCCTGGTCTTCGTGCAGGGTTTTGAGGATCTTGGCGCGGCGGTCGAGTTCGGCGTAGATGCGTTGTTTCTTTCGGGCCGGGATGCCCAACCGCGGCGCGATGCGCTGTTCCAGAACATAGCTCGTCATGTTCCCTGTAAACTCAAAGACGTCGGTCGATTCATTCCAATGGAACGCTTCGATAAATGTGAATGAATCAAACACCGGGTCGTAACCCACTATTTCAGCGATTCCGGTGATGCGCCGCCCCATCTTGCCGTTGGGTAATTTCACCATGCTGGTCAGTACGACGACGTTCAGATTGTCAAGGTAGGTTTTTGGTACGGAAATGGGAGCGCCTGTGATACGCTGTATCAGTTTTTCCACTGAGGCAGCATGGAATGTTGCCATAACTGAATGGCCGGTCTGCATGGCCTGGAAAGCGATTGCCCCTTCGGCGCCTCGTATCTCGCCTATGATTATCTCGTTGGGCCTTTGCCGCAGGGCCGCCTTGAGGAGGTCGAACATGGTGACGGCGCCGCTTTTGTCGTCGGCTTTGGTGGATTGCACAACTTCGCGTATCCAGTTTTTGTGGGGGACCTGGAGTTCGGGCGTGTCTTCGATGCTGACAATTTTTGCCATCGGGTGGATGAAAGTAGTGATGGCGTTCAACAGCGTGGTCTTGCCTGAGGCCGTTTCACCGGAAACAAAGAGGTTCATACCGTTGCCGATAGCCAGCGAAAGATAAGCTAGCATCCGGTAATCGAGCGACCCGAAATCGATGAGTTCGAAAATGGAAACGGGAGTACCGGCGAACTTGCGTATCGTAAAGTTTGAACCGCGCCGTGACACGTCCCTTCCGTATACGATGTTGATACGTGACCCGTCGGGCAAAGCGGCATCCGCGATCGGGTTACGGAATGTGACAGGTTTTCTTATTCGTTCCGCAAGCCACAGCACGTACTGGTCAAGGTCTTCGGCGAGATCGAATTTTACCGACGTTTTCAGGCTGTTGAATATTTTGTGTTCGATAAATATCTGACCGATTCCTGAGCAGCTGATGTCTTCGATGTAAGGGTCCGAAATAAGAGGTTCCAGTACCCCCAATCCTACTCTGTTGCGGACGAATAGGTATTTTACGGCGGCTATTTCTTTAGCCGTCATTTTGATCCGCCCTCCGGCCTGTCGGGGATTTTGCCCCTTTGCGTCAAGCTCCGCTGTTAATCCTGCCGCGCCATCCCAGACTGTCACAACTTTATCCACACAGGCCTTGATTTTATTCTCCATGGTGCCTTCAACCAGGAGCCTGCGCAACCCGTTACGAAGTTCAAGTAGTTTGACATCAACCATGCGGATGAGGGCCGTATAGTTGCCGAACAAAATGGGTTCTAGGGGGATGTAGGCATTTCGATTATCCTTCGGGTTGCTTAGAACGTGGACGAACACACCTTTACGTTGGCTGGGGTAGATAAAGTTGAGTTTTTTTCACCGGACATCTTCCTGGAGAGTTCAGGGCAATAAAGCGGGAGGCCTATCTGGTCAAGCGGCAGCATCCCGAAGTAATCCAGCAGGAAAGGATATTCTTCGGTAAGCCCCTGGACCATTTTAGGAAGTTCTTTGTAATAATGGTTTTCGATAAACCGCTCTCCGATTCCTTCAATGTTAGCGGGCAATTCAAACGGCAAAACGATAGTAGACATAACAGTGGCCTAAAACAGACCTTCTCGTTGGGCTTTCCCGAGCACTTCCAGGATTGCATAAAAATCTGTGATGTGCTGTTCCTTGTGCATTTTTTCGAGGATTTTTGCGCGGCGGTCCAACTCTGCATAAACCTTCGTTCGTTTGTTGGTGGGGATGCCGAGACGGGGTGCTATCTTCCGTTCGAGGATGTGGCTTGTCATGTATCCGGGGAAGGAGAACTTGTCGACGTCTTTATCCCAATGGAATGCTTCGATAATATCAAAGGATTCTGACTCTGTGTCATACCCGACTATTTCGCTGATAGCCAGCACCCGCCGACCCACTTTGCCGTTCGGCAATTTGACCGACGCCATTATTACCGCGAGATTTAGATTGTCTATATAGCTTTTTGGTACTGAAATCGGGTTCGAAGTGATGCGTTGGATCAGTTTTTCTACAGATGCAGCATGGAACGTAGCCATGACCGAATGGCCGGTTTGCATGGCTTGAAAGGCGATGGCGCCTTCCTCTCCGCGTATCTCGCCGACCAGTATCCAGTTGGGCCGTTGGCGAAGGGCCGCGCGAAGGAGGTCGAACATCGTTACGGCCCCGCTCGAATCATCCGATTTAGTGGTTTGAACAACTTCCCGGACCCAGTTTTCATGGGGTACCTGAAGTTCGGGTGTATCTTCGATTGTGATGATTTTTGCCAGGGGGTGAAAGAAAGTTGTGATTGCGTTGAGCAAGGTTGTTTTCCCGGAAGCCGTCTCTCCTGCTACGAATGTGTTCATCCCGTTCCCGATGGCAAGCGACAGGTAGGCCAGCATCTGGTAGTTCAAAGAACCGGCATCGATAAGCCCGAAAATAGAAACGGGGACTTTGCTGAACTGGCGGACTGTAAAGTTGGAGCCCCGCTTGGATATGTCCGTGCCGTATACGATATTTATGCGTGCGCCGCTTGGCAGCGTAGCGTCGCTGATAGGGTTACGCATCGATACCTGTTTTCTGGTTTGCTCGGCCAGGCGTAGAACAAACTCGTCCAGGTCCTCAACTGTCATAAAATTGACGATGCTTTTTATGCTCTTAAAAACCTTATGTTCGATATATATCGGGCCCAGTCCCGAACAACTGATGTCTTCCGTATACGGATCGAGTACGAAAGGTTCAAGGACCCCGATGCCTATCTTGTCCCGGACAAAAAGGTATTTTATTCCCTCAAGTTCGGCCGAAGTGACTCGGACCTTGACTATTTTACCTGCCTTGGCCCCTTTTTTTGCAGCGATTATTTTCGGCAGCACCGTCTTCTGTTGCATGACTTCAGTCACCAGGTCTATGTAGGCGATCAACTGGGAGGTCTTGTCCTTATCTTCATCGAATTCGGGGAGCGTTTCGCCGTGCTTGATGCACTTTAGTTCGACTGCTTTGACAAGCGGTTCGATGTCTAGATTGAAGGTAGGCTCTATGGGTATCCAAGTGTGGCGGAAATCTTTGTGGTCAACCATAATATGGATAACGCGGGTTCAATAATGAAGTGCAACACTTGGAGAAGCAGGAAGGGGGCTGGTACTCTAAGTAGATATGGGAAAACAATACAGACATTTGAGCATCGATGAAAGGGAACAGATAGCGCAGTTAAAGAATGAGGGCACAGGG
>CAIVVZ010000269.1 GCA_903909505.1 uncultured Desulfobacteraceae bacterium
CCCTTTGGGTGGCAGCAACTTGAGCATGGTATTATAAATTGTTGTGGCCGGTGTAATCGGATAACCGGCAAAAAAATTACAACCGGCAGCCATCGCTCCCCAGCCGATGGCTTCGTTACCTTCCATTAAAGTCAGTCCCATGTTTTTCCTTTATTGATATCTGATAGTACAAAAACGATATCATGAACATAATAAATTCAATTTTAAATCAACGACATTAAGAACAAAAATCCACATAACGGAGCAGCATCCGGGCATGAATCATTATTGCAAGAAATCTCTTTACTGGCAACCGAGTTCTAACCTCCGGTCGGAAAGACCACAAATTGACGACCATGACTTATTCAATGTCGAATTTAATGCCCTGCGCCAGAGGCAGCGTGTCCCCAAAATTAATAGTATTGGTTTGACGCCGCATGTAGATTTTCCACGCATCCGAACCCGACTCCCGGCCGCCGCCGGTGTCTTTTTCGCCGCCGAATGCCCCGCCGATCTCCGCTCCCGAGGTGCCGATATTGACATTAGCAATACCGCAATCCGATCCCCAGTGGGAAAGGAAAGCTTCCGACTCTTTCATGTTGTCCGTGAAAATAGAGGACGAGAGCCCCTGCTGAACACCGTTTTGCAGGGCTATGGCCTCATGCACGTCACCCTTGTAGCGGATCAAGTAGAGGATCGGGGCAAAGGTTTCTTCCTGTACGATACTATAATGATTTTCGGCTTCAACAATGGCCGGTCGCACATAGCAGCCCGATTCAAAGCCGGGGCCGTTCAACGCCTCGCCGCCAAAAATCACTTTGCCGCCTTCTTTCTTAACCTGTTCAAGCGCATCCAGGAAGTTTGCAACCGTACCTTTATCGATCAGCGGACCCACGTGGTTTTTTTCATCCAGCGGATCTCCGATGCGCAGGCTGCCGTACGCTTTAAACAGAGACGCTTTCACTTTTTCATAAATCGATTCATGAATGATCAGACGGCGGGTCGTCGTGCAGCGCTGACCTGCCGTGCCGACCGCGCCAAACACAACTGCTGGAATCGCCATCTTTAAATTGGTGCTGGGAGTGATGATGATGGCGTTATTGCCCCCTAATTCCATGATGTATCTGCCCAGACGTCCGGCAATGACGCCGGCGGCATGCTTGCCGACCCGGGTTGAACCCGTCAGCGATACCAACGGGATACGCCTGTCTTTGAGCATCTGCTCGCCGATCGTCTTGCCGCGGCCGATGATAAGACTGAACACGCCTTCGGGTATGCTATTCTCTTTAAGAACACCGCTCAAAATATTCTGCGTGGCAATGGCTGTCAACGGCACTTTAGAGGCGGGTTTCCAGATATTCACATCGCCGCAAACCGCCGCGATCATGGCATTCCATGACCAGACCGCTACCGGGAAGTTAAAAGCGGAAATGGCGACAACAATTCCCAGCGGATGATATTGATCGTACATGCGATGCGAAGGCCGTTCGGAATGCATGGTAGCCCCATAAAGCTGCCGCGACTGACCCACGGCGAAATCGCAGATATCGATCATTTCCTGCACTTCGCCCCAACCTTCCTGCAGTGACTTGCCCATCTCGTAAGAAACCAGGGTGCCCAGCGGTTTTTTGAATTCACGCAGTTTATTACCAATCTGTCGAACAATTTCGCCACGCCAGGGCGCAGGCACTTTGCGCCAATATTTAAATGCTTCCTCAGCCTGATGTACCAAAAATCCATAATCGGCTTCCGATGCCTGATATACAGAAGCAATTTGCTGGCCATCGGTCGGCGAATAAATTTTCAATTCGCCTTGATCGGTGGTTTTTCCCCATTCCAATCCAGTAGACATCCCATAATTCTTTTCATTAATTCCCAAAACTTCTAATATTTTTCTGTTGAACATAAAAACTCCTTAAAATGAATGATAACAAGATATCAAATTTTGTATAAAATCAGAATCTTATTTTTATGAACATTGGACCGTAAGCCGGATTGGGTTCAGGCGTTGGATATGGACAGGGGCGTGGATGCAAGATTGTAGGATGGATCCATTTCAATTATGGCTGATCGAAGACCCGGCGCTGCTTGCATCAGATAATAGGCGGCGGCGCCCATAATGACAATATCAAGGATCGATTATCCGCCCTTAACCACCACCAGGGTGATATCGTCCGCCTGAACGGAGGTCTGTCGGAAATCGGTGATTGCGGAAAAGACGGCCTCAATCATGTAGCTGGATGAAGACCGGCTCCATCGACGGATAATCTGACGGAGCCTTTCTTTTCCGAACCGCTCTCCCAGAGGATTTTCAGTTTCCCATATGCCGTCCGTACCGATCAGGATGATCTCATCGCCGGTGCAGCCGGCTTCCTGATATTGCTGATAGTTCCATGCATCATCAACGCCCAGAGCGATGCCGCTTCCTCCCAAGTCCCGGAAACTGTCGGAAACAGGGTCATAAATCTCCGCCGCATCATGGCCGGCCCTGACCCATTGAATCCATTTGTTTTTACAGTCTATCACCATGAAAAACAGCGTCATGAAATTGCCGCTCAGGGCCGTATCCACACCCAGCAGGCGGTTGACATCGCCCACGATCTGAGAAAGGGTTCCCGGCCGGATGATTCGGCTGCGAAGCAGCGCCCGCGTGGTCGTCATTAAAAGCGCTGCAGAAATTCCGTGACCCGCCACATCGCCGACCGCCACACCAATCCGGCTTTCCCCAAGCTCCGGAAACTGCAGAAAATCATAATAATCTCCGCCGGTGTCGTCACAATAAAGGCTTTTTCCGGCGATATCCAGCCCGCAGAAATTGATGGACTGCTGCGGAAGAAGATTTTGCTGCAGCTCCTTTGCCAGGTCCATGGACTCTTTAAGACGCATTCGTTCTTCGAGTTGATGCGCCATGGCATTGAAACTGGAGGTGAGCTCTCCCACCTCATCCCGGCTGTTGACCGAAAGTGCCTGGCCGAAATCACCATTGGCCAGTTTTCCGGCAGCAATGGAAACTTCCTTGATCGCAGCCACGATTTTGCCCGTAACCCATCGAATCAGCAGAAGGATGGACAGGATGGAGGCCAGACCGATAATCAGATAATAGTTCCGGAAGGAGATCATCGGCGACAGGATTTCCTCTGCCGGAGCAATCATGACAAGGGTCCAGGGCGCTTCCTGAAGTCTGTAAAACCCGAAAACTTCGAAAACGGGAAAACCGGGGCCAAATACGATGCCTTGAGATTTTTCCTTTATGGCTTCAAAAGCCTTCAGCTCGAGCACATCTCCGGTTTCGCCAAGCTGCCGCCGGCCTTCGGGCGACGTGGCTGCCAGAATCCGGCCGTTTAAATCCACAAGAAACGCCTCGTTACTTTGCCACCATCCGGTTGATTTGACGGTTTCAATCAGATAATCAAACGGCATCACCGCTTCCAGAGAACCGATATTCTTTTGCGCGTTATTTTTAAGCTCGGAAATGAGGGACACGGTCAAGCCCGCATCACAGGTGACCTGGCAGGAAGGAGAAACCTCTATGGTAATGCCATGGCGGCCGACACCATGCCTGCCCATGTGGGAATCATCCGGAAACAGGTCGGATGCGGAGTCGGCATAATTCGGAATGGAAGCTGCTGAAGGAACGGTATTCCGGACCCTGTTCAGGGTAACGCGGCTGACGCCTTCCACAGCCTTGAGTTGTTCGATGATGTCATTTTGAATCCATCCTGCATATGGCTTTTCAGAAGTCCGCTGATACAGATCGAGCCAGATTTTCGGCATGTTCAGGCGCATATCCACCTGATGTGCCGCACGTTCGAGGCGAAGCACGGCAGCCTCACCCCACTGCTCCAGAAGCTTGTTGCGGGCATAGAAAAATCCCGCGGCGCCCATCCCGAGGAGCAATAACGCCACGGGAAGCAGTACAAAAAAGGATAGCCGCTGCTGAAGGGTTCTGAGCATCATCAATCCGGCTGCCCCTCGGTCCATTCCATGAGAAGTTTCTGTTTTTTTGCGGTATTGCAGCCCTTGCAGGATGGCGTAACATTGCCTTTGGTAGTTCTTCCGCCACGGGACAGCGGTACGACATGATCCATTGTCAGATCTGCGGCAGGCGTAGGCTGCCCGCAGTATCCGCAGACTCCCTTGGCGCATTGGCGTTTCCACCACTGAGACGCACGCAGTTCCCTGGCTTTCCGGCGTTCCCGCTCAATATCCTCGTTTTCCAAATTCCATGCAAAAGGCTTCATCGTATTTTCTGATCCGCAATCCACCGGTGAATCTGCTCTATCAGCAGGGCGTAATAGGCCTCGGATCCTCCGAACCCCTTTCGGCCGAAAAAATAATTGATTTCAAGAAACAACGGAACAGGCTGCTTTTCTTCTGAAGAAAACAACATGTCAAACCCGGCCAGGTTAATACCGGTTTTGACGCAAAACGCGCTGACCGCTTGGACCGCCCTCTCCTGAAGCCCGGGATCCGAAATCCTGTCCATCCGGGCGCCTTTTGACAGGCTGGCGCAAAAATTGCCGGGCTGATCATGGGAACGCCAGTATGATTCATGACGCCGATAAATCACCACAATTCGCAGGGATCTGAATCCCGAAGGAATATACCGCTGGATCAAAAACCCTTGCTGCCCGGTAGCCTCATAGGCCTTGACCTGCCCGAGGCGGTGTTCCAACTCATTCGCGGATGCAATCAGGTGAACATTATCCCCTTCCCCGCCCCAATCCATCTTCAGCACAAAAGGATATGAAGGCAGAAAGCGGGCATTTTTTTTATAGATCTCGGCATAATCACTGAAACGCTCAAAGATCTGCGTGTCCGGATGGCATACGCCGGTTTCCAGAAACAGCCTTGCCTGCCCCAGCTTGCCGGGATAGGCAAATCTTGCCGTGTAGTCGGGGAAAAACCGGGCACAGTTCCGGCTGACCATTCGGTAAAGCTCCTTTGAGCACCCCTGCGGCAAAATAACACTATCCGCGGATCGAATCCGCGCAAGGTCTTTTTCATCCGGAAGCCTTCCGGCGCAGAGCCGATTCTCATCAGCCTCAAAACAGGGGTGAAAGGAAAGTATCATCAGTAACCGAATTTGGACAGGAAGCGGGTATCTTTGCTCCAGTTTTTTTCAACCCGGACGTACAGCTTCAGAAACACGCGTTTGCCGAGCATTCTCTCAATTTCCTTGCGGGCATCCTCCCCGATACGCCCGAGCTTGCTTCCCTGCTTGCCGATCAGAATACCTTTCTGAGAATCGCGTTCCACGTGGATGGTGGCGTGAATACGGGTCAGATTCGCATTTTTCTCGTCTTCCTTGAATAAATCAATGGTCACGGCAACCGAGTAGGGTATTTCCTCTCCGGTCTGGCGGAATACCTTTTCCCGGACAATTTCTCCAGCCAGAAACCGGACCGAATGATCCGTCAGGTTCTCTTCCGGGAAAAAAGCAGGGCCTTGCGGAAGGACTTCCGACAATGCCTGAAGCAGGGCATCCACCTGTTCACCGGTCTCGGCGGATACGGGAACAACGGCCTTAAACGGATAAATGGCCGACCATTCGGCGATCAGGGATAGCAGGGATGGCCGGGCGATCAAGTCAATTTTATTCAGGGCCAGAATGACCGGGTGGCTCTGCGCCTGAAGGGCGGTTTTCAACATGGATTCGGATTCGGGATCCGCGTCCGAGGCGTCCACCACCAGAAGCAAGACATCCACATCGCCCATCACCGAAAGCGCTGTATCAACGATACGAGTGTTCAGAGGGCTTCTGGCTGTGTGAATACCCGGCGTATCAATAAAAACCAGTTGGGAACCCGGACGGTTCACGATCCCCTGAATCCGGTTCCGGGTGGTCTGGGGTTTCTTGGAGGTAATGGATATTTTCTGCCCGATCATGCGATTCAACAACGTGGACTTCCCGACATTGGGAGGACCGACAATTCCGATAAAACCTGTTCTGAATCCTTCCTCAGAGTGTTGCTGCATGGCATATCCTTTCAATGGCGTCCCAGATCCGTTCTTTTCCGGTCCGGGTTTTGGCCGAAAACAAGATGATCTGATCCTTGGAAATACCCGTGATTGTTGAAACAAGGGTTAATTGCCGAGCCTGTTGAGATGTTTTCAGTTTGTCGGTTTTCGTCAAAATGGTGATTGTCGGAATTTGATGGTGCCCCAGCCAGTTGACCAGATACAGGTCTTTTTCGTCCGGAATCCGGCGGATGTCCATGATCATGACAACGGCCTTCAGTGTGGGCCGCTCGGACAGATAGGTTTCGATCATGGGTTTCCAGCTTTTTTTTATGGAAGCCGGAACCTTGGCATATCCGTATCCGGGCAGATCCACAAATGTCATGCTGCTATTGATATCAAAAAAATTGATCAACTGGGTTCTGCCGGGCGTTGTGCTGGTCTTGACCAGGCGTTTTCGATTGACCAGTACATTGATGAGTGAGGACTTTCCCACATTCGATTTGCCGGCAAACGCAATTTCCGGATAGTTCACCGGCGGATACTGCGATGGTCGGGTTGCGCTGGTAATAAATTCAGCGGACAGGATTTTCATGTTGATCCAGATTCAAACTTATTTTTAACTTCTTGATTTCAGATAAGTTTCCAGGCGGTTCATTCCCTCGGCAATGTTTTCCAGGGAATTGGCATAGGAAAACCGCAGATATCCTTCGCCGTTCTTTCCAAAATCAATGCCGGGCGCAACGCCGACACAGGCTTTTTTCAGAATATCAAAGGCCAGTTGATACGAATCCATGGAAATGTGCCGGGCATTGGCAAACACATAAAAGGCGCCGGTAGGCTCCACCGTGATGCCGAAGCCCATTTCCCGGAGCCTTTTGATCATGAATTTCCGGCGCTCGTCATAAATCCGCTTCATGCGGGTGACATCTTCGCCGGCATATTTCAGGGCGGCAATCCCTGCCTTTTGCGCCATGGAGTTGGCGGAGATGAAAAAATTCTGATGGATTTTCTGGAGGGCTCGCATATAGGGTTTGGGCGCAATCACATACCCCAGCCGCAGGCCGGTCATGGCATAGAGTTTTGAAAATCCGTTCAGCACAAAGGCATTGTCCGTAAATTCCAGAATGGAGTGCTCTTTTCCTTCATACACCAGACCGTGATAGATCTCGTCCGAGACGATGCAAGGGGAGAATTCGGCGATTTTTTTCATCCGCTCGGCAGAAAGCAGATTTCCCGTGGGATTGGATGGGGAATTGATAAAAACAGCCCGGGTTCTATCGGTGATTTTTTCCTGAATCGCCTCGGGCCGGTACTGAAATCCGTCTTCTTCATAGACCGGAACCCGGACCGGAACACCCTGAACGAACTGAATGAAATTGGGGTAACAGGCGTAATGGGGATCCGAGATGATCACCTCGTCCCCAGGCTCCAGAAGCGCCGAAAACACCATGAACATGACAGGGGACGTGCCGGAGGACACCAGGATCTGATCCGGCTCCACCTTTACCCGGTAGGTAGCGTCATAATACTCGCAGATGGCCTCCCGAAGCTCCAGAAGCCCGAGGCTGTGGGTATAGTGGGTAAACCCGTCCTCAAGTGCCTTGCAGGCGGCCTCCTTGACGCATTCGGGCGCGTTGAAATCCGGCTCCCCAACCTCCAGATGGATGATGTGCCAGCCCCGGCATTCCATTTCGCAGGCCTTTTCAAGAACATCCATCACGATAAACGATGTCATTTCCCGTGTACGTTTTGAAATCATGGGTCTTGGACTTTCCTCGTCATCAATTAACCTTCAAAATGATTTTCCCATTCCTTTTTCAAGGGAGTGGGATAACACTTTCATGTTTCGGTCGTAACTGCAACATCATGAAGAATTAAGCGATCCATATAGCTTTCGATCCGCTCCACAGCTTCTTTTTCTGATGAGATATACTTGACGGACTCCCGGAACCTGCTGCTTTCGGGAAGCCCCCGAACAAACCATCCCAGCCGGCTTCGCATCATCGGACACGCCAGTTTCTCGCCAAGATGGCATACGGATGCTTTTACATATCGTATCATTATCTCACGGCGTCTGGCAATATTTACCAGGGGAATTTGCCTGGAGCTCAGCCTGGCATCGATCTGAGAAAATATCCAGGGGTTGCCCATGGCATATCTGCCCACCATGACCGCATCGCACCCGGTCTGCGCAAACATGTCGAGGGCCGCTTCGGGCGAGGCAATATCCCCGTTTCCGATGACCGGTATGGAAACCGATTGCTTTACCGCGGCAATGACGGTCCAGTCCGCATTTCCCTGAAACATCTGCTGGGCGGTTCTCGGGTGAACGGCAATAGCATCCACACCGGAACCTTCGGCCATTCTGGCGATGTCCAGGGCCTGCCTGCCGGATTTATCCCATCCGGTCCGGATCTTGATGGTCAGCGGAATGCGGATGGCGCTTCGAACCGCGCGGAGAATGGCTTCCGCCTTGAATACATCCCGCATCAGGGCCGCTCCGGAACCGGTCCGGAGCACTTTTTTGACCGAACACCCGAAATTGATATCCAGGATATCGGCACCGGATGCCTCGACCATTGCCGCTGCCTCCGCCATCATGAACGGATCGGATCCGAAGATCTGAACGGAAAGCGGCCTTTCTTCCGCAACGCTTTCCAGCATGGTATGGGTTTTGCCGGAATGATAGACCAGGCCGTTTGAGCTGATCATCTCCGAGCAAACCAGCCCGCAGCCGTTTTCCTTGGCGATCAGCCGGAACGGCAAATTGGTGATGCCGGCCAGAGGCGCCAGCACCGTCGGGCTTGAGAGTGTGATACTGCCGATTTTCATAAAATCCGCTTTGGGCTATTCTCCGTACATATCGGTGATGGGTTTGCGCAGTTGAGCGGCGTCCGCCTTTGACAGTTAATCGATTCTTTTTCAATCTCTTTTTACGGATTGACCGGATTTGATCCACCGCAATTTCTGCCGGCTGATCTGCGCGATCTATCTGCATGCGGGTTCTTAAATGGTATTTTTTGTAATCATTATAGTTATATACTCTCTGTAAGTCAAGAACGGGATTCAGGGCACTGAAGACATCAAATAATGCCCACGTATGATTCGGAAAACCGTCCGTTTCTGTTGACAAGACGCACCGATGCTGTATGCTCATATCCATTTGGGTGAAATGAAAATATTATGAGCACAATTTTCGGTCTTGTTTATTTTGATAATCGGCAGTTTCCGAATGAATCGCTGAAAGTTATGCAATCAGCAATGGTTCATTGGGGAGCTGATGGCGTTTCCCTGTGGAATATGCAATCAGTCGGTTTTGGACACGTTTTGATTGCTGTAACGCCTGAATCCCGTTATGAAACAATGCCGATCTGTGATTCTGATCAAAAAATCGTTATGGTCGCCGCTGCCAGGCTGGATAATCAGGATGAATTATGTGAAGTTTTTGGGATTCAGACTTCCGAACGGGCAAACACACCGGACGGACGGCTGGTTTTTCTTGCCTATCAGCGATGGGGGGAACACGCTCCAAAGCATCTTTTCGGCGACTGGTCATTTGCAGCTTGGAACAGCCAAACCCGAAAGCTGTTTTTAGCCCGAGATCAGCTTGGAAACACTGGCTTATTTTATTATCACAAGCCGCCCCTGTTTGCTTTTTCATCCGATCCCAATGCAATTTTATCACTTCCTGATATTCCTCATATCCTGAATGAGAAAAAACTTGCTTCCTCACTCACCCTGTTTCCGTCAGAACGCGCCGATACATTTTGGCAGGGGATACATCTGCTGTTTCCCGGGCAAAATCTTTCGGTTTCACCTGAGCGGTTTCATACCGAAACCTATTGGCGGCTCACGGACGCGCCTTCGGTGCGCCTGAATTCCGATCAGGCTTATGTGGAAGGTTTTTTGCACCATTACCGAAACGCCGTTCGCAGCAGGTTGCGCACAAACCGTCCGGTGGGAACAACACTGAGTTCCGGCTTGGATTCCGGGTCGGTTACGGCAATTGCTGCAACCGAGATGAAAAAAAGAGGACGGGAAATTACGGCATTTACGTCAACACCCGTATATCCGGCGACTGGGTTGTTTCCCGGTGCTCGGACCGATGAATGGCCTCTGGCTCAAGCGGTTGCCGGGCAATTCGACAATATCGCGCATCTTCCTGTTCCCGCTGAAACCGTTTCGCCGATTGCCGCAGTTCATCGCGCGCTTTCCCTGTTTCAATCTCCGATGCACGCTGCGGTCAACATGTATTGGATGTTCGCTTTGATGGATGAAGCCAGAAATCGCGGATTGGGCATATTGCTGACCGGACAGCTTGGAAATGGCGGGGTGTCCTGGAGCGGCGGAATGGATCGGATATTTTTCATGTTCGCCCGGGGAAACTGGAGAAAAGGCATACAGTCGCTGTCGGAATGGAGATCCCATCACGGCGTTTCATGGTTTGCCGCCATAAAACGCCATATCCTCCGGCCTGTTCTTAACCCGGTATGGTCGAAGCGGGATCGGATTGTCCGCCCCTCTGTTTCCCCGTGGTCAGCATACAGCGCCATCCACCCGGAATTCGCCAGACGACTGAATGTGATTGAGCGAATGAAACATGCTGATTTTGCTCCGGGCCGTGGCCTGCCGATTGCGCCCTTGATGGAACGAGAACTGACAATGGTCAGAAACGGAACCATGGCCGGACCGATTTGGCATAAATTCGGGGCTGCCTTTGGCTTGGACGTTCTGGACCCAACTGCGGATGTCAGGCTGCTGGAGTTCTGCATGGGAGTTCCGGATGAGCAGCACAGTTTCCATGGAGGGGAGCGGATGTTGATGCGTCGGGCCATGAACGGGATTCTGCCTCCGGAGGTTCATATGAATACGCGGCGCGGAAAACAGGCCGCTGATTTTGCCTGCCGGCTGCTGGCAACCCCGGCTGAAACAAATGCCGAGCTGAATCGATTGGAGTCGAGTGCCAAGGCAAGATATTATCTTGATCTGGATGCGATGCGCCGTGCCTGGACAGAATTGCAGTCGGAACAAACCCCCCGCACCGCAAGGCTGGCGGAGTCGCTGCTGATCCGGGGCATCATGACCGGTCTTTTTCTGAATTCATATGTCTGAGCCCAGATATCTCTACCGCGCTTATGGGCTGATTCTGGAATCTCAAATTCCTTTTCCCGGTCTTCCCGAGGATTTTGAAAGCCCTCCCGATGTTCTGATCACAAAAGGCATTGTCGACGAGCATCTGGAGAGTCCCAGAGATACGGGGTATAAATATGAAGCCAGCCGGAATCAGGTCCTCATAAACACCTATTCGATTGCCAAAATTCTGGTATCCGACGGCAAATCCATGGTGGTGGAACCCAGAAAGGGGGCGCTGGATATCGAAATCCGGCTGCTTTTATTCGGATGGGGCATGGGGGCTCTGCTCCAACAGCGAAATTATCTCCCGTTACATGCCGGGGTCATCAGCTCGGATGATGGGTGCTTTGTCTTCTGTGCCCGGTCCGGCACGGGAAAGTCAACCCTTCTGTCCACTTTTTTAAAAAAAGGCTATCACTTGTTGGATGACAATATCGCAGCGATCCGGATGGAAAACGGCAGGCCCTTCGTCTGGCCCGGAAATACTGAAATCAAACTGATGCATGATGCCTTGATCGAATTTAAGGATGAAACCTTTCCCTTGATCGGACAGGTCTTGCGGAGCAGTTCCAAATTTGCCGTGAACGTCAGCGCGCAATTTTGCAGCTTTCCTTTGCCGATAAAAAAAATATATGTGCTCAAGCGGGAGGATTCCTCGCTGAATATCGGCCGGCTTAAAGGCAGTGCTTTGTTTCATGCCTTGACCGAGAACACATTTTGTTTGCAATATGCCAAAAGCATGGGTATGATTTCAAAACATTTTAATCAGATCAGATGGCTGGCGGGGTACGCTCCGGTGCACGAGGTGCGGTTTTCCACGCAATCCCATTCACCGGGCGATGTGGCAGACGCATTGGAAAAAGATTTCAGCGCATAGAGAGCCTTCATGAATGAAATTACACGAAATACGATTGTAAGCCGGTGCGACGATATTATCGTCGGCAAGGTGGATGAAGATGTGATGATGGCAAGCATCGAAACCGGCAAGTATTACCAGCTTAATCCCACGGGCAGCCAGCTATGGGATCTGCTGGAGCAGCCAAAATCGGTTGACCAGTTGTGTCAACTGCTGGCAAGGGATTTTAAAGTCGCACCGGATGCCTGCCTGAGGGATGTGATTCATTTTTTAAAGGAAATGACATCCCGAAATGTCCTGGCCGTCCGCAATGAGCATTCAACATCATGTCATGAAAGGAAATACAATGGAAAAAGAGTTTAGCATGAAGGAAAAGGATGAAAGGTGCGATTGGATTCCCCCTTCAGTAACGGATTGGGATATTGAAAGCGAAACCAATTCTTGCTGCAATAATGGTACAACAGATGGTAGCGTTTATTCCTGAAATTCATGCGCATCCTGTTCTGCTGGGAATTTGGGGGAGGTCTGGGGCATGTGTATCGGATTCTGCCCGTTGGCGCGGAGTTTCTGAAACAAGGCTGTGAAGTGATTCTGGCGGCAGCCGGATTAAACCCGGCCTTAAAACGTCAGTTCCCGGAATTTTCATTTGTTCAGCCCCCCGCATGGGAGTTGCCTCCGCAACCGCTTCCCCTTTCTCAGAACTATGGCGAAAACCTCCTGAAAAACGGCTATCGGGATGCGGATTCGCTCAGAAAACATTTAAACGCCTGGGCCGGGCTGATGGATTCTCATCAGCCCGATCTCGTGGTTGCCGAACATGCCCCCACCGCTCTGATCGCAGCCCGTTCCAAAGGGATTCCGCGTGCAGCCATGGGAACGGGGTTTTCAATGCCGCCGTTGACCGACCCCATGCCCGGATTGCAGCCCTGGTTCAAGATACCCGATCAATTGCTCGGTCTTAAAGAGCAGAAATTCCTCGATACCGTGAATCCGGTGTTAAAAAGCGCCGGATGCGCGCCGTTGGCCTCTGTGGCCGATATCTTCCAGGAATCGGACCGGCTGCTCTGCACCTACCCGGAATTCGATCATTACCCTGCACGTGAGAATATGCCGTATCAAGGCCCTGTGGTGTATTCATCACCGGACATAAAACCGCAATGGCCGTCTGAAAGCCATGACAATGTGTTTCTTTACCTCAATTCAGACAACCGGTTCCTGCTTCCGATCCTCGCACAGCTCAAAATACTGGGCCTTCCCGTTCTGGCATACATTCCGGGTCTCACTGACTTGGAACGTCAATCGATGGAAAGGAGCCGTCTCCGGATCATACCGGATCCGGTGAACCTGGCGGATGCCGGACAACGGTGCCGGTTTGCCGTCAGTCAGGGAGGACACAATACGGGTGCGTTGATGCTGCTCCAGGGCGTTCCCTTACTGCTTTGCCCCCGTCAGATGGAGCAGGCGATCTGGGCGTACCGGATTGAGGAGCAGGATTTAGGCGTCATGTTCAGCTTTTTTGACCAGGAACCGGATTATAAAAGAAAAATTGAAACCATCCTGAGTTCCGATAGGGTTCGAAACCGGGTCAGAACGTTATCCATAAAATACGGCCGCCCTGATCCCCGAAAACGGGTTGAACAACTTGCATCCCGGTGTATAAAATCGGCAGAAACCGGATGATGCAAAAAAAGGGACCGATATGATTTCGCCAACCGCAATCCGAATAGATGCCTGTTCCATATGCCAGCTCAAATGTCCGCTGTGCTCCAATCTCACTCCTGGAAATATAATCGGAAAAGGCAAATTGAAGGCTGTGGATTTCAAACGACTTGTGGACGATAATCCCTGCATTCGAAAAGTGGAGCTTGGAAATAAGGGTGAGGTGTTCCTCAATAACGAACTTGCTGAGATCATCCGGTATGCCTATGAAAAAGGCATCATGACGTCAATTAACACGGGAGCTAATCTTAACGATGCCTCAGATGAGGCGCTTGAAGCGCTGGTAAAATATCAGACCCATCGCCTGCGGGTTTCGATTGACGGGGCAACCCAGCAGACCTACGAGAAATACCGGATCGGGGGAGAGCTCAAAAAGGTAATCTGCAATATCCATAAAATCAATGCATTGAAGGAGAAATATCATTCCTGCAAACCCGATCTTTTGTACCAATTTATCGTTTTCGGACATAACGAACATGAGATGAGACAGGCCATGACATTGGCGTGCATGTTAAACATGAAGATTCAATTCAAGCTGAACAGATTTCCCGAAACATTTTCTGTAAAAAATCGGGAACGGGTCAAGCGATACGTCGGATATTTTGACAGGCATGATTTATTTCAAAAAACAGGCATGGATTACGCGAGGAATAAATGTTTGCATCTCTGGAAGAGCCCGCAGGTCAACTGGGACGGAAAGCTGATTGGCTGCTGCCATAATACATGGGCTGTTTTTGCTGAAAATGTTTTCGACGATGGCCTGATGTCCGGCGTGAATAATGAAAAGATGGAATATGCCCGTAAAATGCTTACAGGAAGCGCTTCACCGGATCATGCGGTGCCATGCGCCAGGTGTTCGATGTATGAAGGGTTGCAACACCATGGCAACTGGCTGACGGAAGCGGAAATCCAAAACAGCATGCAAGGAAAGATATGATGACAGAATCCCTTGGCAACCGATCAGACCACAGGGAATGCTACCGGATGGTGATGCCGGCTTCGATTCGAATTGAAGCCAGTTCCCTTTGCCAGCTGGAATGCGTTCTTTGCCCCAGGACCAGGGGCGAGACAGCGCCAGTCATCGGAAACGGCGTGTTAAAATTTGATGATTTCAAGCGGATAATAGATTTGAATCCGCACATCCGCAAAGCCGAGCTCGGCAATTTCGGAGAAGTCTTTTTGAACAGGGAACTCCCGGATATTCTCCGGTATGCTTATGAAAAAAATGTTGTTACCACCATTGATGAAGGGGCCAATTTAAATGATGCCTCGGACGATGCCCTGGAATCTCTGGTGAAGTATAAAACAGAACGTGTACGCTGCGCCATAGAGGGCGTTACGCAGCAGACCTACGAGAAATACCGGGCCGGCGGCATTCTGCGAAAAGTGATTGCCAATATTCAGAAAATTAATACTTTCAAGGCCAAATATCAGTCCGCAACTCCGGCCCTTATTTTTCAGTTTATCCCGTTTTCCCATAACGAGCATGAAATGCAGCAGGCTGAATTGCTGGCAAAAATGCTGAAAATGGAAATCGTTTTCAAGCTCAATTTTGATTCGAATGCACTGCCGGTCCAAAATCGTGAAAAAATCAGGCGATATATCGGCTATGCCGATAGAGCCGAATACCTGGAAAAAGAACGGCGGGATTATATGCGGCAACTGTGCCATGCAATGTGGCTGAGTCCCCAGATCAACTGGGACGGCAAGTTACTCGGATGCAGCAGAAATATCTGGAGTGCATACGCCGATCATGTTTTTGAAAATGATTTAACGGACTGCATCAACAACGAGAAAATGACCTATGCCCGTGATATGCTGATGGGGCTGAAACCGCTACGTGAGGATATGCCTTGCCGGAATTGCCGGCTCTATAAAAGCATGCTTGAATACGGCAACTGGATAACAGATTCGGAGTTGCATGCTTATCACACAATATCCTGAAACCTTACAAACAGCTGTTCGAGACCAGACCCGAAAGAGCCCGATAGCCGTTCGTTCACTTCTGCCTGAAGACAGTCTGGAACATCTGACCGATCTTATTCATGCAGCGTACGCGCCGCACGCCATGAAAGGACTGCGCTATTGGGGAACGCACCAATCTGTCGAAGACACTGCGAAACGATTGACCTCCGGACATGGCTTCATCGCCGAAGTCGGCGGGCAAATTGCCGGAACGGTCACAGTGCGGCCGCCACAACCGGAATCGAAGGTCGCTGCCTATCGCGATCCGGGCACTTGGAGCATTGGCCAGTTTGCCGTGGCGCCAATCTATAAAGGCCGCGGCGTGGGCTTAGCGCTGCACGGGCAGGCACTGGCTGTTGCCGCTTCAAATGGCGCCCGCCTCATGGTCATAGACACCGCGGCTCCAGCCTCGTCACTCATTGCAATGTACAAGGCGTGGGGCTACGTACATTGCGGGATGTGCGACTGGCGGCCGCATACAAACTATCTCAGCATTCTCATGTCGCGCGTGCTTACGCCAATTGAATACCCACACATCTCCTGCATGATGCGACTCCACCGCTAATGGTTCGGTCGGGCCAGCCAGTTTGCAATCGTTTTTGTGCGCCCGGCAAGAAACTTAAGCAAAGCATCGTTTTGTTGGTGTTTTTTCAGGGTATGTCCATGCCGTCGCAACACGTCGACAAAGCGGCGGGGATAGTAAAAGTAAATTCTTACGGAATCCATTGGAACTGAATATTGAGCTGAGATAATGGCTTTGGGAAGAAAAACCCGCGGCCAGAAAATCCGGATTTTATCCAAGAGGCTATTAGTTTCCAGAAGTTCCGCAAAAGGCGCAGGGACCGAAAATGCAAACTTTTTGTCTGTAAAAACCTGAGCACGTGCTGTTTCAAGTATAGCTTCGGTACCATCCGATGGACGCAGCCTCTCCAGAAAATCAACCGGAACATCAGCACCAGCCAGTTCCCTTGCAAGTTGCAGGGCCAGACAAACGCCCCGCTGCCAGCTCCTGCTGGTGGCACGCTCTGTTATGGCCTGCCAGTTGAGGGTAGAACCGAAGCGGACGATCATTTCCGCGATATCGCAGGATGGCCGCAGGCCAAAGGCGAACTGGTGCTGGTAGGAGGTGTGCAGGCAAAGGTGCAGCAGCAGGTCTTCGGGTGAAAGGGTCAGCGCATCACAGCCGGCAATTTGAACCTGCATAGCGCGCTCCCACAGGCCATCGGGATCGATGCTGTAGCTTTCACCCGGCAGCGTCAGGTTCCAGTGGATCTCAAAGGCCGCATGGTCCGGTTTGACCATGCGGGGCAGGTGATGAGCCGATTTGAGGGTGAC
>CAIVVZ010000270.1 GCA_903909505.1 uncultured Desulfobacteraceae bacterium
CCGCCCCTGCACCTCGCAGCCCGCACTGCTTATCGCAGGCGACCTGCAGGGAGAAGCCGTCCTTGACAACCGGGAACTGGAGCTCTACACCGAAAAAACCATCCTGAGCCCCGGCGAAAAGGCGCAGGTTCTGGCCTTGCTGCCGGTCAACTGGGGCAAGTCCGAAAGCGGGGTCGTCTGGGAAACGATCTCGGGAAACCGGATTCACGACACCCGGTCGACCCCGTTCAAGGGAAGAAGCCGCTGGTTCGAGGTGGAAGCCAGGCCCGAGTATAATACCGGATTCTATCACACGGTCGGGGTGCCTTTAAGCGGCGGAAAATACGCGGAACAGACCCTGGGATTTCGGATCATCCCGTGGACCCAGCGCCTGAATATTTCGATTATGCCCGAACGGGAAGAGACGGAACCCCTGAAACCCTTCAGGATCGATTTTCTGGTCAAGAATGCCGACGGAGAGCCAGCGCCCGATACCGAGCTTGCGGTAACCATTGTCGATCGGGCCGTCTACGCGGTCCAGCCGGAGTTTCGGCCCGGGGTCTTTGACTTCTTCTATCCGCTGCCCAGGCTGAATCTGGCCACTTTTTATTCGGACGAGCTGCAAGGGTATGGATACGCCGATCTGCTGAAGAAGCCGAACTTTAAACTGGGAGCGCTGAAAAGCCAGAGTAAAATCACCAAGAAATCCATGCGCGACACGGCCGGATGGTTCCCGCATGTGATCACCGATTCCAAAGGCCGGGCCTCCGTCACGGTGGATCTTCCCGCCAACGTGACCGAATGGCTGATTACGGCGGTTGCCGCGGACAAAGACGGCCGCGTCGGCGAAACCCGGGGTAGATTTCGGACCCTTACCGATATCTCCGTGGATGTCCTGGCCCCGCAGTTTTTGCGCCGGGATGAAGCGGCCGAGATTAAGGTTACAAGCGTCAATCATCTTGCCCAAAGCCTCTCCGTCACGTCCAAAATGGAACTTGCAGGTGATGCCCTGGTGAAGTCCGGAGAGCTGGAGGCGTCATTCTCGCTTGAAAAACAGGGGGAAAAGATTTTGCCCCTGGTGATTGAAGCCAAGGGGGAGAATGGCGCAGCAACGCTTAAAGTGTCGCTTGAGACCCCGGAGAAAATTCACGTGAGCGGGACCGAAGCATATGACATCCCGCTGAAACCCTCGGCCATGAAGCAGATCTTTTCTGGCGTGCAACAGGAGGATACGCTCGTCACCCAACTGCCCGATGCCGCCCGGATCACGGAAGTCAAGGTTCAGGTCAATTCGGGGCTCCTGGGCGCGGCCCTGAACGCCGCATCCGTTCTGGTTTCCTACCCATACGGATGCACCGAGCAACTGGTCCATGCCACGATCCCCAACCTTGTCCTGATGGATCTTGTCAGACGCGCGGGCATTTCCCGGGATCAACTGGGGCCCTTAGGCGAATCTCTGGAAAAGGCGGAAAAAAATGCCGCCTTGGGCATCCGGAAAATCAGGCAGAATCAAAAGGGGAACGGCGGATTCAGCCTCTGGCCGTCGGATTCCGACGCGTCACCGGCCATAACCGCAACGGCGCTCTATGCCCTGAAATTCGCAAAAGAACTTAAGATTGAAGGCGCGGAAGGGGCATTTGACCGGGGAATCGGATGGCTGTCGGAGCAGGTCAGAGATGATGATGACCAGAGCTCGGAAAAGAACGCCGATGCGGCAAGGGACGGATACAATCTTTCCAGAATGGCCGAGATCGGTTTGTACAGCCAGCCCTGGAAACAGCAGATCGCCTATGTGGAAGCACTGCGGCAGGAAAAAAGCCCTTCCCTGCCTCATCTTGTCTATGGCCTGAAAATAATCGCGGCGTACAAGGACCAGGACTGGAACCGCTTCAATGAGCACTTTAAGAAGATGAACGTCCAAGGGGAGCTGATTGAAAAATTAAAGAAAACCCTCAATCAGCTTGATATGGCGGCTGAGGGAAAAACGGCCGGAGATGCGCGGCTATTTGACGCCCTCGGGTTCGGATTCGGTTTCCCTTATCTTGTTTCTTCGGCCATCGGCGTATTGGATGATCTCAGCGCCCTTCCGCCCGAGCTGGAAACCAAAATGAAGCGGTTGCTTCTCTCGCATATGAAAAACGGGTACTGGATTTCGACCTTCGACTCGGCGCAGGTGATCTTCAATGCACGCGGAATTCTGAGTAAGGAGGCAGTCGCTTTTGCAAAAGAGAAGGAAGCAAAGGCAAGAAAGATCCTCGTCCGGAAGAAAGACGGCACCCAGATGGGCGAGCTCACCCGCATCCCCTCCGGGTTTATCGGCAGATTCGAAGCTCCCGGGGCGCCCGATCTGCTTTCACGGATCTTTGTAGACGGGCTGGAATCGACCGAGTTCGCATTTTCCACGATTACCGCAAATGTTCCCTATCATGCAGTAGAGTCCAAATCCGACGGGGTGACGATTCAAAGGCGGTTCCTGCGTATTACCGCAACCGGCAATGAGGCGCTGGATCTGAGCCGGCCGCTGCAAAAAGGAGATGTCGTGATCAGCGAGGTCAGCCTCAGCCGCGAGCCAATACGGGACGCCAGGTCCGTTCAAAGCCGGTTTCTGGTGGTGGAGGATGGGATCCCATCGCTGGGCCAGGCAATCGATGACGACAGGACGTATCTTGCCGATGCCGGGGTTCAGGCAGACGAGAATGACTACTGGGCGTCCGTCAAGCAGACACTGCGATATCCAGAAAGAACGGTCCGAATCGCCAGTGTGCTCCCCACGGGCGAAATGAAGCTGTATCAGGTCTGGCGGGTGGCCTTTGCGGGAAAGGCGACGATACCTCCGGCCCAGGCGTTTGACATGTACGATGAGAGCATCCGGGGCAACACCGGGGCCCAGGGCATTCGGGTTGAGTAGCGATGGGCTTTTTCCGAAAGGCCATTTTGCTGGAGGCCGGGGCCACGATCCTTTTTTTCGGCGCGCTTGCCACCCACCCGGAACTGGATCGAAGCGGCGCCTTGGCCTTAAGTGAGCTTCAGGCCCTGGGGTATCGGACGCCGACCGTTTCCGAGCCCGTCCGGGTGTATCCGGCAAGGACCGGAGCCGCTTTCACTGCCGCCCATGCCGGCGGCTGGCATCCGGGCGTGATTTCCCTGCGGGAGGACCCCGCGGGGTCCTCCGGCCCCGAAATTTACCTGCGGCATGAATTGATGCATGAAGCCGGCCACCGCACCTGTGCGGGCAGACTGCCCCTCTGGGCCGAGGAAGCCGCCGCCATCGGTTTCAGCGGAGAGCTGAAATCCCAACCGGTATCCGGGCCGCCGACCGAAAGCGAGCTCAATCATCTGAGAGAGAAGGTCCGTGTCGGCGCGGGACTTGATGCCGCAAGTTACGGCGCGCTTTCAAAGCTCGTGTCTTCCCATGGCTGGCCTTCCGAGCCCTGCGGCGTTTCAAGGGAAATTGAAAAGCTGCTTCGGGACCCGGCCGGATCCGGTTTCAGCTATATCCTTATCAGTCTTCTATCCGGTGAGCTTCTCGATGCAAAGGGGGATCTCAAGACCCGGTATCCCCCCGGCTCGCTGCTTAAGATCCCGTATGCCGCATCGCTTACTGAGGCCGCAAACGCGGCGGTCGGCGAAGAACTTTGCGCCAGCGATACCGTCAAGCTCCTTGGCCGCAAGCACGCCTTTTCTCCAGAGAAGTTTCGTTTCCTCACATCCGTTGTCAAGGATGCGCCGCTTGCCGAAAAGCTTGCGGGCCAGGAGGCCAGCGGCTGGGACGCGCACTTCTGGCGCCAGTTTGTCGGGGAACGCAGCCCGGAAGGGGATTACCCGTTTGAAGCGAATCTGCGAGAGCTTTCGCTGGTGCTGCGCGCATCCCTTCTGCTGAAGCCGGAGCGATTTTACGGGCTATCCAAAAACGGCTTCACCCCCGGCTCGACGCTGTATCCTGAGCCTGAAAAACATAAAGCGATCCTGAAGCGCCTTCATGCCCTGTGCAAAACCGGAACGACATCCGATGCGCGGGGAAATCCGCTGACGGGGCATCTCATGGTGGCCTGGCCTCAGGAAGATCCCCTGTTCCTGGCGGTGTTCCGCGGCAATGGCAACAATGGCGCATCGAACATCCGCCGGGCTTCGGAGGTTCTGCAGGCATGGTCGTCCCGCTACACGCCCGCAACCGGGCGGGTGCGGGTCCGGCTTCTTTCGCTTACGCCCCGCGCTTCGTGGGAGATTCAGGACGTGTGCCCGAGCGTGGAAAGGGAGGAGCCCGGCGGCCGGAGCGTTCGTTTCAGTACCTGCGGAAGGTTTAAAATCGTCTCCTCGGCCCGGGGAAGCCGCTCGGAAAGGTGGGTCTCGGGTCTTCTCCAGAGCGATTCGGACGGCAATGCAGTCGTCCTCCAAACCGACCCCGAAACCTATGCCGATGCGGTTCTGGCTTCGGAAGCTCAGGATCTGCGGGGCGAGGCCCAAAAGGCATTGCGGGCAGCCATTGTCTGGAATGGGGTTCATGGCGGCCACCGCCATCCGGATACCCAATCCCTTTGCGACTCGACCCACTGCATGGTTTTTCAGGGGCTGGACAAGGACGGGTCCGGAAAGCCGCCGAGTAAAACCGACCTTTCCCTTCTCGGGCTGCTGGACGAAGTCGCAACACTGAAAAAACTGGACTGGCTTTCTTTTTCCGAAGGCGGGGGCAACGGATGGGAAAAGCAGATCCCCTTCCGGGAGCTGAAACAACTGGTCGACGAATCCGTAGTTCTCGATCTGCGGCGGGAAAGGACCCGAAGCGGAGAAATCATGGTTCACCTGATGTATCCGGAAGCAGAGGAAAAAGTTTCTTGCGAAGTCTTTCGCGCCAGATTGAAATTGCCGTCCTGCCCGGAGTCCATTCAAAGCGATGCCGCAAACAGCACCTGGATATTTCAGGGAATCGGCAAGGGGCATGGTCAGGGTCTGTCGGTCGACGCTGCCAGGACCCTCGCCAATTCAGGCACCAGCGCCTCGGCGATTCTCAGGGATGCATACAAATAGACGGATCAAAACCGTTTTCCACAAGGATTTCCAGAATGCGGCCCCAGGTGTCCACCAGAAGGCGGCCGCACCGTTCCGGATTCGGCTGGCGGGAATCTTCGCCAATGATATCCTTGCAGGTAGTCCCGCCAAAAGACGCGCAGGCGCTTTGCTCGAACCACTCGCTCAGCTCGGCGTACATCAGGGGGAGTCTGTCCGCTTCTTTTTCCGAGTCGGCGCCTTTTGCGCCGTATAGGGCCAACAAGCAGACCGCGCCGGTAAAAACCCCGCAGACGCCGCCGCTGTTTCCGGCCCCCATGCAAAGGCCAGCCATGGCGCGCACCAGATCCGGATTTTCCCTGCCCTGGATCTCAAGTGCCAGAATCGCCAGAATCTGGCTGCAGCAATAGCCTTTGCCGGCTAGTTGAATGAGCCTGAAACCGATATCGTTCATGGGCCTGTCATTCCTTTTTTACGGGCAATCAATAAAAAATATCCGGGCCGGGCGCGCTGGATCGCGTCCCTGTCGCATATGGAAGAGGCACCGGGGAAGAAGAGTTTCATCAGCCCCTCGCGCGAACCCAGAGCCCACACAATCCTGGCAGCCAGTTCCTTCAAATATCCGCTGTGATCCTCCCACAGCAGCAATTCAAATCCTATGTTTTTCACCTGCGTGATCCGCTCGGACTCTGCAACGGCACCGGACAGGCAGGATGACAAATCATCAGAAGGCAGGCAGGTATGAACATAAGCGGTTGTATGACCCGTGTTATCCGCTAACCTGTTGTCATTTTGATTTTCCAGATATTGCGTCTGACCGGGATTTCGCAGGTAAATGTCGCTCAGAACCAGATATCCACCTGGTTGCAGGACCCGATGAAATTCACTCAGGGCATTTTCAGGCAAAGGCAGCAGCGACAGGACACATTCACAGAAAATACCGTCAAAAACACCCTTACCAAACGGCAGGCAGTCCGCAACCGCCTGAATGACCGGCTGCTGGCGGTTTTCGGAAAGCATTCGCGCCGATATATCGATGCCACAAACCCGAAAGCCATGGCGGTCCCGCAGATGGTTGAGCGTTGTCCCAAACCCACAACCGATATCGACGATTCCGGCACCCTTTGAAAATCCGCAGAAATCTAACGCTCTTTCGGTCAGTGCCAGACCGCCCGGCCGGATGGCATCGCCGATAACGGCCCGCAGCTTTTCCGGTATATCATACTGTATCATGCCTGAATTTGACTTTATATGAGGCTCGCCTTATTTATCTTCAAGAACCTGTTCCACTTCCGCCATTTTCCCGAGGGCCAGTTCCTCGGAAATCAGAACAAAGCCGCAAATCGGACATTGGGGCAGATCCGCCGTCATCCGGTTGTCCATATACGACAGTGTTGCAGGCCCCACGACCAGATTCACATTACACTTGCGGCACTTCCATGTCAAATCTTCGGGCCGGCTGTAGTCTCCGTTCATGGGTGCCCCTTTCCGGCAACTTCCATCCGGTGGCTGTAGGCATTGTGAAGGGTAAAGCCGCTTCCGGCTTCCGAATACTCCACCCAGAACGTGACTTTGTAAGGCTTGAAAGAGGCCATGGTGTGCCCGGTTGCGGGATGAAAAAGGGTATCGCCGGTGCTTTCCGCATGATGGATGACTTTTTGGATATCCGATATCAGGATCCGCCTGTCTTCCAGAATTTGCTGCACTTCCGGCGAAATGCTCAATTCCATTTTTTCATGATCATCCATTTTTATTGAGCCTTCCCGCCACAATTCATTCAGCAGTTCTTCCTTCAACCGGATGCGGTTTTCCTGACCCAGGGACCAGCCCGGGCGTTTCCGGGCGCCGGGGTCAGGCCCTGCGGCATCCGGAAAAATCAGATCCAGAATGTGGACCGCGCGTTTCCCCGATGCCGCCAGGTTGTCGCGGCAACCGGCGCAGTACGTCAGGTAATCCGCGGAACTTTTACCGGATAGCCGCTGGACAACGGTTTTTGCCAGATCGGGATTGGCGTTTTGCATCAAGCCGCCGAACCCGCAGCATTCGGTATGATTACGGCCCAGTTCCAGTTCCTCAAACGGCTGGCCCAGCCGGTGCAGCAGGCTGCGCACGCTTTGTTGAATCCCGGGTTCATGACGGGTGGTACAGGGGTCGTGGACAGCCAGGGACCTGCCGTCCTTCACGCAAAGATCAGCCGGCAGGCCCTTTTCCTCCAGAACCTGCCAGAGAGATCGGATTTTCGCTTCCGGCAGATGCGTCTTTAAAATTTGGTAACAGGTGGAACAGGCCGGAATGATCTCCGGCCTGCCCAGAGCAACCCACTGTTCCCGAAGCCTTGAAAATTCCGTTTGAAATTGATCCGCCTGCCCGGCCCAGATTGCCGGGGCATTGCAGCATCCCAGCATGAGGCCGATGCCGCCGGAGAAAACCTGGCGAAGATGCGCATACACCCGTTTCACCATTGTTGGAGAAGATGCGCTGAGCTGGCACCCGGGGAAAAAGACGGACGCACTGGTTTCCTGTCCGGGTTCATGACGGGCCATGGCAAACTGATCGCTGTTGCTGAACGCCATGTCAAGCAGCGCGAATTCATGGGCGGATGGCGGCATTTTGCCCTTTTGAAACATGTCCTTTCGGGCATCCAGACAAAGGGTCTGCATGGCGAAATCTTCGGGGCATACCGCCTCGCACAGACCGCAGAGGCTGCACGAATTGATGAGCTTGTTGGCCTGACGCGACCCGATGACAATGGAGGCGTTGTTGTAGATTTCACGGGCGTATTTTTTCGGGTAACCGCCGAAGCGCTCCAGATAGGCACAGACCTTGACGCATTCCAGGCACTGGCACTGCAGGCAACGGCCGGCCTCCCGAATGGCTTCCTCCGGCGTATATCCCAGGGCCGGATCCAGGGGCGGCACAGCCGGCAGGGGAATCACCCCATCGATTCGGGTATAAAGCCTTGTGGAGAATGGGCCGTCCCTGTCCCGGCCCGCTGTCAGAGAAACCTTTTGCAAATACCGGTCCATGGATGTGGCGGCAAGGCGCCCTTCCGCGGCTTGCCAGACCGGGGAACAGGCTGTATCTTTTTGAAAGTATCCGCGAACAAATACGCCGTCGACTTCATTCCGTAGCGCCTCGGAGCCTTCCAGGCCCAGATATACGGCATCAAAGTCACGACGCAGGTCCGCCAGGAAGGAGGTATCATGGATGGGAGCATTCAGACGAATTTCCACGCCCAGTGCGGAAAGCTCACGGATCTCTTCCGCCACCACGTCACACGGCAGAATGGCTTCCGGCATGGCCAGCAGACAGCCGCCGAGCTGTTCGCCGGATTCAAGCAAGGTAACCCCATACCCTTTCCGGGACAGGTCCCAGGCCGCGGTCAGACTGTCCAGATCGCTTCCCGCAATCGCAATGCGCTTTTCCTTTTTGGGAAGCGCCAGAATCCGCTGTTTCGGCGCCGGCGTCGTGACGCAAGCGCGCTCCAGCAAACCGATTTCAATGGCCTGTCCGGCTTCCGTGCGCTTGCAGCGGTCCCGGCACGGCGCATCGCAGATCCGCCCCAGGATGCCGGGAAAGGGCATGGTTTTTCTCAGCACCTTCCAGGCTTCCTGGCAATCACCCCGGGCCATCTGACCCACAAAGGCCCGGGCATCCACATGAATCGGGCAGGCCGCCGTGCACTCCGGCGGCTCTTCCTGAATACATCGGTTTTCCAGAAGCCGTAATTCTTTCTGATCCACCTATTTCTTCAATCCGGCCAGAACCTTGTGCGGAAGGGCCGGCAACTGGGTGATCCGCACGCCCGTGGCATTGGCGATGGCATTGATCACCGCCACGTGGGAAGAGGTCAGCGGGAGCTCTCCCACGCCGGCTGCGCCAAATGGTCCATGTTCGCGAGGTGTTTCCACGTAATGGATGTCGATGGCATCGGGAATGTCCTTGATGTACGGAAGCCCGCAGGCGCTCAGGCTCGTGTGCTTTTTGAGGTCTTCAAAATCCTCTGAAAGCGCCAGACCGATACCCTGGGCCACGCCGCCGTAAATCTGGCCATCCACGACAAGCTGGTTGTTGATTTTTCCGGCATCGGCAAAAACCGTGAACTTATCCACCTCTGTTTTGCCGGTGGCCGTATCCACCGTTACCTCAGCCATGAACACGCCGTACATGTAAACCGGAAAGGGCGACCCCTGGCCGTTTTCATCGCATGCCGTGCACATGGAAGCCGTCCATTTGCCCGAATATTTCAGCGGGATATTTTCAGCTTTCATTTCCGCGTAGGTCCGGTAAGACCCATCTGCTTTGCGCATGGCATTCATCAGCATGTCGCAGCCGTTTTTAATGGCGTTACCGGTCATCACCTGCTGACGGCTACCGCCCGAAGGCCCGCTGTTGGGAACCGTGGCCATATCGTTCATCACCAG
>CAIVVZ010000271.1 GCA_903909505.1 uncultured Desulfobacteraceae bacterium
AGCCGACCCGATTCGTTTTCCCGATCTCTCTCTATCCGTCATCAAACTGCTCGGCCCAGGTGAATATGTGGTCGAATCCCCGGAAGAGACGGCGCCCGGCCACTTCGGCCTTGCCGTCAAAGATTACACTCACGCAACGGCCCCCAACCGGCGCTTTCCGGATCTGGTTACCCAGCGCATCCTGAAGGCAACCCTGGACGGATCGCCCATGCCCTACAGCCGGGACGAACTGATGGAACTGGCCCGGCACTGCACGGAGAAGGAAAATGATGCCAACAAGGTAGAACGGCTCGTTGCCAAATCGGCCGCGGCCATGCTGCTTTCTTCGCGGATCGGAGATCAGTTTGACGCCATGTGCACGGGTGCCGCCGACAAGGGGACATGGGTGCGAATCTTTCATCCGCCCGTTGAAGGCCGGTTGCTTTACGGGCATGAAGGTGTTGATGTGGGCAACCGGCTCAGGGTGCAGCTCATCCACACGGATGTGGAGAAGGGATATATCGATTTCAAGAAGATACAATAGATAATTTCACCCATCACTGACCCGGAATATACGGAAATAAGCCCATAGAAATTTGGGCTGATGCGCATAAGGAGATCAACCATGAGCAAAACCATGCAACTGACGGTGACAATACGTCCCTATTATCAAAAAGATCTGCAAGGGACATACCCCAAATTGGCGCGCGATTTAGGATATCTGGATTCGACTCTGGCGAACCGGAATCCTTCCCTCTACGAATTGGTGGGACAGTTGGATCAGCTTCTTTACCGCCATGATGGAACGCCGCTCAGAGAGGTGCTTCTCCGATATAGTGAGAAACTCCGGAGCCAGTATAAGATTATTCAAGAGAATATCGCCGACTGGAAGCTCGCCCAGGCTGACAAACTTCTGTACGGCATCGAGGATACATTTGACGAAATCGAATCGGAATTGGAATAGTCAATCCGGATCAGCACGGTGCCGATCATGGGGTGGCAGGCCCCCTAAAAGGAGATTCTTATCTTGACGTACTCCATCCCAACCATTCTGGCAAAGATGTTTCATTTCAAGGGGCAACTCCGCGGGAATATCCTTGCGCAAACGAGCGCCGGTGACGAAACGCCGTTGCGGTCGGAACTGTTCAGTTCCTCTCAGATGGAGGAACACGGAAAAGTCCTTGCAGGATTGCACGCCTTGAGCGAGGAACATGTCCCGCAACGGCTGTTGTCAAGGCTTGCCGAGAACGAAAAAGTTCTCCTTGAGGTCCGCGATCAGGTGATCGAGATCGTGGAGACAAATCTCAGAATTACTCCGGCAGGGGAATGGTTACTCGACAACTTCTATCTGATCGAGGAACAGATTCGGGCCGCGAAGCGGCTTCTGCCGAAAGGTTACGCCAAGGGACTTCCCCACCTGAAAACCGGCCCATCAAAGGGACTTCCCCGCGTCTATGACATTGCGCTGGAGACGATTTCCCACGGCGACGGCCGGGTGGATCCGGAGAGACTCAGCTGCTTTGTCGCCGCCTACCAGACGGTTACGACGTTGCGGCTGGGCGAATTATGGGCAATTCCCATCATGCTGCGCCTGGCGCTGATCGAAAATCTCAGGCGGGTTGCAGCGCGGATTGCCATTGACAGGATCGACCGGAACCGGGCCGATTATTGGGCGGACAGGATTTCAGAAACAGCGGAAAAGGACCCGAAGAGCCTGATCCTGACGATTGCCGATATGGCACGGTCAAACCCGCCCATGGTCAGTTCCTTTGTTGCCGAGCTTGCCCGTCGCCTTCAGGGACAGGGCGCCGCTCTTGCGTTGCCCCTCACGTGGATCGAACAGCAACTCTCGGAGTCCTACCAGACCATCGGTCAAATGGTTCATTCGGAGAATCAACAGCAAGCGGCGGATCAGCTTTCCATCAGCAACAGCATCGGGAGCCTGCGCTTCCTGAACGCCATGGACTGGCGCCAATTCGTCGACACCATGAGCGCCGTTGAACAAACCCTGCGGGAGGACCCTGCCGGAGTTTATGACAGGATGGATTTTACCACTCGTGATCAATACCGTCACGTCGTGGAGGAGGTCGCCAAGAAGAGTCAACTCTCCGAAAAGGAAGTGGCCCGTGAAGCGATCGGGCTGGCCCGACAAGACGCCGCCGGGGAAAACGGCGATAACCGCGCAACCCATGTGGGTTTCTACCTGATCGATAAGGGGCTGGCGCAGCTTGAAGGGCGTGCGCGGGTCAGGTCAACCCCAATGGATTTGCTTCGAAGAGCCGGTCGCCGGTTTCCTTTGTCGCTTTATCTCGGCACCATTCTGCTCTTTGCAGTGATCTTTGCCGCCGGTCTGCTGGCGGAGACCCGTTCAGACGGCATGGACGGAACTTTGCTCTGGCTTGTCGGCATTCTCGGACTTTTGTCTGTCAGTCAGCTCGCCATTGCTTTGGTCGATCTCTTTGCGACACGACTTTCCACACCGCATCCGCTGCCACGAATGGATTTCTCCAAAGGGATTCCTCCTGAATCGTCCACGCTGGTCGTGGTCCCCACCATGATTACCAGCGCAGAAAACGTTGGACAGCTTATGGATGCTCTGGAAGTCCGGTTTCTGGCAAACCGGGGTGAAAACCTGCGATTTGGGCTGCTTACCGACTTTTCGGATGCTTCCGAGGAAAAACTTGCCGAAGACGAACCGCTGTTATTGCTGGCCCGGCAAAGCATGGAAGCGTTGAACGAGAAATACGGGGGGAAAGGGGACATTTTTTTTCTTTTTCATCGCTCCCGTCAATGGAATCCGCAGGAACGGATGTGGATGGGCTACGAGAGGAAGCGGGGAAAGCTTGCGGAACTGAATTTGCTTCTGCGCGGGGGCTCCGGGAGCGGCTTTCCTCTGATTGTCGGAAATACGAAAGTTTTGTCGAAGGTGAAGTATGTGATCACCCTGGACACGGATACAGAGCTGCCGCGAGACACGGCATGGCAGCTTGTGGGGGCAATGACCCATCCCCTCAATCGTCCTCATTACGATGCGGCCAGGGGGCGAATCGTGTCCGGATACGGCATCCTTCAGCCGCGGGTGGCTGCAAGCCTGCCCGGCGCGAACCGGTCGCGCTATGCCCGCATGTGGGGCAGTGACGCCGGTATCGATCCGTACACCCGTGTTGTCTCCGATGTGTATCAGGACCTCTTCGGCGAAGGCTCATTCATCGGCAAGGGCATTTATGACGTTGACGCCTTCGAGCAGGTGCTCAAGGATCGTTTCCCCGAGAACCTGATCCTTAGCCACGATCTGATTGAAGGATGCTATGCACGGTCCGGGCTCATCAGCGATGTGCAGTTCTACGAAGCATACCCATCGAGATACAGCGCGGACGTGAGCCGCCGCATCCGTTGGATTCGCGGAGATTGGCAGATCCTGCGCTGGCTCTTCCCGCGTGTTCCCGGCATAGATGCATCCTCCCGGAATAATCCGATCTCCGCTTTATCCCGCTGGAAGATATTTGACAACCTCCGGCGCAGCCTGGCGCCTCTGGCATTAATCCTCCTTCTTTTTCTCGGCTGGACCGTACTGCCGTCTCCCTGGTTTTATACCGTATCGGTCATCGGTATCGTGCTGATTCCTTCTTTGATCACCTCTCTCATGGGCTTTCTCAAAAAGTCCGACGACGCACTGATGAGCCAGCACTTAGCCGCCGCGGCCTGCTCCACCGGCAGATGCCTTGGCCAGGCCGGTTTTACGCTTCTCTGTCTGCCTCATGAGGCATTTTCCAGCACCGCTGCCATTCTGCGCACCGTGTGGCTCATGTTGGTTTCAGGCAAGGGGCTTCTTGAATGGAACCCGCCGGGTGAAGTCGAACGCACGCGCCGGACAGACCTTGCCGGGTCCTGCCGGCGCATGTGGATGGCACCGGTCATTGCCATGGCCGGTGCGGGCTATCTCGTTTTTGCACGGCCGGTAGCCCTGTTTGTCGCCCTGCCGATCTTGTGCCTCTGGTTTGCCTCTCCTGTGATCGCCTGGTGGATCAGCACGCCCCTGAGTCCCCGGAGTGCACAACTGACCGGGGATCAAATCATTTTTTTGAGAAAGCTTTCCCGAAGGACATGGGCTTTTTTCGAGACTTTCGTCGGCCCCGACGATCATTGGCTGCCACCCGATAATTTTCAGGAAGATCCGCTGGCGGTGGTGGCTCACCGCACATCCCCCACCAACATGGGGCTATCGCTTCTCTCGGATCTAGCGGCCTGTGACTTCGGATACATTTCCGTTGCCCGCCTCATGGATAGAACGGCGAAGACCCTCCAGACAATGGATGCGCTGGAGCGGTACCGTGGCCACTTTTATAACTGGTACGACACGCAATCCCTTAAGCCGCTGCTGCCCATGTATGTTTCGTCGGTAGACAGCGGGAACCTGGTCGCAAGCCTGCTGACTTTACGGGCGGGATTGCTCGCGCTGCCCGACGAGAAGCTGCTGGGAAGACGCTTGTTTGACGGTCTTGCCGACACGGCCATGATTCTTATGGATGTTGCGGGAGAGCGCATACCTGCGGAACTTGCGCAAGTCACAAGGGACATGGAGTCAATGAGATCATTACTGACGGATGAAACGCTTTGGGTTGTGAAACAGGGCCTTGAGCGGCTGGCAATATCCGTCAGTGAGGTGGCCCGTAGCTTTGCGGCTTCTCCTGAGAGTGAGGCATCGTGGTGGGCGCGATCCCTTGCGGAACAGTGCCGGGCTGGCGTTGATGAACTGACCGCGTTTGCGCCCTGGTTAGGGCCGTTGTCTCCGGAGCAGACCTTTGACGAGCTCCCCTATCTCGGAGAGATCCCTACGCTGCGCCAGTTGGCCTGTCTCGATGATAGCGTGTTGCCTCTCATCGGGGAAAGGCAACGGTTGTGCGTGACACCCAAGGGGAAACAACAGCTTGATAACCTGAGAGGACTTAAGCAGTTGGATAAGCTTAGAGGGCTCATCATTGCGTCAAGCCGCCATGCGAGGGAAAGAATTGCCCTTCTCGAAGATCTTGCGCGCCGTGCCGGGGAACTTGCCAATGACATGGAATATGCTTTCCTGTACGAGAAGACGCGACATCTTCTGTCCATCGGCTACAACGTCAGCGAAAGCCGGAGGGACGAGAGTTACTATGACTTGCTGGCTTCGGAAGCCAGGCTCTGCAGTTTCGTTGCCATTGCACAGGGGCAACTCCCGCAGGAAAGCTGGTTTGCCCTGGGACGGCTTCTCACCACTGCCGGCGGAGAACCGATTCTGCTTTCCTGGAGCGGCTCCATGTTTGAATATCTGATGCCCCTTTTAGTGATGCCGGCCTACGAACAGACGCTCCTCGACCAGACCTGCAAGGCGGCCGTTGCCAGGCAGATTGATTATGGAAAGAAGCGCGGCGTGCCGTGGGGGATTTCGGAATCGGGCTATAACATGATCGACAGCCATCTCAACTACCAGTATAAAGCCTTCGGCGTGCCCGGCCTGGGTCTCAAACGCGGGCTGGCGGCAGAGCTGGTCGTTGCACCCTACGCCTCGGCATTGGCGCTCATGGTGGCGCCCGAGGCGGCTTGCCGGAATCTTGAGGATCTGGCCTTGCATGGTTTTCAAGGCAAGTACGGCTTTTATGAAGCCATTGACTATACCCCAACCCACCTGCCCCGCGGCCAGTCGAACGCCGTGGTTCGATCCTTCATGGCCCACCACCAGGGGATGAGTTTCCTCTCTCTCGCCTGCTTGCTGCTCGGCCGCCCCATGCAGAAACGGTTCGAGTCGGATCCCATGATTCAGGCAACCGTACTGCTGCTTCAGGAGCGGCTGCCGAAGGCCACTGCCTTTTACTCGGCAACGCTCTCCGAGGTACATAAGGCTTCGCAACCCCTGGAGGAGAAACCGATACGCCTTTTCACGACTCCCGATACGCCCGTACCGGAGGTGCAGCTTTTGTCCAACGGAAGATATCATGTCATGATCACCAACGCAGGCGGTGGTTACAGCCGCTGGAACGACATGGCGGTGACGCGCTGGCGTGAAGACAGCACCTGTGATAATTGGGGCGCTTTCTGCTATATCCGAGACATATCGAGCGGCGTGTTCTGGTCAACGGCCTACCAGCCGGCGCTGAAGGCATCCAAACGGTACGAGGCCATATTCTCCGAAGGCCGGGCAGAGTTCCGCCGTCGGGACGAGGACTTCGACACCCATACGGAGATCGCTGTTTCACCCGAGGATGATATCGAGCTGCGCCGGATCACCCTTACCAACCGATCCAAGGCGCGTCGGTCCATCGACGTTACCAGTTACGCGGAGGTCGTTCTGGCGTCGCCGGCTGCTGACGCGCTCCATCCGGCTTTCAGCAATCTCTTCGTTCAAACCGAGATTCTCAGGCCCCAGGGCGCGATCCTGGCAACCCGCAGGCCTCGTTCCAGTGACGAGCGGGCGCCATGGATGTTTCATGCCATGGCGGTGCACGGTGCAAACATGGGCGAGATGTCCTATGAGACCGACCGGATGCGATTTGTCGGTCGGGGAAACACGTTGATCGCCCCCGAAGCCATGCGGGGTCTGTCTCCTCTTTCCGGCAGTGAAGGACCGGTACTGGATCCGATTGTGGCCATCCGTTGTCAAATAACGCTCGATCCGGAAGCATCGGTAACCATCAATATCGTCACCGGCGCCGGCGAAACCCGCGATGTTTGTGCGGGTCTGGTGGCCAAATACCAGGACCGGTATTTCGCTGACCGCGTTTTTGAGCTGGCATGGACCCATGGACAGGTGCTCCTGCAGCAAATCAACGCGACGGAAGCCGACGCGCAACTTTACGGGCGACTGGCAGCCTCCATACTATACGCAAATTCCGCGCTTCGCGCCGGTTCCAGTCTCCTTTTAAAGAACCTCCGGGGTCAATCCGGCCTCTGGGGCTACTCCATCTCCGGCGATCTGCCGATCGTGCTGCTTCGGATTGAAGATCAGGCAAATATCGCGCTGGTGCGCCAGCTCATCCAGGCCCACGCATACTGGCGTCTCAAGGGACTGGCCGTCGATTTGGTGATCTGGAACGAAGACCGTGTCGGCTACCGGCAAGTTTTGCACGACCAGATCATGGGGCTCATTGCCGCCGGCGTTGCAGTCAACCTGACGGATCGGCCAGGTGGTATTTTCGTAAGGCATGCCGAACAGATATCGGAGGAAGACCACATCCTCTTTCAGGCTGTGGCCCGTGCCGTCATCAGCGACAGCCGGGGAACACTCGCGGAACAAATGGATCGCCGCGGTCCCGTGGGGCCAATAATCCCGGTCCTTTCGCCGACCCGCACTTCCCGTCCCCTCCCGCCCACGGTCGGGGTCATGCCCCGTGAGGACCTGATGTTCTTTAATGGAACCGGGGGATTTACCCCTGACGGTCGTGAGTACGTCATTTCAACCGGTGGCGGAAAGGTGACGCCGGCGCCGTGGGTCAATGTGCTGGCCAACCCTAATTTCGGCGCCATCGTCTCGGAAAACGGACCGGTCTATACGTGGAGCGAGAATGCCCACGAATTCCGCCTCACCCCCTGGCACAATGATCCGGTCAGTGATTCCGGCGGAGAGGCCTTTTACCTTCGCGACGAGGAGCGCGGCCATTTCTGGTCCCCCATGCCGCATCCCGCCAAGGGCGCCACGCCTTATGTCACCCGGCACGGATTCGGCTACTCCGTCTTCGAGCACACAGAGCGTGGCGTCAGCTCGGAGGCATGGGTGTACGTGGCCATGGACGCACCTGTCAAGTTCACGGTGCTCAAGGTGCGCAACCAATCCGGCCGTCCGCGGCGGCTCTCCGTGAGCGGATACGCGGAGTGGGTGTTGGGGGATGTGCGGCCCAAGACAGTGATGCACGTCGTCACCGAGGTGGACCCTCAAAGCGGCGCGCTCTTTGCGCACAACCCCTACAATGCCGAATTCGGCAACCGGGTTGCTTTCTTTAATGTGGATCATGCCACCCGGACGATAAGCGCTGACCGGACCGAGTTTCTGGGCCGCAACGGCACGCTCGCTCGCCCCGCCGCCATGATCCGGACACGCCTTTCAGGTAGGGTAGGGGCTGCGCTGGATCCCTGCGCAGCCATTCAGGTGGCCTTTGATCTTGACGACGGGGAAGAGCGGGAGATTATTTTCACCCTTGGTGCCGGGCGGGATGCCGATGATGCCGCAAGTCTTGCGCGTCGCTTCCGTGACTCCGGCGCGGCGCGAAAAGCGCTGGAAGCGGTATGGCAGTACTGGAGTCACACGCTCGGCGCCGTCCAGGTGGAAACACCCGATCCATCCGTCAATCTCCTTGCCAATGGCTGGCTCCTGTACCAGACGATCGCTTGCCGGCTCTGGGGACGGAGCGGCTACTATCAGTCCGGAGGCGCCTTTGGTTTCCGTGACCAGTTGCAGGATACAATGAGCCTCATCCACGCCGAGCCGCGCCTCATGCGGGAGCACCTGCTGCTCTGCGCGGGCCGCCAGTTTTCCGAAGGAGATGTCCAGCATTGGTGGCACCCGCCAACGGGCAGGGGGGTGCGTACCCATTGTTCCGATGACTTCCTCTGGCTCCCGCTGGCAACGTGCCGCTACGTTCAAAGTACCGGCGATACGGGGGTACTGGACGAATCGATTCACTTCATCAAGGGCCGCCCGGTCAATCCCGATGAGGACTCCTACTATGAACTTCCCGTCCGATCCGGGGAAACAGCCAGCCTATATGATCATTGCGTAAGGGCTATCCGCAGAGCGCTGACGTTCGGCGAACACGGCCTTCCCCTGATCGGCTCCGGCGACTGGAACGACGGCATGAACCTGGTGGGTCACGAAGGGAAAGGCGAGAGTGTATGGTTGGCGTTCTTTCTATGCGAGGTGCTCAAGCGGTTCTCCGGGATCGCGCAGCTCCGTCGCGACCTGGTCTTTAGCAGACAATGCCAGAGCGAGGTTGACAGGCTGCGCCGGAGTATCGAAGAACACGGCTGGGACGGCGAATGGTACCTCCGGGCTTTTTTCGATGATGGATCTCCGCTTGGATCGGCAGAGAGTCCGGAATGCCAGATTGACTCGATCGCGCAAAGCTGGTCCGTTCTTTCGGGCGTGGGTGACATCGCGCATTCGCGGATGGCAATGGAAGCGGTGGACAAATATCTGGTTCGCCGGGATGACGCCCTGATCCAGCTTTTGGACCCCCCTTTTGATAAATCCGACTTGAATCCGGGCTATATAAAGGGTTACGTCCCCGGTGTGAGGGAAAACGGCGGACAGTACACCCACGGTGCGATCTGGGCGACCATGGCTTTTGCCGCATTGGGTGACAGCCGCCGTGCGTGGGAACTTCTTGCGATGATCAACCCCGTGAACCATGGGAAGTCCGCGGAGGAAATCCAAAGGTACAAAGTCGAGCCCTACGTCGTTGCGGCGGACGTCTATGCCGTCCCGCCGCACACGGGCCGGGGCGGATGGACATGGTACACGGGATCGGCTGCATGGATGTACCG
>CAIVVZ010000272.1 GCA_903909505.1 uncultured Desulfobacteraceae bacterium
GCCGTGAATACGGGCAACCTCCTCCAGGGTATGGAAAGCCTGGGCAGGGCATCCCACGCACAGCATTCTACGCTCGATAAACATAGATGTAACGCGGGGGTATTGCTCCAGCAAATCCTGGATGGTTGTTTTCGAATCAATCTTAATCATGATCGAATGATAGCATGATCCATGGCCGGGATCTTTGCGCTGGAGCAAAGATGTGAAAAAAACAAGGGAGGGGGCGTTCGATACAAAAAGCGCTGCAGTATCAGGGGGGTTCTGAAAACAGCACCAGGGAATGGGGGTCGCAGACGATGATCTGCTCGCGTTTGGATTTAATCCAGCCTTTTTTCTCCCAGGTGCTGAGAATGCGGCTTACGGTGTAAACCGTGGTACCGGTGTAATCCGCCAATTCCTGGCGGCTGAGCGGAAAGTCGATGTGGATGCCGTCCTCTGCCCTGCGGCCGGACTGCTTCATGATGCGCAGCAGCGCGCGGGAAATGCGCTGTTCCACCTGTTCAGTACAGATTTCCAGGTAACGGCTCTGCAGCTCGTCAAGGCGGTTGATGGTGCACCGGAGCATATTCACCGCAAGCGGCGGATAATCGAGCATGAGCTGTACCATGGTTTGTTTGTCCCATCCAACAGCCTCCGTGACGCCAATGGTTTCCGCTGTAGCCGGATATTCCTTTTCCTTGAAAACTGAAATGATGGCGGTCATTTCTCCGGGGCCGATATACCGCAGGATGGCCTCTTTTCCCTCTTCATGGAGTTTGATGAGTTTGAGACGGCCGTTTAGAACCAGAAAGCTTTTATGAGCCGGATCACCCTGGTGAAACAAGATTTGCCCGGACTTGAGACGGATACGATTTCCCCGGTTCAGGATATCAATTGCATGCAATTCAGAAATACCTGACAAAAAGTCGGATTGCCCGAAACTGTCTTCGATAATGGCGTTCAGAATCAAAATATCAATCCATAATTACCTGATATTATTTATAAGCTTACTCATCGCTGTTTCGTATGGGCGACCTCCCGAAATAGTGAGGAACCATATTTGAAATATCAACCATACTTGCATATATTCTTGAGTCCGGTCATCTTAAACAATACGAATGGTATCATTGATTCTCCTGAACCATTTATCGAAATTACCCTATGACAAAGGTGCCTTGCCTGTCAAACGAATTGATCATGGGCGGGGAGCGGCGCTTTCCGACCCATACTAACCATGCGCCACTGCTCGAAATCATTCATTGTCGGTGCGGCTATAGGGGGCCGTCATAGAAAGAGCCTGCTTCCTCATTCGAAAATCAGGCTGAAATTATCCTGCAGGGGCCGGCCACAATTACTGAACATATTCGTCGAATCCAGATCCGGGAAATGCCGACCGGAATATCGGAATACTGCAGCGGGTCTGAACCCGGACCATGAACCACGCTTCAAAGCATCGATGCCGAGTTATTCTTGGGATCAGATCAACCGGGCTATGATTGGGGCAGCTAAGGGCGCAAGGCGAGGCTTTCAGGGTGCGGACCTGTGACACAATAGAAACGAACGGACACGGAAAACGGCATGACAAAGAAAGATTTTCCCCTTGTCTTTCTTTTCAGGGCCGGAATGAACCGCACCGATACCGGGGGTCATAGACCGAGATAATCAGCTTGAAAATTTCTTTTTGCCCTGCTATTTTCCAACCCTCTCATTCATATTTCACCACTTACCATAATTTCACAGGACTCCGGAGTTCGAATATTGACAGGAGAAATAGGGCGCTGCGGAGCGCAGTCCGGTGGCTGATTGAAATGTGACAGTCGTGTTTTCGAGTAGTTCGTAGTGTGGCAGTTAGATGATTTGCAGAAGCCCCCCCCATTAATGGAATCCAATCATGGACACGTATAGCATTCTGGTAGTGGACGATGAGGAAGATATTGCAGAGCTGGTCCGGTATAATCTGACATCGGAAGGATTTCATGTCACTTGCACCGGGTCCGGAGAAGACGCTATCCGGCTGATCCGCACCGAAGGGTTTGATCTGGTGGTTCTGGATCTCATGCTTCCGGGAATGAGCGGCATCAAGGTGGCGAAAACGCTGAGATCGGACCCGAAGGTTCTGAATATTCCCATCATCATGCTGACCGCCAAAAGCGAAGAACCCGATATTCTCTCCGGACTGGAGCTGGCCGACGATTATGTCACCAAACCTTTCAGCCCTAAAATCCTGGGCGCCAGAATCAGCGCGGTGCTTCGGCGTAAAAGCGAACCTACGGAAAAAGACATCCTCCGCCGGGGCGATATCTCGATTGATCCTGGAAGGCGCCGGGTGGAGGTTCGCGGAGAACCGGTCGAGCTTTCTTTTACGGAATTTCAGATACTGGTGATGCTGTGCAGGCGTCCAGGCTGGGTTTCCACCCGCGCCCAGATAGTGGATGGGGTCCGTGGTGACAACTACCCGGTAACCGAACGCAGCGTAGATGTCCAGATCGTCGGCCTGCGAAAAAAACTGGGACATTGCGGGCATTATATTGAAACCGTCCGTAGCGTGGGATACCGGTTTAAGGAGAATCCATGAAAAAACGCTTCCCCCTGTTCTGGAAATTGTACCCGCCGTTTCTGCTGATTGTGCTGATTCCGCTTCTGGCGCTAAGCTGGTACGCCGATTTTTCGATGCGCCGGTTTTTTATCGACCAGACTGCCATCAACCTGGAGGCCAGGGCCAATCTCCTGAAAGACCAGATGACGGAACTCTTACTGGCGGAAGACTGGAAAAACATCGATATCTTGTGCAATCGGGCAGGCAAATCCGCTGACATGCGGATTACGGTCATTCAGCCTTCGGGAAAGGTTCTGGGTGATTCGGAAGCCGATCCGAAAACAATGGAAAATCATTCGGACCGGCCGGAATTTGTGAAGGCGATGTCCGGGGAAACCGGCGTTTTCACCCGGTACAGCCATACCCTTCAGGCTTCCATGATGTATTTGGCTGTTCCATTGCTGGAAGGTGAAACCCGTATCGGGGTGCTGCGGGCTGCGGTGAGTATCAGTGCGATTGACAGGCAGCTTGAAAAAATTCACCGGCGCACCTCGATTGGCGTGCTGGTGGTCGCATTGCTGGCAACAGGCGTAAGTCTTCTGTTTTCACGGCGCGTCAGCCAGCCGATGGAGAAAATCCGTGAAGGCGCCGAATATTTTGCCAAAGGGCAGTTATCTTACCGATTGCCGGTCTTTGGTTCTTCAGAGACGGAACTTCTGGCCAGAACCATGAATGACATGGCGGCAAGTCTGCACGATCGCATGCAGACGATTATCGGCCAGAAAAACGAGCTTGAGGCAGTCCTCTCCAGTATGATCGAAGGGGTCATGGCGGTTGATCTGGAAGAGAAGATCATCAGCATCAATCACACCGCCGCCCGGATGTTTTTGCGAACGCCGTCGGAACTGATAAACCGGAGCGTTCAGGAGACCATTCGGAACCCGGATTTCCAGCGCTTTGTCAGGCTGGCGTTTCGGGATGAAACCCCTCGCGAGGAAGATCTGTTTTTTTATATCGATAGGGAGGCGGTATATGACGCGCGCAGCAGCTCGCTGAAGAATGCCAGAGGAGAGCGCATCGGGATTCTGATTGTTTTAAACGATGTGACCCGATTAAGACGTCTTGAAAACATGCGAAAGGATTTTGCTGCCAATGTTTCGCATGAAATTAAAACGCCGCTGACCGCCATTAAGGGTTTCGTGGAAACGCTAAGGTCCGGCGCGGTGAATCACCCGGAAGAAGCGGTCCGTTTCCTTGGGATCATCGAAAAAAATACCAACCGTCTCAATGCCATCATCGACGATTTGATGAAACTGTCCCTTATCGAACAGAAAACAGACAAGAAGGATATTCTTCTGGAGAATCGTCCGCTGCTGCCGATTCTGAAGTCCGCCTGCCAGGTCTGTCAGACGATAGGAGATGAAAAAGCGATACAAATCCTGCTGTCTTGCGAAGAAACGCTTTCGATGAATCTCAATGCCGCACTGATCGAGCAGGCTTTCGTGAATCTTCTGGAGAATGCCATCAAATACAGCGGGCTGGGCAGTAGCATTGAAATTGAGGCCAAACAAATGGATGCCGAGGTTGCCATTATGTTTCGGGATCATGGTATCGGAATTGCATCGGAACACCTTCCGCGGCTCTTTGAGCGGTTTTACCGCGCCGACCCCTCCAGAAGCCGAAAAATGGGGGGAACCGGACTGGGGCTGGCGATTGTCAAGCATATCGTCAATGCCCACGCGGGCCGGATTAGCGTGGAAAGCACTCCGGGAAAGGGAAGTGAATTTGTCGTTTACTTGCCTTGTAAGTTTTTTATGAAATCCTAATCATTTTCTAACAAATCCCCCTTATACTTTACCACAAATTGGAGATTTCTTTTCTCGTACGGGAAACTGAAATCAATTGTTGGCACGAACATTCATCTATAAAAAGTATGGAGGGTAAAAATGAAAAAAATGAATTGGATCGTCGGTATCATGTCATTGGCAACGGTATTTACGGCTAATCAGGTGCTGGCCGGGGATATCTCCATCAACGGATCAACAACCGTACTTCCGATTGCCCAGAAAGTGGCGGAGTCCTTCATGAAAGAGCATCCGGATGTGAAGATTTCCATTTCCGGCGGTGGCTCCGGAAACGGCATCAAGGCGCTGATCGACAAAACAACGGACATCGCCGATTCTTCACGACAGATCAAGCCGGAAGAACTTGAGCAGGCAAAGGCAAAAGGCGCAAACCCGGTTGAGTTTGAAGTCGCATATGACTGTATCGTACCGGTTGTCCATCCTTCCAATCCGCTGAAAAATATCACCCTGGATCAGTTGAAGGGCCTATATAAGGGAGAGATCAAGAACTGGAAAGAAATCGGCGGGGAGGACAAACCGGTCGTGATTATCTCCAGGGATACGTCTTCCGGAACATATGAGGTCTGGGAAGAAAAAGTAATGAAAAAAGAGCGGGTTTTCCCAGGAGCCCTGCTTCAGGCGTCCAACGGTGCCGTTGCTCAGGCAATTTCAAAAAATCCCAATGCCATCGGCTATATCGGTGTGGGATATGTAGACAAGAGCACGAAGGCACTCTCCGTCAACGGTGTCACCGGTTCCAAGGAAACCGCGCTGAACAAGACATATCCGATCAGCAGGGCTCTTTATATGTACACTCCGGATAAAGCTGCCGGTGATGTGAAGAATTTCCTGGATTATGTGCTCAGTGCCAAGGGGCAGAAACTGGTTGAGGAAGAAGGGTTTATTCCATTAAAGTAAGATGAAAAAGACTGAAGACTGAAGGGTCCGTTAGTAAATAACGATTCTTCTGTCTTCAGCCTTTTTTTGATTACATTTCAAGGCGTAATAATATGTCTATGACAAACGCTCGCCAAAGAACCGATCAAACGGTGCGCATCTTCTTTTTCAGTGTTGCGCTGGCATCCATTGCCATTCTGGCCATGATCATGGTCTTCCTTTTCATGGAAGGTCTGCCGATCTTCAAGAAAGTCTCTCTGTTCGATTTCGTATTCGGCAAATTCTGGTACCCCACTTCGGACCCGCCGGATTTCGGGATTTTCCCCCTGATCGTAGCATCCATTGCCGTGACGGTGGTCTCAGCGGTGATTTCCATTCCACTGGGCGTGATGACGGCAATTTATCTGGCGGAGCTGGCCCATAAGCGCGTGGCTGAAATCATGAAACCCATTGTGGAGCTACTGGCCGCCCTTCCATCCGTTGTGATCGGGTTTTTCGGCATGGTTGTAGTGGCGCCGCTGCTTCAGAACACCTTTGGCATTCCTACGGGACTGAATCTCTTTAATGCCGCGCTCATGCTTTCCTTTATGTCTGTTCCCACGATATGCAGCCTGTCCGAGGACGCCATTTACAGCGTACCCGTCGCGTTGAAGGAAGGCTCGCTGGCTCTGGGCGCCACACACTGGGAAACCCTGATCCGGGTTATTCTGCCGGCTTCGATTTCCGGCATCAGCACGGCGATCATCCTGGGAATGTCCCGGGCCATCGGCGAGACCATGGTGGTGCTGATGGTGGCCGGGGGAGCCGCCATGATTCCTTCCTCGCTGATGGATCCGGTGCGGCCCATGCCAGCCAGTATCGCCGCGGAAATGGCGGAGGCTCCGTTTCGCGGAGATCATTATTACGCACTCTTTGCTACCGGCATTGTCCTGTTTTTATTCACGCTGGTGTTTAACATCATCGCGGACCATATCGCGCATAAATACCGTCAGACAGGAGAGGCATCGCTGTGATGGAAGAAACACACATTATGCAAAATGAGAAATTCGGAGCAATCGGGAATCAAACTGCCCAAAGCCATTCACCGGGGAATGGCATCCTGGAATCCTCATTCAAACGGGTTCACCTTCGCAGAAAGCGTCTTCAGCAGTTTTTGTTCACGCTTTTTCGAATGGCAGCGATCATTAATGGCGTCATTTTGTTTGTGGTTGTCTTTTTTATCGCCGGAAAGGGCTGGAAGGCCATTACCTGGGGGTTTTTAACGCAGGCGCCGACGGACTCCATGACAAAAGGCGGCATCCTGCCCTGCATCGTTGGAACGCTGTGCCTTGGCATCGGGGCTATTGGTGTTGCACTCCCCATTGGCGTTGCATCCGCCATTTACCTGAATGAATACGCTCGTCCCGGTCGGGTGCTGCGCCTGATTCGCCTCGGCATCAGCAACCTTGCCGGTGTGCCGTCCGTTGTTTTCGGTCTGTTCGGCCTGGCTTTTTTCGTGATCTGGCTGAATATGGGCGTGAGCATTCTGGCCGGAGTGCTGACCCTGGCTGCGCTGACGCTGCCGGTCATCATCGGCTCGACCGAGGAAGCGCTGAAATCCGTGCCCGATACTTATCGGGAGGCGTCTCTGGCCCTGGGCGCCACCAAATGGCAGACCATTTATCAGGTGGTGCTTCCGGCCGCACTGCCGGGCATCCTGACAGGCGCGATTCTGGGGCTCAGCCGGGCGGCCGGAGAAACGGCGCCGATCATGTTCACCGCAGCGGTGTTTTACTCGCCGTCGCTGCCGACATCGCCTTTCAGCAAAATCATGGCGCTGCCCTATCATATTTATGTTCTGGCGACTGCCGGAACAAATATCGAGGCTACCCGTCCGCTTCAGTACGGCACATCGCTGGTGTTGATCACCATGGTGCTGGGGATGAATCTGGTGGCGATCGTCTGGCGCGCCAGGCTAAGAAAAAGGATGAAATAAAGAGGGAAATCATGACCGAAAACTTTAAGCTCCGCGCCAGACATCTGAATTTTTTCTATGGCAATTCCCAGGCGCTTTATGATATTTCACTGGACATCAAACCGTCCCAGGTGACTGCGCTGATTGGGCCTTCGGGCTGCGGGAAAAGCACGTTTCTGCGGTGTCTGAACCGCATGAACGACTTGATTCCCATCAGTCGCGTGGAAGGCGAGATCACTCTGGATGATTTCAATATCAATGATCCTTCCGTGGATGTGGTCATGCTGCGGCGTCGGGTAGGCATGGTTTTTCAAAAACCAAACCCCTTTCCCAAAAACATTTTTGAAAATGTGGCTTATGGACTTAAGGTCAATGGGGTAAAGGACAAAGCCTTCATCGAGGGACGGGTTGAGGAAAGCCTTAAAAGATCGGCGCTCTGGGATGAGGTAAAGGACCGGCTGCATGAATCGGCGCTGGGACTTTCCGGCGGTCAGCAGCAGCGGCTGTGTATTGCAAGAGCCCTGGCGGTTGAGCCTGAAATTCTTTTGATGGATGAACCCGCATCCGCCCTGGATCCGATAGCCACTCAGAAAATCGAGGACTTGATCGGGGAACTCAAGGAAAACTATACCATCATCATTGTCACGCACAGCATGCAGCAAGCCGCCAGGGTATCGGATATGACGGCTTTCTTTTACATCGGAAAACTCATCGAAATGGACGAAACCGATACGCTCTTTACCCGTCCCCGTCTCAAACAAACGGAAGATTATATCACCGGCCGTTTCGGCTGATCAGAGGTCATCATGGCAAAACATCTCCAAAGAGAACTTGAAAAAATCAAAAAAAGCATCCTGAGCCTGGGCGCGCTGGTGGAAGATCGGGTGCGGCTGGCCATCAAAAGCATTGAAAGCCGAAACGCTGAAATCGCCGAACAGATTGTCAGCATGGATTATGAAATCGATGAAATGGAAGTGGATATCGAGGAGGAATGCCTCAAGGTTCTGGCCCTGCACCAGCCGGTGGCCGTGGATCTGAGGTTTCTGGTGGGCGTGATCAAGATCAACAACGACCTTGAGAGAATCGCCGATGAAACCGTCAATATCGCCTATCGCATCAAAACCATCTCCAAGGATAAAACCTGTAAATTCATCTTTGATTATGCGGTGATGGCGGAAAAAGCCAGAAACATGCTCAAGATGAGCCTGGATGCCATGGTGCAGCTCGATACGGATATGGCGTTTAAAGTCTGCCTTCTGGATGACGATGTGGATGCCTATGTCCGGCATGCGTATGAGGAGTTGAAATCATCCATCCTCCAGTCGCCGGAGAACGTGGGAGTTCTGATCAACATGTTCCTGATTTCCCGCCATATCGAGCGGATCGCCGACCATGCCACCAATATTGCCGAGGAAGTCATCTACCTGACCGATGGCGAAATCGTTCGGCATGGCAAGTTTTAGCATAATGGTTCACAGGGGCCAGAGACCAGGAATAGAGCCGTATCGCAGATGGGCA
>CAIVVZ010000273.1 GCA_903909505.1 uncultured Desulfobacteraceae bacterium
CAACACCCGCCCGAATTTATGGCCTTAAGGGCGTTAAGGGCGAGTTAAAGGTGGGCGCCGATGCCGATATCGTGGTGCTTGACCCGGATAAGATGATCATCGAAGATGTCATGGCAAAGGGGGTAATCATGGTCCGAAACCGTGTCATCGAAATAAAAGGGTATTTTGAATAACCGGCCCGAACCCACTTTAGAGATGCCGCCGGATGCGATCCTGACCATCCGGGATTTGTCGCTTAGCTTTCCCACCTACGGCGGCTTTACCTCCGTGCTGCACAATGTGTCGTTTTCCGTGAAAAAAGGCGAGACCCTGGCCATCGTTGGAGAATCCGGGTCCGGCAAAACCGTGACCCTGCGCCGGGTCATGAGCCTTCTGAAAAACGTACGCACCGATTCGGGTACGATCACCCTAAAAAAACGCGATGGCGCCATCCTGGACATCACCAACATCTCGAGTTCCAAGGCCAGGGAAATCCGCGGGGTGGATATGTCCATGATTTTCCAGGAGCCCATGACATCCCTGAATCCGCTCTTTACCATCGGAAATCAACTGGAAGAGGCCATTCTCACCCATCAGTCCATTTCGCGGCAGGAAGTGGCGGCAAAGGTGCATGAACTTCTCGAGATCGTGCGGATTCCGGATGCTAAAAAAAGAATTCACGAATATCCCCATCAAATGTCCGGCGGGATGCGCCAGCGGGTCATGATCGCCATGGCCCTGTCTTGCAGGCCCCAGATTCTGATCGCGGACGAACCCACCACGGCACTGGATGTGACCATTCAGGCCCAGATTCTGGCCCTGATCCGCTCCCTTCAGCAGCAGTTTGAAATGGCCGTGATTTTTATCACCCACGACATGGGCGTGGTGGCCGAGCTGGCTGATCGCGTCATTGTCATGTACAAGGGACGAATTGTTGAAGAAAATAACGTTTTCACCCTTTTCTCCAAACCGTCCCACCCTTACACCCGGGCGCTTTTAAAGGCGGTTCCCAAACTGGGCTGCATGACGGGCCGGAAAAATCCCGCCACCCTGCCGGTGCTCGACATGGAACACGAGCTACGACGAAAGGAAGGCGAGGCACTTCCCCTGGAAAAGGAGATCGACACCGCAAATTATCAAAAACAGCCGATTCTCGAGGTCCGGAACCTGACCACGCATTTTGTGTCGAAAAAGACGTTCTGGGGCCGGCCCACCCATCTGGTGTATGCCGTGGAGAATGTAAGCTTTCAATTATATCCAGGAGAAACCCTCGGCATCGTGGGCGAATCCGGATGCGGCAAGACAACGGCAGGGTATTCCCTCTTAAAACTCGTTCCCGCCTCGGGAGAGGTGCTTTTTGAGGGCCGGAATGTCATGACCCTCACCGATAGCCAGATGCAGAAACTCCGGCAGAATATCCAGTTTGTCTTTCAGGACCCGTTTGCCTCGCTCAATCCCCGGCTGACCATCGGCGCCTCCATCGCGGAACCTTTGATCATCCACGAGACCCTGGACAGCAAAGAGCGGGACAAAAAAGTCGCCGATCTGCTGGAGCGCGTGGGCATCCCCGCCGGCAACGCCACCCGCTATCCCCACGAATTCTCGGGCGGCCAGAGACAGCGCATTGCCATTGCCCGCGCCCTTGCCACCCGCCCCAGGCTGATCGTTGCCGACGAGGCGGTTTCCTCATTGGATGTCTCCATTCAGGCCACGGTCCTCAACCTGATGATGGAACTGCAAAAGGAGCTGGGTCTATCCTATATCTTCATCTCCCATGACATGGCCGTGGTGGAACGGGTGAGCCATCGCGTGGCGGTCATGTATCTAGGGCAGATCGTTGAAATGGGAAGCCGGAGTAACATTTTCGAGAACCCGCAGCACGATTACACCAAAAAGCTGCTTTCGGCCATCCCCATCGCCGATCCCGGCCAGCGAACTTATTTTAACATGCTGACAGGTGAGATTCCCAGCCCGGTCCGAAAAGTCGGCAACCCCCCTGCCCGCCTGATCTACCGGAAAGTTTCGGCAGGCCATATCGTTGCTCAAATGTCCAAGGAAAGCCTGACATGAGCTCTGGGAATTATCCCAAAACTGGTTTTTCTTCTATAATTCTCTAAAAGATGCATTTAAGAGATAGCAACCCAACAAAAACATCCTGCGGACAAGTTGCAGATGTTCATATTGGTGAAACATATTTATTGCCGACAAATCCCAATTGCATCCCCCTGCTGTTTATTGTATCCTGATTCCTTCAAAGGGATTGTGGAGGATAACCAATGAACCAGAAGGCTACCACCAAAGAATTCATATTTCAGCGCCTTAGGCAAACGGCAATAATAAATCATGCAAAACTTTCAGCCGAAGCACAGATCATTCTGGCTTTATCAGGATCAATCGTAATGAACCATTTTCGCAATTCGGGCAATCGATTCAGGGCCAGCTCATAATGGCGCCGCACCTGGTTGCTTAACTTAACTCCTTTGTTGTAGACCTTTGTAACCAATTTTGCCACCGGGTGTACGCCTTTGTAGGTCATCCCCTCCGCTAGGCCCAACGCTTTCTCGACCGTCCGGAGCGGATCGCCATTCCAATAATTCTCCAGCACTCCAAAGACTCGCTCAATGGGGTTATATTTGCTGTGATATGGAGGGTAGTATGCAAGTTGAATCGTGATGTTCTCAGCCGCGCTGAACGTAACCAGTCGTTTCAGCCATTGGCTACGGACCCCACTGTTCTCCGGCCCATTGTCGGCATTAATCACCAAGGTATGTGGAGAATTACCGTTTTTTTTAGTGTTGGCCAGAGATCTTGCAATCGGTCGACCATAAAGTCCGCCGTTACCGGACCACTCGTAAAATACAGCCACGTCTCGCTGGTATCTGGCCGAAATAGACCAAAAGGCGTCATCTTGCAATCGGGCGCAAAGTCGTGATCCAAGGATTGCTCTCCACGGCTCAGATCGTCAATCGCCACCACCGCTTTGGTATCAAAAGACACGCGGATTGTTCCAGGATCGGCATCAGCCTGCACATTTGCCTGATGAACTTGAGCAAAAATGGCATCTGTTTCCTTGAGTTTGCGCAAGGGCTTACTCTTGACCACCTTGCGTGGATGAAAACCCAGCTTGGCCAAGAGGTCACGCATACTGCGCTCGCGAGGAATTTGCTCCGGGCCATACCCCTTGTCTTCCAAGAGTTGACGGCGCACTTCCTTGGCGGTAAGGCGTCGATACAGGCGGGTTGTGCGGAAAGTCGGATCGGTTTGACAGTGGGCATCGACGATCGCTCGGATATCTTGCTCCAACCCGGGTTGCCTTTCCTCCCAGCACTTGCGCCCACGGGAAGAAAATGCATCAATACAGGTCATTCCAATCTTCAACTCATGGAGCCCTTTGCGGATCAAGTCCCGATTCCAACCCAACTCTTGCGCCGCACGCCATTGTCCACCTCGACCCATTTGCACCACAACCGAAGCCATAAAAAGACGCCGGGCGGCGCCCTTCAATAGCTCAACAGCGTTATGAAGGGTACTTATTATTTCTGTAGTAAGTTCTAGTTTCATGCACAGTCATATAGCAGATCTGAACTCATTATTGAAGTATTATATTTTGCCGTTTGCCTTAAAGACGAACGAGAAAAGCTGTCCTTCTTTGGCGTCAAAAATATCGGACTATTCGGTTCATTTGTCATCGGATAGACTCTTGCCAGTCTTCTTCCTTCTGTCAGAATTCTTTACACTCTGTTAAATCCCCATCCACGCAAATCGACAAGCGAGTCCCAAAAAGAGCCCCACACGGGGCAGGCTTTTCGCTACGAAACCGCTCGTCTGGCCGAACTGAAATCGCCCCCGCCCGACTTATCTCATGGCACCCATCTTGCTCTTACCAACTCCTGCGGGCCGGTTCCCGTCGGACCGAGGCAAACTCACCCCCCCCATCGGATGTTCAGGATTCCTGCGCGCCGGGTCACGTAGGGAGGAAAAGGTTCCCGGTGCAGCACTGAAAACCATATACCATTTAGAGGTGAACCAATTGAACGAGCTAATCGTTGGTGTTTGGGATGATCAGGTCATCGATAAACGCCACAAGGGAGACGGGACGACCGCTTTCGCCAGGCTGGAGGAGGCGATTGATTTTGAGACTCACAACAAGGTATTGGCGGTCCTTGGCTGGAAGGGTTTTTTCGTCTGGAGCGAAACGGTTGATTTGATTGATATGGCCCGGGCTTACCTGGATGTGGTCCAGAGGGAATCCTGCGGCAAGTGTGTGCCCTGCCGCATGGGGACTCGGGTGGCGGCGGATATTCTCACCCGGATCGGGGAAGGCAAGGGTACGGAGGAAGACCTGGCGACCCTGCGCCAGGTGGGGGAAGTGGTCAAAGCCAGCTCCATGTGCGAGCTCGGCCACACTTCGATGAACGCCGTGTTGGCCCTCCTGGATCACTTTGAGGACGAGTTCCGGAAAACGATCGAAGAAGGCCGGCATCGGCCGCGCGGCGCCTACCACACCAAGGTGACCGCGCCGTGCATCGAGGCCTGCCCGGAGCGCCTCGATATCCCCCGCTACATCGAATACATCAAGTCTGCCCGCTACTCCGAATCCCTTTCGGTCATTCAAGAACGCAACCCGCTCTCCTCGGTATGCGGGAGGGTGTGCGTGCGATTTTGCGAGTTTGCCTGCCGCCGCGCCAAGCTGGACGACCCGGTGAACATCAAGCATCTCAAGCGGTTTGTTTCGGACGTTGACATGGAAGCGGCGGTCAAACGGAACGGCCCCATTGTGACGCTCAAGCCCGGTGCGCCCAAAATAGCCATTATCGGCGCCGGACCCGCAGGCATGACGGCGGCCTACCATCTGCTGCTCAAGGGCTATCCGGTGGAAATCTTCGAAGCGCTCCACGAACCTGGCGGCATGGCCGCGATGGGCATCCCCGATTACCGCCTCCCGCGCGAAGTCTTGCGCGCCGAATTCGAGACGCTGCAGAAGATGGGCGTGCAGATTCACTACGGCCAGATGCTGGGCCGGGACTTTTCCCTGCGTGAACTGAAAGACCGCGGCTTCCGAGCTGTTTTCCTGGCAATCGGCGCTCAGAAAGGGAGCCGGCTCGGGATCGACAGCGAAGAGCTGCAGCCCGAGGGCTATTTCCCGGGGATTGAATTCCTGCGTTGCGTGAATTTGAACCAGCCCATCCTGCTGGGAACCACCGCCGTGGTGATCGGTGGCGGCAACGTCGCCATGGACTGCGCCCGGTCTTCGCTGCGCCTGGGAGTCGCCCGGGTACACCTGGTCTACCGGCGCACCCGGGAAGAAATGCCCGCAGACAAGGAGGAAATCCATGACGCTCAGGAAGAAGGGGTGGAATTCCATTTCCTTTGCAACCCGATCAACCTCCTCATCGACCAGGGCAAACTCGGGGGTGTGGAGTGCATCCGCATGGAGCTCGGCCAGCCCGATGCCAGCGGCAGACGTCGCCCCGTTCCGGTGCCGGGCTCGGAATTCGTTATCCCATGCGACATGCTGATCCCCGCCATCGGCCAGCAGGTGGATGTCTCCTGTCTGGAAGGCGAATGCTGTCCGGACGTGACCTCCCGGACGACCCTCAAGGCCGACCCCGATACCCTGCAGACCTCAGAGGATGGCGTCTTTGCCGGCGGTGACTGCGTCTCCGGTCCGGCGACCCTGATCGAAGCCATGGCCGCCGGCTTCCGTGTCAGTAATTCCATCAACCAATACCTGTGTGAAGGGCGCGTCAGCCTTACCGAAGATGAACGCATGAGCCGGGTTTTCCGGATCATTTCCACAGTTGACAAGGATGAAATGGATCGGCTGGGCGCCGGAGTGCGGCGCATCAAGATGCCCATGCGCTCGGTGCAGGAACGGGTGGACGACTTCGACGAAGTCGAAATGGGACTTTCTCCGGAAGACGCGCTTTTGGAAGCAGATCGCTGCCTGCGCTGCTACCGTATTCTCCTGGTCGCAACAGAAACTTGAAACCAAAGCCGAGAAGTTGACAATGACACTCTTTAAACAGCTCGATGAGATGCAAACCATCCACATGATCATCAACGGCCGACGTCTGCCCGCAGTGCCGGGCCGGACCATCCTGGAAGCAGCCCGCACCCATGGCATTCCCATTCCCACGCTGTGCTACCTGGAAAAACTGAAACCCCTCGGCTCATGCAGGCTTTGCATCGTGGAAGTGGAAGGCACTCCCACCCCGGTCACCGCATGCACCACCCGGGTCGCAGAAGGCATGGTAATCACCACCCACTCTCCGTTCATTGAAAAGCTGCGCCGTGAAATCCTCAAGCTGATCCTGCAGAAACACCCGCTCAACTGCTACGCCTGCGAAATCAACGGCGCTTGCCAACTGCAGGACCTGGTGCATGCCTATGACATCGGCCACAATGACTTGCATGCCTATACCATCCGCCCCATCGAGTTCGAGGCGGAACCCTATTCGACCCCGCTCATCAAGTATCATCCGCAGCGCTGCGTCTTGTGCGGTCGTTGCATCCAGGCCTGCGTCGAAATCAGCGAAGTGGGCGCCATCAACTTCAAAGGGCGCGGCGCCAACACACGGATCGCCCCGGTAGTCGGAACCCGGGAGTTCAAGCCCGAATGCATTTCATGCGGTGAATGCATGGCCGTCTGCCCGGTAAACGCTCTCACCGAAGCTCAGGGCAGCCCCAAAGGCAAGGCCTGGGAAACCCGCAAGATAAAAACCACCTGCGGCTACTGCGGCTGTGGCTGCGAACTGGAACTGAATGTGGTGGATCAACGCGTGGTCGGGGTGAAACCCAGCGAAGACGGCGTGAACCGCGGCGCACTTTGCACCAAGGGCCGCTTCGGCTATGACTTCGTGAACCACTCTGACCGCCTGACCACGCCCTTGATCCGCCGCAACGGCACCCTGGAAGCGGTCCACTGGGATGAAGCCCTGGATTTTGTGGCAGAACGTCTGGTCGACATCCTCTATTCCCATGGCCCCGGTGCCATCGCGGCGTTGAGCTCGGCCCGTTGCACCAACGAAGAAAACTACCTCCTGCAGAAGTTCCTGCGAGGGGTACTCGGCACAAACCACATTGATCATTGCGCCCGCCTCTGACACTCCGTCACCGTGGCCGGGCTGGCCGCAGCATTCGGTAGTGGCGCGATGACCAATGCCATGAATGAAATCGAAACCACTGATTTGATCCTCATCACCGGCAGCAACACCACCGAATGCCATCCCATCATCGGCCGCATGGTAAAGCGGGCGGTGGACCGAAAGCGCGCCAAACTCATCGTGGTCGACCCGCGCAAGGTGGAACTGGTGAAGTTCGCCCGCATCTGGCTGCGGCCCAAACCGGGCACTGATGTGGCCTGGATCAACGGCATGCTGCACGTTATCCTGGACGAGGGACTGTGGGACCGACGCTACGTGCAGGAACGCACCGAAGGGTTCGAAGCCATGCAGGCGACCGTCGCCAATTATACGCCGGAGTATGTGGAACAGATCACCGGGATTCCTGCCCAGGATCTGCGCCGCGCCGCCCGCAGCTATGCGGCCGCACCGCGCGCCATGATCCTTTACGCCATGGGCATCACCCAGCACACAACCGGTACCGACAACGTCAAATCCCTGGCCAATCTTGCGATGTCATGCGGCAACATCGGCATCGAGGGCGGCGGGCTGAACCCCCTGCGCGGACAAAACAATGTCCAGGGGGCCTGCGATACGGGGGCGTTGCCGAACGTCCTGCCCGGCTATCAGCCGGTGACCGACGAAGATGTGCTGGCACATTTCCAGCAAGGTTGGGCCACCGGGGTGCGCTTGTCGAACCAGGTCGGCATGAGCCTGACCGAAATGGTTCCGGCGGCACTTCAGGGTCGCCTGATGGCCATGTTGATCGTGGGGGAGAACCCGGTCCTGAGCGACGCCAACTGCTCGCACGTCGCTGCGGGACTGAAGGCCCTCGACCTGTTGGTGGTGCAGGATATTTTCCTGACCGAAACGGCCCGGCTGGCCCATGTGGTCTTGCCCGCTGCGTCCTTTGCCGAAAAAGACGGTACCTTCACCAACACCGAACGACGGGTGCAGCGGGTCCGCAAAGCCCTCGATCCGCCGGGTCATGCGCTGGCCGACTGGGAAATCATCTGCGCGCTGGCGCAGCGGGTCAGCCGGATGATTCAGTCCCGCCAGGCCGCCCAAAGTGAGCACGGCAACGTTTTGGTCCGCCCATTCTCCCTCGGTTACTGGGACTACCAATCCCCGGCGGAAATCTTCGACGAACTGGCCGGACTCACGCCCAGTTACGCCGGAATCAACTATCAGCGTCTCGAGCGAGGCGGCCTCCAGTGGCCATGCCCGAGCAAGTATCACCCCGGCACACCCTACCTGCACAAAGATCGATTTGTCCGCGGCCTGGGCCGGTTTCACCCGGTGGAATACCGGCCGCCGGCGGAAGTGCCCGACGGCGAATATCCGTTCTACCTGAGCACCGGGCGGATCCGGTTCCATTATCATACCGGCACCATGACCCGTCGCTCACGGGGTCTGGACTGTATCGCTCCCGAAGGCTTTATCGAAATGAACCTCCTCGATGCGGAGTCTCTGGGCATCACTGACGGTGATTGGGTACGGGTGATTTCGCGCAGAGGAGCGATCAAAGCCCGCGTCAAGCTCACGGAACGCTGCTCGGCCGGCATGATTTTTTCCACCTTTCATTTCAAGGAAGTCCCGGTGAACCTCCTGACCAATGACGCCCTGGACCCCATCGGCAAGATCCCCGAGTATAAAGTATGCGCGGTGCGGGTGGAAAAAGTAGAGTAAGGGGATGATACACAAGTGGGTGTTAGCCAGTTTCCATCCGGAAACCGCCGATTTGGTATTCGTCGCCCTTGGGGGGGAGTTCTTTTTGACGAAGACTCCGGCCCGATTCGCACCGAGATTCCAGAAGCTTAAGGTTTATAGTGCCGGTCAAATGACTTGATTAAAAAGGCAAAAAGGGTAGTGGTGGACATGGTTGCTACGATCCTTTTTTTCTGTTTCAGTATTCGGGCCGAGATTGAAGCGCTTAACCTTGAGCCGCAGGTGGAAACGGCTGTAATAGAGAAACTGATTTCGGCAATATATCTTCAACACGCTTCTGAAAAAGCCAAGAGTGCGGAGATCCGGCATCGCCTCGCTAAACTATCGGAAGATATCCTGTCTTCTTTGCGAGATAAGAGCAGCCCGTTTGCCGAGCTTAAACAGCCCTGACTACCGTACATATACTGCAAGTTGGTGCAAATTGCGTTTTTATGTAACACTGTTATCTTATGTGAGGTGACTTGTAGTAGTGTCTCTTATCGCGCAATTCTATTGCGAGATTCCATTTGAAAAACGCAATTTGATTAGACTTGTAGTATAATTACTTCATCAAACGCAAAGATGGCACGACTTCAGCAGAACGATTTTTTGGTTCAAAACCAAGAGAAATGTTTGAGTTTCTTCTTGGAAAAATTGACCTGCCGGGAAGGCTGGCTGCAAAACGTTTTCAACCACAACAAAAGTCATTGTTCCAGGCTACCGCATAGCCCGGTGGCCGAAACGATGATCAAGGACTTTGATTCCGTATTCTCATTTAGACAAGTTTTCGAGAAGGGGGAAATGGCATGCCACATGATGTCCGTTCTCAATTTCCGACATTAATAGCGGTTGTTCGGCGCAAGGGGCTTTCATTCGCGGGCAGCGGGGATGAAAGCGGCACCCGGAAGGCGGGCCGATGGATGAGGGGAAATCATTTGGCACCGCGATGTCTACCAACCGCCGGTTTCCGGGGACCGGTTGGGGGATGGCGCTTAGCAGAGCCGCCGTATAGGGATGGGCCGGACGGGAATAGAGCGCTTCGGCCGGGGCCAGTTCGCAGACGGTCCCCAGA
>CAIVVZ010000274.1 GCA_903909505.1 uncultured Desulfobacteraceae bacterium
CCGGACGGAACGTTTAAAGCGTTGCGGCCGGCGGACATTGCCATTCTGGTGCGAAACGGCAGCGAAGCCGACGCGATGCGTCAGGCCCTGAACAAGCGTCGGGTGCGCAGCGTCTATCTTTCCGACAAGGATTCCGTCTTTGAAAGTCCGGAGGCAAAATCCCTGCTTTATCTCTTGCGCGCCTGCGCGGAACCCGAGCAGGAGGGCGCTCTGAGAACGGCCCTGGCGACAGATGTCCTGGCCCTGTCCTTTGAAAAACTGGATCGGCTGGTTCAGGATGAACTGGCCTGGGAAATCGAGATCGAGCGTTTTCGAAACTATCAACAGATCTGGCGGCATCAGGGCGTGCTGCCCATGCTGCGCTTGCTGCTGCGGGAATTCGCCGTCCCGTCCCGCCTGCTGAACGTGGCCGGCGGCGAAAGGGTGTTGACCAATCTGCTGCATCTGGCCGAAATGCTTCAGGCCGTGGATGCCGGGCTCGATGGCGAACAGGCCCTGATTCGCTGGCTGGCGGAGCAAATCGAGCAACCCGGCACCGGGGTCGAAGAGCAGATTCTGCGTCTGGAAAGCGATGAAGAACTGATTCGGGTGATTACGATCCATAAGTCCAAAGGCCTGGAATATCCCCTGGTGTGGTTGCCGTTTATTTGCAGCTTCCGCCAGGTGACGGCAAGGAATTCGCCGGTGGTGAAAATTCACGATGAAAAAGGTCTCGCGCGCCTCATTCAGAAGCCAGGTGATGAAGACCTTGCAGCAGCGGACAGGGAAAGACTGGCGGAAGATCTGCGGATGCTCTACGTGGCATTAACCCGTGCCCAGTATGCCTGCTGGCTGGGCATCGGCGTGGTGGGAAAACCCGGCGGCCTGCACTTGTCCGGGCTGGGCTACCTGCTTTCGGCAGGAGATATGATTCTGCCGGAGCAATTGGCCGAAAAACTTGACATGCTGAAAGGTAATTGCGAACATATTGCCATTGAACCGCTGCCCGAACCCGATGATACGTGTTACGGGCCACGGTCTGAAACGGCGAATCTGACCCCGGCGTTGACGTTTACCGGAAGAATCCCGCATGACTGGTGGATTACCAGTTATTCGGGAATGCTGGCCGGCGCACGGATGGAGGAGCCGGATCTTCCCGCCTCGCCGACGTCCCATTCTCCGGTTTCAGCCGAAGAAGATCAGTTGCTGGAAGCTGACATCGAATCCATGGCAGCGCCGCAAACTCCGGGTTCCGCCCGTTCCATTCACGGCTTTCCCCGGGGACCGGAGCCGGGAACCTTTCTGCACGACCTGCTGGAGTGGGCGGCGCGTGAAGGCTTTGCGGCACTGGCTCCCCATCGTCAGCGCATGCTTTATAAGATCAGGGATTTCTGCAAACGTCGGGATTGGAACGACTGGGAGGAAATACTGACAGACTGGCTGCAGAAGCTGCTCCGGACCCGGATCACGCTGCCGGACGCATTGGGCGAAATGACGCTGGCCGATCTGTTGCCGGAAGACTACCAGCCCGAGCTGGAGTTTTTGTTTGCCGGTCATGGGGTCGACACCCTGAAACTGGATGAAGCGATCACAGCCGCCATTCTGCCGGCGGCTCCTCGACCCCGGCTTTCAAAGATCGTGGTTAACGGGATGCTGAAAGGCTTTATCGACCTGGTTTTCTGTTATCGGAATCGCTACTATATTCTGGACTACAAGTCCAACCACCTGGGAGAAAACGAAGCGGCTTATGCAAAAAAAGCCATGGAAAAGGCCATGCTGGAACATCGCTACGATCTGCAATATGTACTCTATATCCTGGCGCTTCACCGGCTGCTGAAAGCCAGATTGCCCGGTTACGATTACCAGCTTCATATGGGCGGCGCCGTGTATCTGTTTCTGCGGGGGGTGAATGACAGGGGGCAGGGCATCTATCCGGATAAACCCCCGAAGTCTCTGATTGAAGCGCTGGATGAGGCTTTTGCCGGCAAGGAGAGACGCCATGCAGTCTGAAAATCTGTTTCGCGTGCTTGGCGAGTGGGTGGATCGGGGTTGGATCAGACCACTGGACCGGGCTTTTGTCCGCTTTCTGAAGGAGCAGCAGCCGGATGTCTCCGATGCGGTGCTCTCGGCGGCGGTTCTGGC
>CAIVVZ010000275.1 GCA_903909505.1 uncultured Desulfobacteraceae bacterium
AAAATTCGATACATTTAAAGGTGCAATTACAGAATGCTTGGGCAAGACCCATACTGACTACAAATCAGAATTGGATTCGCTGCTTTCCCTAAGATTCCAGCTTTTTAGGAAACCGCAATTTGATGCAACTTGAAGTATAACGATATAATCAACAGCCGTAACCCAAATTAATTCCCCGCAACCAGCCAAAACAAAAAGGCCGTAACCCATAAGGATTACAGCCTTTAATTTCAAGTGGTGCCGAAGGGGAGACTCGAACTCCCACCAGAATACTCCGACTAGACCCTGAACCTAGCGCGTCTACCAGTTCCGCCACTTCGGCAAATCAAACATCAAATAGATTGATTTAATGTCCGATTTGGTCTAAATAGATTCTTTTTATGCGCATGTCAAGTTAATTGTTTTTCAGGATATTTTTTTTAATGGAACTTATCAACAGTCTGGATCATATCGACCGGCCATTTAAAAATGCGGTCATCACCATCGGCAATTTTGACGGTGTTCACATCGGGCATCAGGCGCTTTTTCATGAAGTCATCGAAAAGGCAGAGGAGATCGGTGGCACTTCCATCGCCATGACGTTTGAACCCCATCCGCTCCGGGTATTGAACCATAACAAGACATTGTCCCTGATTACCCTGGGCGAGCACAAACTGGAGCTGATTTCAGCCTCTGGCATTGATGTATTGATCTGCATTCCGTTTACCCATGAGTTTGCCGCCATGTCTGCCCGATCTTTTGTGGAGCATCTGGTAAAACGCGTGGGAATGAAGGCCATTATCACGGGGAACGATTACACCTTCGGCAGAAACCGGGAAGGCAATGTGGATTTCTTGAAAAGCCTGGGGCGGGAAATGGGCTTTGAAGTCCTGGTTTCCGACTGGATACAGGCATCCTCGGTCAAGCCCGACAGAATCAGCAGTACACGAATTCGGGAATTGATTGCAAAGGGGAAAGTTGCCTCGGCGAAAAAATTACTGGGCCGGTTTTATCAGGTGCGCGGCACCGTGGTCACCGGCCGGAATCGCGGGGGAAAACTCCTGGGGTTTCCCACAGCCAACATGGTGCTTCAGGATGAACTTTGTCCCAAAGCCGGTGTTTACGCCGTAACGGTTGAATGTCTGGAAAAACCCTTCATGGGCGTTGCCAACATCGGATACAGTCCCACCTTCAGCGACAACATCTTTACGGTTGAAGTCCACATACTGGATTTTCATAATGACATTTATGGAAAGAATATTCGGGTAAATTTTGTCAAGCGCATCCGGGATGAAATAAAATTTTCCGGCATATCCGAGCTTTCTGAGCAAATCCGTAAAGATATTGAATATGCTCGTGGGGTTCTTTCTCAATTGGTTTAACCTAAATGAAAAAAACCGCGTCATTGTCCCTTTTCATCGGACTGGCTGTTTCCATTGCCGCCCTTTACCTGGCATTCAGGCAGGTCCCCTTCAGCGACCTGATGGCCTACCTGAAATCCATCAATTATCTCTGGGTTATTCCGACGATATTGTTGGCTCTGGCCGGATTCATGCTAAGGGTATACCGCTGGCAGCTGATTCTGGGATCCTCTCAACCCGTTGGTTTCTGGCAGGCCTTTCATCCCCTGATGATCGGATTCATGCTGAACTGCATCCTTCCGGGAAGGGTGGGCGAAATCGCCAGACCGGTAATCTTGCAGCAAAAAGAACAGGTTCCTTTTTCGACAGGCCTGGCAACCGTTGCCGCTGAGCGAACCTTTGACGCCATGATTCTGCTGCTGCTTTTTTCATGGATGCTCACGGTGGTTCAGATTGATCCGGTGATGGAAATACACTTCGGCGGTTACATTCTCAACAAAACCTTGCTCATCAGCGCGGCAAAAGGCATCACGCGCCTGAGCCTGCTACTTTTGGCCGGAATTGTGATGGTGGCTCTGGAGTCCAGCCGGAACTGGATAAACCGCTTGTTTCTAAGAATCCCCAAGCTGTTTTTTTTCGCCGGCCAAGCCTTTCAGGAACTGGTTTACCAGCGCTTCAGCCTGGTCCTGTTCAGGTTCACGCTGAGTTTTTCCAGAGGGTTTTTGCTGCTTAAGGAACCCTGGAAAATGGCAGGGTGTTTTAGCCTGTCGCTCTTGATCTGGGGATTGAATGTTTTATCTTACTATACAATGACCTTGGGCGCTCCAGGCGTTGACTTGTCTTTTGCCGAACTTTCGGTGGTCATGGTCATTGTCTGCCTGTTTATCTCGATTCCTTCCGCACCAGGGTTCTGGGGAATCTGGGAGGCGGGTGGCGTGTTTGCCCTGGCCCTTTTTGGCGTATCCGCCAAGGATGCCGCCGGATTTACCCTGGCCAATCACGCGGTCCAGATGTTTCCGGTGATCGTGGTCGGTATGGGATCAGCGATTGTGACGGGCGTAAATGTCTGGCAGGTCTCCCGTGAAGTCAAAAGATAGGGACAGATGAAGGGATCAGGAACCCGTTTGCAAGGGTCAGGGATCACTGACCATTAATTCAGTTGAGACGTTTTTATGGCAATACTTGAAATATTAGAATATCCGGACGGAATTCTGAGCAAACCCGTCCTTCCGGTAACGGATATCAACGGCGATCTCCAGCAGCAGATCGATGACATGGCGCAAACCATGTATCATGCGCCGGGCGTCGGATTGGCCGCATCTCAGGTGGGGATTAATCAGTGCTTCCTGGTGTACGACGTGTCCCCCCGGGATGATAAGCGCAGCCTTCATGTCCTGATCAACCCGAGAATTGTCTGTCAGGAAGGTGAAATTCTTTCTGAAAATGAAGGCTGCCTCAGCGTTCCGGATTACCGGTCCGACGTTGTCCGCTTTTCGCAGATTCAGGTGGAAGGAATAGATCGGGATGGAAAGCCGATTTCTTTTGACGCGGAAGGCTATCTGGCCATTGTGTTGCAGCATGAAATCGATCATTTGCAGGGGATCTTGTTTATTGATCGCATCAGCGTGCTGAAACGCAATCTTTATAAAAAACGCATCAAGAAGCGATTGAGGCAATCATGACCCCTTCTTATCGCATCGTGTTCATGGGCACACCCGGGTTTGCGGTTCCGGCGCTTAAATGCCTCTGTCGCAGTGGGCACAGGGTGTTGCAGGTGGTTACCCAGCCGGATCGGCCCAAGGGACGCGGAAAGACGGTTGTTTTTCCCCCGGTCAAAGATGCCGCGTTGGATCTAGGGTGCCCGGTCATCCAGCCCCAGTCGGTTCGGACTCAGGAGTTCTGCGATGCGATGATCCGCCTTGACCCCGATCTATTGGTGGTCGTTGCCTATGGTCATGTCCTGCCCCAGCGGATACTGGCGATTCCCAAACTGGGGCCCCTCAACATTCATGCCTCCCTGCTTCCCAGATACCGGGGTCCCGCACCCATTCAATGGGCCGTCATCAATCGGGAAAAAGAAACCGGCGTTACGCTGATGCTGATGGATAAAGGGCTGGATACGGGAGATATGCTGTCGTCGGCATCGGTTCCGATTCTCCCTGATGAAACATCCGGCTCCTTGCATGATCGGCTCGCCTTGCTGGGAGCGGATCTGTTGATTCAGACCCTGAACTATTTTGAAGTGCATCGAAAAAACGCAACCCCCCAGGTCCATGAACAGGCCAGCTACGCCCCGCTTTTGAAAAAAGAAGACGGACATCTGGACTGGCAAAAGCCCGCCGATGAACTGGAAGCGCTCATTCGTGGACTGACGCCCTGGCCCGGCGCATTTTGCTTTTATAACGGAAAGCGGATCAAGATATACCGGGCATATCAAAAACCCATTGTGACATTGGAGCCTCCCGGTACGGTTCTGAAGGGATTTTTGAATGAGCTGACCGTGGCTACCGGCAAGGATGCGCTGGTCATTCAGGAGCTTCAAGGCGATTCCGGAAAACGCCTTTCGGTTCAGGATTTTCTGCGAGGCCACCCCATTTTGCAGGGAGCCGTACTGACATAGGGAAGACCCGATTTATAACCATTTGTAATTTAATATAGGTCTTAGACTTTCATACAAACCCGTTTACCCAAGAGCCTTCATGCCGCCCAATTCCCGCCTGATTTCCTTAAGCGTTCTCAATGAAGTGGACCAGGACAAAAAAACCCTGGACCATATTTTGGACGCCATGTTTACGCGAATCGGAAATCTGCCGCAGCGGGAGAAAAATCTTACTTTCACCATTGTGTATGGTGTGTTGCGGCATCGAAAACGCCTGGATTGGATTCTTGACCATTTTTCCAGGACCGGACTGAACAAACTGGACCCGGAAGTACTCAACATTCTCAGAATCGGCCTGTTTCAGGTGGTCTATCTCACCCGCATCCCCGCCTCCGCCGCCGTCAACACCGCCGTTGATCTGGCCAAAACCCTGAAAAAACCGTGGCTGGCGAAATTCGTCAATGCGGTTTTGCGCGCTGCTGTCAGGGAGTACGCGGAGCTGTCCCCTCCGGATAGGGGAAATGATCCGGTTTCGGCACTTTCCATTGAAAAATCCATGCCCCAGTGGCTGATCAGCCGATGGATCCCCCGATTCGGCATATCCCAGACCCTTTTGCTCTGCGATATCATCAATACCGTTCCGCCCCTTACCCTCCGGGCTAACACCCTTAAAACGACCCGAAGCGCCCTTCTGGAAGCCGGTAGCATTCATGCCCGTCGCATGGAATCGACTGCATATAGTCCGGATGGCGTCCGAATGGATCATTCGGAAGATCCGGTTGCCTTAATGGATGGGTTCAGGGAAGGGTTTTTTCAGGTACAGGATGAAGCAGCCCAGCTTGTCACACTGCTCCTGGACCCCCGGCCCGGAGAGACTGTGATGGATGCCTGCGCGGGCATGGGCGGAAAAACCGGCCACATTGCCCAGCAGATGAAAAATACGGGAAAAATTCTGGCTTTGGATATCAGCCCGGACAAGCTCGAAAAAATTCATCCCGAAATGGATCGCCTGGGAATATCCATCGTGGAAACCCGGGTTCATGACCTCAGCCGGCCCGTGGACACCGACCGGATCGGAAAGTATGACCGGGTGCTTCTGGATGCCCCCTGCTCGGGACTTGGCGTCCTTCGCCGCAACCCGGACATCAAATGGCGCTCCTTGCTGGAGCGTATCGAGCACTGCCAAATCCGGCAGGTCGATTTTCTGAATCACGTATCACAGTATGTCAAACCTTCCGGTGTGCTGGTCTATGCGGTATGCAGCATGGAACCTGAAGAAAATGAAGTCGTGGTGGCGGCGTTTTTACGCAATCATTCGGAATTTACAGTTGAAAAAAGCCCCGATGGGCTGCCCCCGCAAATCTTTTCTCTGATGAACGCTGAAGGACATTTGAGAACATTTCCGCATCTTCACGCCATGGACGGTTTTTTCGCCGTCCGTTTCAGAAGAAGCACTTGATTCTGGAGAAATAATAATGACCATTCTGGTTACCGGCGGCGCCGGGTATATCGGCAGTCACGCCTGCGTGGAACTTCTGTCCGCCGGCTATCCGGTGGTTGTGGTGGACAACCTGTCCAACAGCAAGGTGGAATCCCTGAAACGGGTTCAGCGCATTACCGGAAAATCGCTGACCTTTCATCAAGCGGATCTGAGAGACAAAGACGCGCTCTCCGCCGTCTTTGACACCGCCAATATACAGGCCGTGATTCACTTTGCCGGCTTTAAAGCCGTGGGCGAATCCGTTTTATTTCCGCTTCGGTATTATCAGAACAATATCACGGGAACCCTGGTCCTATGCGAAGTCATGAAGAGCTATCAGGTCAGGAACCTGGTGTTCAGCTCATCTGCCACGGTATACGGGGATCCGCACCGCGTTCCGGTTACGGAGGACTTTCCCTTGCATGCCACCAACCCTTACGGCCGCACCAAATGGATGATCGAGGAAATCCTGAAGGACATCCATGTCTCGGATCCTGCCTGGAATATCGCCCTGCTTCGCTATTTCAATCCGGTGGGCGCGCATGAAAGCGGACTGATCGGCGAAGACCCCAACGGCATTCCGAGTAACCTTCTGCCCTATATCACGCAGGTGGGAGTGGGAAAACTGGAGGAGTTGAAGGTATTTGGAAACAACTACTCGACCCCGGACGGCACCGGTGTCCGGGATTTCATTCATGTGGTGGATCTGGCCGTTGGCCACATTCACGCGCTGAACAAGCTTGCCGAAAATTCGGGAATCGTCACCTACAACCTTGGCACCGGAAGAGGCTACAGCGTCCTTGAAATGATCACGGCCTTTGAAACAGCCAGCGGCAAGCGCATTCCCTACCGGATCATGGACCGCAGACCCGGAGATGTGGCCAGCAGCTATGCGGATCCTTCCAAAGCCCAAAGGGAAATGGGCTGGACCTCCCGGCGATTTCTTGACGACATCTGCCGGGATGCCTGGAGATGGCAATCTCAAAACCCGAACGGATACGAATAGGGTCTTTCGTATGTGTTGACACCCGATCCGTGAATGGATATTTATGCGTTATTTATTTCTTTTCGTTTAGAGGATGGTTCGTTTATGACAGGTGAGAATGATATCGTTTTAATCCATTTTGAAGACAAACCCTTGGTTTTTGCCAGAATAGAGGACATTACCGAGGATTATAAACCCGGCTGGAATCACGTCAAGCTGCTCCTTCTGCAGACTCCGCTTCAAACCGTTACCTGGATTCTGAGAAACGCTTATATCGATGGCGATCCGTTTACGATGGATGGGAAAAAAGTGCGACTCGAAAAAATTATCTGCCCGGAAGACCCCGAGGAAGCGGTTCCCGATACCGAAGCCGCAATGGAATCCAAACCCGCACCCGGACCCAAGGTCATCTCGTTTTCCGATTTCAGAAAAAAATGAGGCAAGGTAGGTGTTCACATGGAACTCAAGACCGTAGCAATTGAAAACCCCGATGGACTCAACCTGATACTGGGTCAGTCCCATTTCATCAAAACCGTTGAAGATATCCATGAAGCCATGGTGAATGCCGTGCCCATGGCCAAATTCGGGCTGGCCTTTTGTGAAGCCTCCGACGTCTGCCTGGTCAGATACTCGGGCACGGATGATGCGTTGATGGAGCTGGCCAAAAAAAATGCGCTCAGCCTTGCCTCGGGCCACAGCTTCATTCTCTTTATGAAAGACCTCTTTCCGGTCAACGTCCTGAACGCCATCAAGAACGTTCCGGAAGTGTGCCGCATTTTTTGCGCTACCGCCAATCCGGTAGAGGTGATTGTTGCGGAAACCGCTCAGGGAAGAGGGATATTAGGGGTCATCGATGGATTCGCCTCAAAAGGCATCGAAACCGCCGAGGACATTCACCATCGCAAGGATCTTCTTCGAAGATTCGGATATAAGATCGGATGACCGCTGAATTGACCCCTGACGAACTGCGGGACGTTTGCAGTATTGACCTGTTTCAGTTTGCCGACACTTCCGAGCTGGATCCGCTGGATGAAGTCATTGGCCAGGAGCGGGCGGTTCAGGCCATCGATTTTGGCCTGAACATGAAGAGCCCGGGGTATAATATCTTTGTTACCGGCATCGCGGGCACTGGCAAATCGACCATCGTCAAGGAAATTATCGGCAAATTTGCTGCGCAGCTTCCGGCGCCCGATGACTGGTGCATGGTCAATAATTTCAAGGATGAATACTGTCCCAAGGCGCTTAGGATTCCTTCGGGAAAAGCCGTTTTATTCAGCAAATCCATTCACCGGCTGATCGACGATTTAAAAACGGAACTTCCAAAGGCCTTTGAAAGCAAGTTGGCACAGGACCGGATTTCGGAAATTCAGAACGCTTTCGTGGATCAGCAGAAAGCCCTGCTGGAGAAAGTGGATCTGTCCGCTGAGCAGAAACAGATCCGGATCAGCAGAGATGACTCCGGATATCAGCCCGTTCCCTACAGGAATGGCAAACCGGTCTCGGCAGAGGAATTCGAAGCCTTTTCTCTGGAAATGCAGTCCGAAATCGAAGAAAACCTTCGAAAGATTCAAATCGAGCTTGAAGCTGCGCTTCGGGAAATCAACAAGCTCAATCAGATCATTAATGACCGGGTGGAAGACTACATGGAAGAAGTCACGCGCCGGATGCTTCAGGACCGGCTGAAACCCCTTCAAGACCCGTACATCGGGTATGAAGACATTCTTTCCTTCCTTCAGGCGATCGAAGACGATGTGGTTGAAAACCTGGACAGGTTTGTGACCTTGCCCGACGGGGAAAGGGACAGTCCGGAAGATGTCGAATCAAATCATGAAGCCGCCTCCTTTTTTCTGCGATACCGCGTCAATGTCCTGGTCGAGCAAAAATCGGAGAAAGGCGCACCGGTTATTTTCGAAACCAACCCCACTTACTCAAATGTTATCGGCCGCATCGAAAAACGCGCTTACATGGGCGCCGTTACAACGGATTTTACCCTGGTGCAGGCCGGCGCGCTTTTAAAAGCCTGCGGCGGATATCTGATGATGGAGATTGAGCCGCTTCTCTTGAACCCTTATGTTTGGGAAGCCCTGAAACGCTCGCTTCAGAACAAATCTTTGTCCATCGAAGATGTGCCATCAGATGCGGGAGCTCAATCGGCATCACTTCGCCCGGAATTGATTCCGCTGGAGGTAAAGGTCATCCTGCTCGGCAATTATGAGATGTTTGAATCGCTTCAGAATTATGATTTCAAATTCAACAAGATCTTCCGGGTTCGGGCGGATTTTGATGATGAGGTGGCCCTGAATTCCGATGCCATTCAGAAATATGCCCGGTTTATTGCAAGAATTTGCAGGGCGGAAAAACTGCTTCCGTTTACGCCCGATGCGGTTGCAGCGATCGTCGAGTACGGCAAGCAATCCATTGCGAATAAAACCCGGTTATCGCTTCGCTTTGGACCGATTGTGGCGCTTTTGAAGGAAGCGGACTATTGGGCGCAAAAAGGCCGGTCCCGGCACGTTACCGGCAGTTATGTGTCCCAGGCCCTGAATGAATACTGGTTCCGCTATAACCTCTACGAAGAAAAAATTCATCAATCCTATATGGATGGCACGGTTCTTTTGGATGTTACGGATGCGGTTGCCGGTCAGGTCAATGCGCTGGCCATTTATCAGATCGGCGATATCTCCTTTGGCCGCCCTTCCCGGATCACGGCCGAAACCTTCATGGGAAAACCCGGCGTCATCAATATCGACAGAGAGACCCATTTAAGCGGCGATACCCACGACAAGGGGGTCCTGATTCTGTCGGGATATCTGGGAAAAACCTTTGCCCAGCTTTATCCCTTGAGCCTGACCATCAGCATTGCATTTGAACAGAACTACGGCATGATCGATGGCGACAGCGCCTCATCCTCTGAGCTCTTTGCCGTTATTTCAAGCTTATCGGATGTTCCCATTTTTCAGGGCATTGCCGTGACCGGTTCGGTCAACCAGAAGGGGGAAATTCAGTCCATCGGCGGCGTTAATGAAAAAATCGAAGGGTTTTATGATGTCTGCAAAACACGGGGACTGACCGGACGCCAGGGCGTGGTGATTCCGGCTGCCAATGTGAAAAACCTGATGCTGAAACCGGAAGTCGTGGAAGCGGTTCGGGAAGATCTGTTTCATGTCTATCCGGTATCGACCATTTCAGAAGGAATGGAGATATTAACCGGAATGCCTGCCGGAGTAATGGATTCGAATGGAAATTATCCGGAAACAACCGTCTATGGAAGGGTTCAGAAAAAACTGAAAACGTTTTTGAAGCGATCCACGGAATTCAGCCATCCACTGGGGGCACCGCATGCGCCGGTTTTTTATACCGAATCATAGCCTTTCCGGCGACAACCCGGCCATTACCGGCGATGACGCCAGCCATATCCGAAATGTTATCAGACTCAAAATCGGAGATGAAATCGAGCTGATTGACGGCACCGGCCTGGAATGCGATGCCCGGATTGTCCGCATATCAACCGGAAAGGTTGAAGTATCGATTCTCCGGCGGCGCCTTTCGGAGTTCCAACCCACCCCTCGCCTGATTATCGCCCAGGCGGTGCTAAAGGATAACAAGCCGGATGTCATTATCCGGCAGATTACAGAGCTGGGCATCCACGAATGGGTTCCCTTTGTCGCCCACCGCTCGGTTCCGGTTCTGACTGCCGAAAGAATCCGTACCCGAAAAGACCGGTGGGAGAAAATCGCCATCGAAGCCCTCAAACAGTGCCGGCGCAGCAATCTCCTTAAAATATCCGATCTGCTATCCTATGACGCAATGCTCACTTACAGCCGGAATTGCGACATCAAACTGATATTCTGGGAAGATGAATCGCCGTCCAGACCGTTTGAATTGCCCGCTTCGAATGCCAGTTCCGTTCAGAGCGTCATGGCAATTATCGGGCCCGAAGGTGGTTTTACCCCGGACGAAATCGCCGCCGCCAGAGCCTGCGGATACACAACCGTATCCCTGGGACTCCGCATTCTAAAGGCCGATACGGCAACCCTTGCCGTCAGTACCTTGCTGCAATACGGGTATGGCGACATGAGGCATCCAAAGCCGCCACCTCCGGATAAAAGCGAGCCATCCCTCCCCTTCCAAACGGATAATCAATAAGGAGTCTTTACCCTTTTCATTTCAGAGCATTATGAAACAACCGAATTTTTTGTTGACAAAACACCGGCCATTCAATATAAATTGACGTGTTTGGAGGCCGAGGTAGCTCAGTCGGTAGAGCAGGGGACTGAAAATCCCCGTGTGGGCGGTTCGATTCCGTCCCTCGGCACTTGAAAAATCAAGGGGTTACGGCGAATAGCGGTAACCCCTTTTTCTTTGGTCAAATATTTAGTCCCCCGCCTGTCCCCCTATTTCATCCGATGGAGAACTACCCCTGCCATGAGAAATATGGCCATTTTCGTGAAGCCGGGAAAAGGTGACATCAGCACCTGATCCAGCTCGAACATTAATAAATCTGAAAGCAATGACCGAGTGCCTTCAATCATGGAAGAAAGAACGGTCAATGAATGGGTAAATTTTGGGCATATATTGAAAGAAAAACTGCGGCGTTGCCGCTGATCTCCGCAGCCAGCATTTCAGGAGCAAATGCGTTGCCGTTTACTTCCACTTGCAATATTTCGTGCAGCAGGGACTGATCCCGAGCTTTGCGGATAACATCCAGCAAATCCCCGCCGCTGATCCCTATCCCTTTTGTTAACAGCACCGGCCCCTGTTCCTCAGCGACCTGATTAAAGAGCTTTAGAATTATCCGCCCTTTCCGGAGATCCGGGATCGGCGAATCACTGCCAAGGGATATCTGTTGCCGAAAGGCGGCGTATTTCCCGCCTTTTCTAAGAGTTGCTCCAGCAAGCCCCGGCATGGCAGCCGACAGAGCCAGGATGGAACCGTCAGAAACCCTCATGGCGTCCACATCATCCACGGGCTTTCCATTTAGAAAAAGAGTTTGAACCCGGTTTTCCAGATAATTTTCAGCAATTCCAAGCTGGTCGACGATAACCTGCCGAATGCTGGATCCGGCCAGAATCTCCACCCGAACGCCCTGACGGAAAACACCGTTCAAAAGAAAGCGGAGCCTAGAATCTTCTTTTAGTGTCATCTGAACACGACAATCCGGCGTATTTGCAGAAATCATATTGTTTTTCCTTATTCTTACACATTGCTCTTCCAGAACAAAAAAGCATGAAAGTAATTTCATGCAACAGATCATGCCCATCATTAATGATAAAGTTTTGAAATGTCAAACCGAGCTTTGGGCAGACCGTAAGAATTCTGGAACAGACCCAAGCCATCAATGCATGGAGGCCAAGTTGTTACTGTCCCGGGGGAAGAGGTATGGAGAGAAATGCGTCGGGTTTCAGAGCGGGCAAGAACGCCTAAGTGAGTTTGCGGGAATTTTACACTTGACAGAACAACTTCATTCGTATATCAAAATTTGCGAAACAATGTTTCGAATTTTGATATTTTCAAACATATATTTATTTAAATATATTAAATATCAATATATTGATAATATCTATTACATAGAACATCATTTCTAATGAATATGCGCTGTATTGTTCATATTCATTAGAATTTAATTAAATTCAGATTGTTACAAGTTAAGTATTTTATCAAATGGTATTGATAATACACAATGCAGTAACAAAGTTTTGAGATGTACGGATTGATTCGAAATGACCGTTCGGAAAAAAACGAAGGATTTTATCCCTACCTATTACTTTCATTATTGACAGATTGGATCAGAAGCAATAATAAAATAGTTTTAAATTAATAATAATCAGATTAAACCCTTAAATTATTTATTGATTATCCTTAACGTGGAGGTAAAGATGAACTGGTTTGTCAACATGATGGGGTCATCCATCGGGAAAAAGCTGATGATGGCCGTTACGGGACTTTGTTTTTGCGGGTTTCTGGTTTCACACCTTGCCGGTAACCTGTTTATTTATGGCGGAAGAGACGCCTTCAATTCATATGCAGCTCACCTCCATTCCCTGGGTCCGCTGGTGAACCTGGCGGAGGTGGGCCTTTTGACGTTAGCCCTGGTCCATGTCCTGACAGGTGCAACCCTGTTTTATGAAAACCTGAGGGCCAGGCCCAACCGCTATAGCGTCAATAAATCCGCGGGAGGCAGAACCATCGGGTCCGCCACCATGCCCTACTCCGGTTTTTTTCTCCTGTTTTTTGTGATTTTTCACCTTTTCAATTTTCATTTTGTGGATAAGACTCACCTGACTATTTTTGATATTATTTCCAAGGCTTTTTCCAATCCGCTTTATGTCATTTTCTACATTCTGGCCATGATCATCGCCAGCCTTCATGTGAGCCACGGGCTGTGGAGCGCTTTTCAAACCCTGGGCGCCAACCACCCAAAATACATGTCGATCATTATGATGGCCAGTCTGGTCTTCAGCCTCATCGTCGGCATTGGTTTTGGGTTTCTTCCCGTCTATATTTCGCTGATTGCTTAAGAACAAGGAGATCAACCATGCATTTAGATGCAAAAATTCCCGGGGGGCCGCTCGCTGACAAATGGGACAAGTATAAGTTTGAGCTGAAACTGATCAACCCCGCCAATAAACGTAAATTTGAGGTCATTGTCGTCGGAACCGGTCTTGCCGGAGGCTCCGCCGCAGCATCCCTGGCAGAGCTGGGTTATAATGTCAAAAGTTTCTGCATTCAGGATACCCCGCGTCGGGCCCACAGCATCGCGGCCCAGGGCGGCATCAACGCTTCCAAAAATTACCAGAACGATGGAGACAGTGACTGGCGGCTCTTTTACGACACCATCAAGGGCGGCGACTTCAGATCCAGGGAAGGCAATGTGTATCGCCTGGCACAGGTCAGCGGCAATATCATCGATCAGTGTGTCGCCCAGGGCGTTCCCTTTGCCCGTGAATACGGAGGCCTTCTGGCCAACCGCAGCTTTGGCGGCGCTCAGGTTTCGCGGACTTTTTACGCCAGGGGACAGACCGGCCAGCAGCTTCTGCTGGGGGCTTACAGCGCCCTGAGCCGTCAGATAGCGGCGGGGAAAGTGCAAATGTTCAGCCGCAGGGAAATGCTGGATCTGGTTCTGGTCAACGGACAGGCGAGGGGCATCGTGGTCAGAAATTTAGTCACCGGAGAAATCGAAAGCCATGGAGCCGATGCCGTTGTCCTTTGCACCGGCGGCTACGCCAATGTCTTTTTCCTTTCCACCAATGCCATGGCATGCAATGTCACCGCCAATTACAGGGCTTATCAGAAAGGCGCATTGTTTGCCAACCCCTGTTTTACCCAGATTCATCCCACCTGCATTCCGGTTCATGGAACCTATCAGTCCAAGCTGACCCTGATGAGCGAAAGCCTGAGAAATGATGGCCGTGTCTGGGTTCCCATAACTGCCGGGGATAAACGATCGCCGGATCAGATTCCGGAATCGGATCGGGATTATTTTCTGGAACGCAAATATCCCAGCTTCGGAAACCTGGTTCCCCGGGATGTGGCTTCCCGAAATGCCAAGGAACAATGCGATCTGGGAAAAGGCGTGGGCGAAACCGGACTTGCGGTTTATCTGGATTTTCGGGACGCCATCAGCCGCGACGGCAAAGATGTGATTGCTCAGAAATACGGCAACCTCTTTCAGATGTATGAAAAAATTACCGCGGATAACCCATATGAAAAGCCCATGATGATTTATCCTGCGGCGCATTATACAATGGGCGGACTCTGGGTGGATTATAATTTAATGAGCACCATTCCCGGTCTTTTTGTCCTGGGAGAAGCCAATTTTTCAGATCACGGCGCCAACCGCTTGGGTGCCAGCGCCCTCATGCAGGGCCTGGCAGACGGCTATTTCGTTATCCCTTACACCATCGGCGGATATTTTGCGGGCGCACAGCTTCCCAAAATTACGACCAGTCAGCCCGAATTCACTTCGGCTGCCCGCAAAGCGAGCGATCGCACCCAACGCCTGCTGTCCATCAACGGCAAACGCACGGTAGATGATTTTCATCGGGAACTGGGTGGCATCCTGTGGGAATACTGCGGAATGGCCCGAAACGACGCGGGCTTGACCCAAGCCAGAACCCTCATTCAGTCCCTTCGCAGCGAATTCTGGGAAAACGTCAAGGTCCCCGGAGTGAACATGGATCTGAACCAGAGCCTTGAGCGGGCCGGACGTGTGGCCGATTTTCTGGAATTCGGAGAGCTCATGGTCATCGATGCGCTGGCAAGGCGGGAATCCTGCGGCGGCCATTTTAAT
>CAIVVZ010000276.1 GCA_903909505.1 uncultured Desulfobacteraceae bacterium
GTTAATAAATAAGAAGATAATTCAGACAACTCTTACAAGAGAAAGCCATTGACGTGAAACCCTGCGATACCAACATTAACCGGACGCTCAAACTCGTAGACGAGATGATTGCACTTGCAGACCAGGGCGATGTAGAAAGAGAGGACGTCGGCTGTGGAATTATGTATGGAATATTGCGGGATACGGCGTATCGGTTGAAAAAAATAGCAGAGCAGGAAAAAAAAGCGCACCAGCAAAAAGGCTGGTGGCATGATCCGAAATAGCTTCGAGGCCTTATCTCGACGAACAACCGCATTAAAAAGCACAACTCCCGTTGGTCCCTCTTTGAAAAAGGGGGGTTTTGCCACAGAAACCGGCGGGGGGATAAAAAAACATCAACCGAAAAGGAGGAATATACTTGACCCATATCAAAGGAACTCAAACTGAAATAAATCTGATGAAGGCTTTTGCGGGGGAATCCCAGGCGAGAAATCGTTATACTTATTTTGCCAGCAAGGCCGGCAAGGAAGGCTATGTTCAGATTGCCGACATTTTTACTGAAACAGCCAATCAGGAAAAAGAACACGCCAAACGGTTTTTCAGTTTTCTGGAAGGTGGCATGCTGGAGATAACGGCAAGTTTTCCGGCCGGTGTCGTGGGAACCACCCTTGAAAACCTGCTAGCAGCGGCTGCCGGAGAACACGAAGAGCATACGGACCTTTACCCGAGGTTTGCCAAAGTCGCCAGAGCAGAAGGGTTTGAAACCGTTGCCGTTCTTTTTGAAAAAGTTTCGGTTGCCGAAAAACAGCATGAAAAACGTTACCGGGATCTGGCAGCCAATGTTCAGGCTGGAAAAGTGTTTAAAAAAGACAAAAAAGTCACCTGGCGATGCCGCAACTGCGGCTATCTTCATGAAGGCGAAGAAGCGCCGGAAATATGTCCTTCCTGTGATCACCCCCAAGCCCATTTTGAGCTTTTGGGAGAAAATTACTAACGACGCATCTGGTCTTCCTTCCTAAACGGGGCCGGCCGGAATATCCATGACTCTTATACATTAATCATCTGAAAGGAGATTGTATGACAGAGAAACTTCAAGTTTATAAATGTGAAATCTGTGGCAATATCGTTGAAGTCCTTCATGCCGGCGGGGGTGAGCTTGTCTGCTGCGGCCAACCCATGAAACAGACGGTTGAAAACACCGTTGACGCGGCAAAGGAAAAGCATGTTCCGGTAATTGAAAAAGTTCCGGGCGGCTTCAAGGTAAAAGTAGGCAGCGTCGCTCACCCCATGGAAGAAAAACATTTTATTGAATGGATTGAAATTATTGCCGACGGTAAAGCTTATCGGCAGTTTTTGAATCCCGGTCAGGTTCCCGAGGCCACATTTATGCTGGATGCCGCAACAGTTTCAGCAAGAGAGTATTGTAATATTCACGGTCTCTGGAAGGCATAACAGTCAGGTTAACAAATTCAAAGCAGAAAGGCTTGAGGCAAAGAGACGGCGGGCTAATAAAACCTTGCGAACTTTTTTCTTTGCCTCAGACCTTCATGCTTATAAGGAGGAAATATGGCAAGCTGGAAATGTCAAAATTGCGGTTACACCTTTACGACAGACGCTCCGCCGGACCAGTGTCCGTCCTGCAAGGAAAAGTGTGAATTTCTGGATAACTCCTGCTATACGCCCGATTGTGCCGGCGATGGCATGGACAAACGCATCGCCAAAAAGTAATATTCGCTCGGGAGTATGCTATGCCAAAAACGCTTATTGTGTATGCCACACGAACCGGAGAAACCGAAAATATCGCCAAATTAATTGCTGAAGGGTTGCGCTTTTCCGGAGTTGATGTTGACATAATGAAAGCCGGTGATATAAAGAATGCCAGTGAGCTGAATGGATATGACGCCCTGGTGTTTGGAGCACCGACCTATCATGGAGATATGATTCAGGGAATGAAAACCTTTCTGTTTCTGGCCGAGAAAGCCGCTCTGGAAGGAAAAGTCGGCGGCGCATTCGGCGCATTCGGCTGGAGCGGCGAAGCGCCGGACCGGATTTATGATACCATGACGCATATTTTTAAGATGAAAATGGTTGGAGCGCCGCTGCGCCTCAAATCCAGTTCTTTGGGCGGCGGTATTCAGATGGCTCAGAACTACGGCAGAGATATTGCAAACCTATTGACCACTTAAAGGAGGAATTCATGACAACACCATCGCATTGTCCAGGTTTTCAACAATTCAAGAATTTGAAATCGTTTGCCTGCAAGTGTCCATCATGTTCAAAAGAGGTTGAGATTTTTTCTGATGAATTTGATAAAAAACATATGTGCAAGTCCTGCGGCAAAGAAATTGATTTTACCCAGTGCACGCTTTCCGGTTCGTTGGGCTCAACCGTGACGCCATGATCCATCTGACAAATAAAATTGTATCCAGCGCACCCTTTCCGCCGCATAAACAAAGGGGACAATCCATGCGAAGAGGTATGATTCTGTTCATCTCTGCCGCGATGGTCTGGATTGCAGGGATGTCCATGGCTGAAACCAACAACGGGGCAAAAGAGATGGTGATTCCTTCCGGGAATCAGGGAGACGTGAAATTTCCTCACCATCAGCACCAGGAAGCGCTTAAAGACTGTATGCTCTGCCATGATCTTTTCCCCCAGCAAGCGGGCTCCATTCAGGACTTGAAGCAAAAAGGAACCCTTGCTCAAAAACAGGTTATGAACAAGCTGTGCGTGAAGTGTCACAAAGCCAAAAAAGACGCCGGAGAAAAATCAGGACCTGTGACCTGCAAAGAATGCCATGTGAAGTAGCATGGCTGAAGGCCGCTTTTAGGCTGTATCGGACAGTACGGGAAATGCATTGTGAAAGGGTGAGTGCGTGAAATGGTTCCGCTCTCACGCATTCATCCTGTCACGCCCTTACAAAGTAAGAAGAGATCACTAAGGAAGAAAAACATGTTTGTACTTGGACTTCAGGGAAGCCCCAGAAAAAAGGGGAACACCCGGTTTCTGCTTTCGGAATTTCTGGAAGAAGCCCAAAGGCTGGGCGCCACAACGCAGATGATCGAGGTCTGCCAGAAAAAAATAGAACCCTGTATGGAATATGTTCTTTGTGAAAAAAAAGGGATTTGTCCGATAGATGACGATATGAAGCACGAGATATATCCGCTGCTCAGAAAAGCCGATGTCATTGTCGCCGCTACCCCGATTTTTTTTTACAATACAACGGCTCAGCTCAAGGCATTGATCGATCGAAGCCAGACCCTCTGGGCTCGAAAATACAAACTTCACCTTACTGACCCCAACCGGAAATGGCGAAAGGGATATACACTGGCCGTGGGCGCAACCCGCGGGAAGAATCTGTTTGAGGGGCTGCACCTGACCATGAAATATTTTTACGATGCAGTCGGCGCCGAGTATGTCGGCAGCCTGACCTATCGGGAAATTGAAAAACCCGGGGATATGGAACGACATGCAACACGGCATTCGGATATTCAAACAGCGGTTGGAACCCTTCTGGAGCCCTTTCGGGGAAGAAATAAAATCCTCTTTGCCTGTCGGGATAATGCCTGTCTCAGCCAGATGGCCGGCGCATTTGCGCAGGTTCTTGCAGGGGACAAACTGGATGTGCTCAGTGCTGGCAGTCACCCGGCTGAAAAGCTCAATTCCCTCATGGTTGAAGTCATGCAGGAAAAGGGGATTGACATGGGATTCCGCCAGACTGCATCGATAAACGCGGTGTTGGCAACGGAAAAACCCGAGCGGGTCATTTCGATGGGTAGAGACGACACTGTCGTGGCACCGGTTGACATCGCTCATGAATTTTGGCTTTTTACCGAGCCTGAAGATTTGGATGCCATGCGCCACGTGCGAGACGCCATCGAAGCAAGGGTGATTGAGTTTATAAAGGGCATGGCTTAACACCTGCCCGCGTATGGTGCATACGGCGCCAAAAGATCTTCTGACGAAGGATGAAGTTCAACGCAGATAGGCTTTTTACAAAGCCATCAAACTTTCTTACAAAATACCAGGAGGAAACACGAATGGACAGATATGTATGTACGGTTTGCGGCTATGTTTATGATCCGGCACTGGGTGATCCAGACAGTGGCGTAAAACCCGGAACAAAATTTGAGGATATTCCAGATAGTTGGGAATGCCCGGTATGCGGGGCATCCAAATCCGATTTTGAAAAAGAGTAGGCAAACTTATGAAACCGGTTGAGATTGCAAAAGGAATTTATGACGTCGGCGTGAATGACTGGAATATCCGGGATTTTCATGGGTATTCCACTCATCTGGGAACCAGCTATAACGCATTTTTGATTATGGACAGCAAGATCGCATTGATTGACGCGGTTAAAAAAGAGTTTTCAGATGAGTTGATTGAGAATATCTCACAGATTATTGATCCCCGAAAAATCGATGTGGTGGTCAGCAACCATACCGAGATGGATCATTCGGGGGGGCTTGCGCGGATCATGCACCGGGTTGGCGAGGACAAACCCCTGTTCTGTTCAAAAATGGGACGGAAAAACCTGTCTCTGCATTATCCGCAGCACTTTAATTATCATGCTGTTGAAAACGGTGAAACCTTGAGCCTGGGCTATCATACCCTGACTTTTATGGAAACCCGGATGCTTCACTGGCCTGACAGCATGTTTACCTATCTGAATGAAGAAAAGATTTTGTTTTCCAGCGATGCATTCGGCCAGCATTACGCGGGGTTCGAAAAATTCGATGATCGTATGATCGATGACATCATGCCCCATGCCAAGAAATATTTTGCGAACATCCTTCTTCCCTATGCGCCGCTGATTCTTAAACTGGTGGAACAGGTTACGGCCATGGGGCTGGACATCCGCATGATCTGTCCGGATCATGGCATTCTCTGGCGGAAAGATCCGGGAAAAATCATCGATGCTTATGTCCGGTGGAGCCGCCAGGATACGGTTCGAAAGGCAGTTATCGTCTATGACACCATGTGGCAAAGTACCGAAAAAATGGCGCATGCCATTGCCAGCGGCCTCAGTGAGCAGGGTGTTGCCGTTCATCCCATGCATCTTCGAAAATGGGATCGTAGCGATATCATGGCGGAGGTACTGGATGCCAGAGCCGTTGTGGTCGGGTCTCCAACCTTAAACAATGGTCTGTTTCCGACTTTGGGAGATTTTATGACCTATATGAAGGGTCTTAAACCCAAAAACAAAATCGGGGCTGCCTTCGGCTCTTATGGCTGGAGCGGCGAAGCCGTCAAGCTCCTCACCCAGGAACTTGACGGCATGAAGTTTGAAATGATCGATCCGGGAATGAAGGTTCAGTATGTACCGGATGAAAAAGCCCTTGCCGCCTGTTTTGAGATGGGTAAAAAAATCGGCCTGGCCATGTAAGGAATGGCATGGAAACGATTCTGATCGTTGACGATGAAAAAAATTACCCGCTCATTTTAAGCGCCGTCCTTCAGGATGTCGGTTATGAAACCTTGACCGCCAACAGCGGCATGGAAGCGCTGGAGATTTTAAATCACGCCAATGCGGACGTGGATCTGGTCCTGACCGACATGAAAATGCCGATGATGGACGGTATTGAGCTTCTGGAAAAGATTAAGGCTATCAATCCGCAGTTGCCGGTCATGATGATGACGGCATACGGAACGGTTGAAAAGGCCGTGGAGGCCATGCAAAAAGGGGCATATAATTATATCCTGAAGCCTTTTGACAATGAAGGCCTGATTATTTTTGTCAAAAAAGCCATTGATATGTACCAGGTTGTCAAGGAAAACCTCAGGCTGAGGGATGTGGTGGAAACCCGCTACAATTTCGGCAACATCGTTGGGAAGAGCAAACGAATGCAGGAGGTGTTCGAGCTGGTTAAAAAAATGGCGCCTTCTTCCGCGACGGTATTGATAGAAGGCGAAAGCGGCACCGGAAAGGAACTGGTGGCCAAGTCCATCCATTTTAACAGTCCCCGTAAAGACAAACCCTTTATCGCCGTCAACTGTTCGGCTCTGTCTGAAAATCTCCTTGAAAGTGAACTTTTTGGACATGAAAAAGGCGCCTTCACCGGCGCCATTGCCATGAAAAAAGGACGCTTTGAACTGGCTGACGAAGGCACCCTTTTTCTGGATGAAATTGGAGAGCTTTCACAGAATCTTCAGGTAAAGCTGCTGCGCGTATTACAGGAAAGAGCATTCGAACGCGTCGGGGGGATCAGGCCGGTACCCGTCAATATCCGGATTATTGCGGCAACCAATAAAAACCTGAAACAGGAGACCGAACAAGGGCGTTTTCGGGAAGATCTGTATTACCGGCTGAATGTGCTTTATCTGGTACTGCCGCCGCTACGAGAGCGAGTTGAGGATATTCGTCTGCTGGTGGATCATATGATTGAAAAATACGCATCAGAGCGCGGGCCGGGCCAGCAGGTGACCGGTGTGGACCAGGAAGTGAATCGTCTGCTGTATGGGTACACCTGGCCTGGAAATGTCCGGGAACTTGAAAATGCCATCGAAAGAGCCATGGTACTCTGTCCCGGAAATATCATCCGGGTTTCCGACCTGCCCAAGGAATTCAAGAAAAGCATCAGCCATTCTCTTCACCTGGAGGGTATTTCCGACAACGCCAAATTGTATGAAACCCTCGATATGGTTGAAAGATCCATGATTGAAAGGGCTCTGGCGATCTCCCACAATGTGCAGTCCCATGCCGCCGATCTGCTGGGAATCGGAAAAAGCGGCCTGAATCAGAAAATCAAGAAATATGGGATCAAGTAAAGACCCCGAAGCAGTGAGAGCGTGAAATGGTAACCCCTTCACGCTCTTACGCCCTCACGGTTTTTATACTACACCCTGATCAATCATGGCATTGACCACCTTGACAAATCCAGCGATGTTTGCGCCCACCAGATAATTGCCCGGATCGCCATATTCGGCGGCGGCATTGAGGCAGGTTTGATGGATGCTTTTCATGATTCCCTTCAATCGATTGTCCACCTCTTCTCTTGGCCAGCCGAGTCTCATGCTGTTCTGTGACATTTCCAGGCCGGATACGGCAACACCGCCGGCATTGGATGCCTTGCCCGGCGCATAGAGAATTTTCTTTTCGATGAATATTTTGATGGCTTCCGGAGTACTGGGCATATTGGCGCCTTCGCTGACCAGTGAAATGCCTTGGTTGATCAAGTTGCATGCGTCTTTATCATTGATTTCATTCTGAGTGGCGCTGGGGAATGCACAGTTTGCCGGGTAATTCCACATGGGGTTGTGATCCAGGGCTGGAGCTGTCTCGACGTAAACAGCCTGGGAATATTTATCCACATATTCCCGGATGCGACCCCTGCGAACATTTTTCAGTCGTTTGACAAAGTCCAGTTTCCCGGCGTCAATGCCTTCTTCATCATAAATATATCCGGAGGAATCGGAAAGCGTCACGGCCCTGGCGCCCAGTTCGATCAGCTTTTCAACGGTATATTGCGCCACATTGCCCGAGCCGGAGACCAGGCAGATCTTTCCCTTGAGTGACTCGCCCCGGGTTGCCAGCATTTCCGAGGCAAAATAGACATTCCCAAAGCCGGTGGCTTCGGGCCGGACGAGGCTGCCGCCCCAGCCCAGGCTTTTCCCGGTGAGAACACCGGTAAATTCATTGCGCAGTTTCTTGTACATGCCAAAGAGATAGCCGATTTCACGCGCGCCGACCCCGATATCGCCGGCCGGAACATCGGTATTGGACCCGACATGGCGGAACAGTTCCATCATGAAGCTCTGGCAAAATCGCATAATTTCCGGATCGGACCGGCCTTTGGGGTTAAAATCCGATCCGCCTTTTCCACCGCCCATGGGAAGGGTCGTCAATGCATTTTTAAACACCTGCTCAAAGGCCAGGAATTTCAAAATACTGAGATTGACGGACGGATGAAACCTCAGGCCGCCCTTGTAAGGACCGATCACGCTGCTCATCTGGATGCGATATCCGCGGTTGACCTGAACCTGGCCTTGATCATCCACCCAGGGCACGCGGAATAGGATCACCCGCTCCGGCTCCATCAGTCTTTCCAGAATCGCGGCCTGCCGATAATCCGGATACCGTTCCAGAACGGGCTGAACCGTTTCAAAAACCTCTTCGACCGCCTGGTGGAATTCTTTTTCGAATGGATCCCTGTTTTTCATGTATCGAATAATATCCGTCATACTGAGTCTCCTGTTATTGAGGGTTAAGTTCGCAAATGACACCGATGGATTTCTTCCCCTGAATTTTGATTGTCACCGGATGATCGAGCCGGACATGCCGGATATGCCGGGTTTCCTGAACGGATGAAAATGCTTCCACCCGTTTCCAATTCAAGGTATCGTCCGAATCTTCCACGACCGTGATATAGGGAATACCAAGAGAAGTGATATTCTGAAAAAAATGGGAGCCCTGGGAAGGATCGGCATGAATCTGGCTGTTCTTCAGTTCGATGATGGCACCCACGCCCGAGATATTTCGCCATTTGACCGGAATGCCCAGCCATCTGTCCGCCGTTCCCCATCTTCCCGGACCGATCAGCAGATAGGGGCGCTTTTCCCGGCTCAGCATGGCATTGATCCTGCCGATCTCATCAGCCATCTGCTCGGTGGCATTGATTTGAAATGCCTGCGGCTTCACATAAACAATATCTGAAATGCTATCATACTTTCCATTGCCCAGCGCGTGCCGAGAAAAACACAGGGACTGCTGAAGATCATCGTCTGTAATGACCACATCGCGCTGGTCGATTTCCGTGGCCATGGGTCGCATCTGAAGAAAATGGAATTCGTTTTTCCGCTGATCTTCGGTTCCCAGATTGACGGCAAACTCGATTTCCACCGGGCATCCCATGCCCTTCCTGCCGAGATCCAGCAGGTCGGAGAGCAATTGAGGAAGGGGGAATATGTCGTGTTTGAGTATGGATGCAAATGTGGCAATTTTTGAACCCGGCAAATGGCCGCTGTCCCGAATCCGATGTTCGTCCGGAATATAGACGCTTGAAAGCATTCGAATGGGATACTCGGTTTCCGCCTCGTCAATTTCCCGTTTTTCAAGATTGGATTGGTTGACCCCTTCTTTAAAGAATGGCAGCTCATCCGGATAGCCCCGGATTTTGAGTGCATAAAAATGCCGTTGGCAATTGTTTAAAATGTCTTCGACTGTGGTAAACTGAGGCAATATCCGGGGATATCTGGGGGAGAACCTGACGGATTTTTCGCCTTCCACCACGGTTTTTCCCATGCCAATGGCAATATGGGCAATGCCGTCTTCAGATTTCATGTGAGAAACAGGATAAAAATTATGGGATTGGACCACACCGGACAATGCGGGATAAAAATAGTCGCCGTAAACCTCTCCGCTCAATTGTTGAACGATCACGGCCATGGATTCTTCCTGGGGCTGACTGACCGAATTGCGGGTAAAGGATCTGGGATCTTCATAATAGGTCGAGGCATATACCAGTTTGATGGCTTGGATCAGTTGGCGAAGCCGTATGGCCGGATCCGGGTGGTTGTTGGGAATCATATAAGTCTGGTACAGCCCCGCATAGGGCTGAAACTGCGCATCTTCCAAAAGACTGGAAGACCGGATGGACAGGGGATAATGAACCTGAGCCAGAAATGCCTCCAGATCGGATACCAGCCAGTCCGGCATTTCCGCCTTTAAAAAAACATCCGAGATATCCCGGTCCGAGATATCGTTTTTTGCACAATACTGCAATCGGTTTAATGTAATGAACGATTCAAATCCCTGAGTGGTGATGACCAGGGATTTGGGGATTTGTATGGAAACCCGCGGATAAGCGATGAGCAGCGCGGGTTGCTGAAGCAACAGAGCGGACATGAACGCAAGGCCTCTGGCTTTTCCGCCCAGAGACCCGTCCCCGATTTTGACGAAATCCATGATGTCGGAATCAAAGGTCTGGGCTCTGAACTGTGCCACCACCCCTTTTTGCTGAAGCTTTCTGACCGTGTGCAGAGCGGAAACAATATACTGACGCAGGTCTGCCGTATTCTGAAATTCGCCGGCCTGAACCTCCCGGAATGTGGATGCCAGGGCAAATTCGGAGCGGGCCATCAGCCAGTTGGAAAAATGATTCCGGCTGGCATGGTAGAGCAGCGATTCGTCTGGAATCTGGGATATCTTGAGTTCAAGTGTTCTCAGGCTCGAGGCCCGGTCGATTTCCGTCCTGTCCGGCATCCGAAAGACAAAATCGCCGAAGCCCAGGTGATTCAGAAAAAAATCTTGAAGTTCGATCAGCAGATTGGGTGAATTTTTGTCCAGAAATATCGCCGGAATTTGGTCTGCCTTCATCCGGTTATGGGAATCAGAACTGAGCATCAGAATCGGGAGGTCCGGGATTTTCTGTTTCATGAAGGTCAGGATATCCGCGCCTGCCTGCTCATCCAGTTTGCCGTTTCGGGGAATTTGGGTGTCGGATATGATGCCGATCAAATAGGAGCGATATTTCCGGCACAGATGCATGGCTTCCTCATACGTTTCGGCCAGCATGATTTTTGGCCTGGATCGCATGCGCAGAAGCCGGTGTTCCTCGTTAAGTCCGACCCCCA
>CAIVVZ010000277.1 GCA_903909505.1 uncultured Desulfobacteraceae bacterium
GCACGCTATCAGGTGCGCTATTTTGGCGGTTAAGGTCCGGGTTTTTCCGGATCCGGCCCCGGCAACGACCAAGGTGGGGGAATCCAGATATTCGACAGCCTGTTGCTGCTGACCAGAAAGATTCATGATGTTCCGTTATTTGTGTTAACGCCCTTGAGGGCTGGAAAAAAGACGACCGGCAATGCAAGGACGGCCCATCGCTCGTTGTCTATGGCTGCGGCGACCGCCGCAGGCTATCTGGCTCAGGAAAACCCTTTGCTTGGCGCGGAAGGCGCACATGTTCCGGCGCCGGAACCGCCAATTAAGCTGGCGCAACTGATGAGTTTTCGGGTCTGGGCGGATCCGCAGCATGGGCAGGATGTCTTCTCGTCTTTGTTTTTAAAAACCAACTGCTCAAAGGTCTGATGACAGGATTCGCATTCGTATTCGTAAATGGGCATGTTGTCCTCCTTTAATCCATTTTGTCCGGCGATGATGATCCGGGATTAATATCCAACATTTTGTAACTTTAGAGACGTAACCTATAAAAAGGATTCATACCATCAGGACAGCATCAGGCCTACCGGGCAATGATCGGATCCGAGTATGTCATTATCAATGAAGGCATCTTTGATCCGGCCATTTTCCATTAGGTTTTGAGAAACGATAAAATAATCGATCCGCCATCCGATATTTCTGGATCTGGCGCCAAACCGGTAGGTCCACCAGGAATACTTTGCGATATCCGGGTACAGATACCGGAATGTGTCCACGTATCCGTTTTGTAAAATGCGGTCCATCCAGTCCCGTTCGATCCGGAGAAAGCCGGAATAATTCTCATTGGCTTTGGGATTTTTCAGATCGATTTCATTGTGCGCCGTATTGAAATCCCCGCTGATGATCACGCTTTTGCCCTGGAGGCGATAGCGATCGGTATGGGCAAAAAACGCCTCATAAAAGCGGAGTTTGTATTGCAGGCGGTCTTCTCCCATCTGGCCATTGGGGAAATACACATTAAAGAATATAAAATCCCCAAAATCCATTTCACAGATTCGGCCTTCCTGATCAAATTCGGGAATGCCGATGCCGTAGCGGACTGAAAGGGGAGGGATCCGGGTGTATGTTCCCACCCCGCTGTAGCCTTTTTTGACGGTTGAATGCGACCAGTGGGATTTATACCCGTCAATGTGCTTCATTGCTTCGGTCAGCTTGGATTCCTGAAGTTTCGTTTCCTGAATGGCTATAATGTCGGCGTCCAGATCTTTGACCAGTTGAATAAATCCTTTGGCCATCAGCGCGTTCAGGCCGTTCACATTCCAGGATATCAGTTTTAAGGTTGGTTTCAGCATGGAATATTTTGACATCCCGTTTTTTTGAAGGGGGGCGCTTTCATGATTGGTCGTGCAAGGGCACGGTGGTTTATATTAACCCTTGCCGGAAGATAAACGGCCATGGCTTATGGATATCCAATCCATACGCCATGGCCATTTTGCTTTCAAGCACGGTCGTGTCAGTATAACGATGAATGATTATACTAAAGTTGCAGTTATCATTCAATGATGGAATCAAAATATTTCCATCGAGGGGGGCATCCTGTCAATTTTTCTTGATTTTCAGAAAATATCCACATATTGCATGAAGCATGGCTCGGACGTTACGCAGATAGTTCCTGACTACCCTGGCTGCCCCCAACAAAATACCACTGGGAGCGTGGGCGTCCCGCCCGCAACTGGCAGGCGGTACACTTGCGAACCCATTGTATTTTTACGATAAACGGAATAATTGGCATGATATCTTCCGAATTGATGAAAGCAATGGTCATTACCGGCATCACCGGCGTTTCTGCGGGCAGCAGGCCGCTTGCACGGATGGAACTTGCCGTTCCGGAACCCGGGGACGGGGAAGTCCTGATCCGGGTTGCAGCCTGCGGTGTCTGCCATACGGAACTGGATGAAATCGAGGGACGCACGCCCCCGCCCCGATTCCCGGTCATCCCCGGCCATCAGGTTGTGGGCCATGTGGTGAAATGTGGGCTGACGGCTTCCCGATTCCATCCGGGTGAACGGGTCGGGGTGGGATGGATATACAGTGCCTGCGGAACCTGCGATTTCTGCCGGAACGGCAATGAAAACCTGTGCCCGTCTTTCCGGGCAACCGGAAGAGATGTGAACGGCGGTTATGCCGAATTCATGACGGCCAGGGAAGCTTATGCATACCCGGTTCCCGAGTGTTTCAGCGATGTGCAGGCAGCGCCCCTTTTGTGCGCCGGCGCTATCGGGTACCGCTCGCTTCGGCTGGCAAATTTACATAACGGACAATCTCTGGGACTAACCGGTTTTGGCGCATCCGCCCATCTGGTGATGAAAATGCTGAACTACCGGTTTCCACAAAGCAGGTGTTTTGTGTTTGCCCGAAGCCGTGCCGAACAATCCTTTGCCCGGGAAATCGGGGCAGCCTGGGCCGGCGATACCGAGTCGCCCCCTCCGGAGTTGCTGGATGCCATTATCGATACGACGCCGGTATGGAAACCGATCGTATTCGCTTTGCAGCATCTGAAAAGTGGCGGCAGGCTGGTCATCAATGCGATTCGAAAAGAGCCGCTGGATCAAAATATTCTGATGAGCCTGGATTATCCCCGTCACTTGTGGATGGAAAAGGAAATCAAAAGCGTGGCCAATGTCGCGCGTCAGGATATCACCGATTTTCTGGAAATTGCTTCCCGGATCCCCATCATCCCGGAAATTCAGGTATTTCCGCTGGAATCAGCCAACGATGCCCTAATTGAGCTGAAAGAACGAAAAATCAGGGGCGCAAAAGTGTTGCGCGTTTCAGAAAATCCTTCATGACAGCTTCTGCTTCCCGCAGTTCTTTAATGGAAGCAAATCCGGATCCGAGTTCCTGAAAAATTCTGTCATAAGGAGACGGTTCAGCGCCGATGGCTGCATAAGCCACCGGCGTTCTGGCATAAAGCCTGTCGTTGAAAAAATAATGGATCCGTCCGATGGCGTGATCCGGGCGATAAGGCCAGCAGCGTTTTAAATTCATCAGTTCCCGCATGATGTCCATAAAATGGTCCGGATCGGGGGTTGGCCCTTCCTGGCGAAAAGTCGCATTCCCGGCGGCGTCAAGAACCGCCTGCACCAGGGACGCTTCGGTAATTATCAACCCATACTCAAACCAGTCCCGGGCAGCTCTTTGAATCTGGATTTTAATGTTCGCGGAAAGGCAATCATGGGTCGGACAAAAATAAGAACGGCAGGCAAAGCCTCCGTAATCGCTGATCCCCCGCAAATCAATGCCGCTATTGCCCAGCGGGTGAAGCAGGCAGCCCGGCCGTGATGGATTCCGGCCGATCAGCCCGATATAGGGGCAGTGATGAAACTCAGCGAATGGCCGCTGTTGCGGTTCGCTGTCCTCCACCCATTTCCGGAACGAAAGAACGGCTTCGAGGTCACGGCCAGCCCCGCCGGCAAACCGATGGGTCCGCTTTGCCAGCAGGGCGGAAAGGCCATCCATGGACAGGTCGGCCACATTGTACAGGCCACAGCAGGCCCCGCAAGATACGGTTTCGCTGACCTGGCAGAGATAAACGCCTCCGGGTATTTCCGGATCCAAAACGATCTGCCCCGCCTGCTCATCTGTTTCGCTCATCTCTCTCGTTCCTGCCATCAGTCATCTGCCCCCCGATTTCCTACCGTGTCAACTGCCGGTATTTGATGCGATGCGGCTGATCCGCGGCAATACCCAGCCTGGCTTTCCGGTCTGCTTCGTAATCCGAGTAGTTGCCTTCAAACCAGACGACCTTGCTGTCTCCTTCAAATGCCAGAATATGGGTGGCGATGCGGTCCAGAAACCAGCGGTCATGGCTGATCACCACGGCGCATCCGGCAAAATTTTCAAGGGCCTGCTCAAGGGCTCTCAGGGTAATGACATCCAGGTCATTGGTCGGTTCATCCAGAAGCAGGACATTGGCTGCCTGTTTCAGTATCAGGGCCAGGTGCACCCGGTTGCGTTCGCCTCCGGACAGCATGCCCACTTTTTTCTGCTGGTCCGTTCCGGAAAGGTTAAACCGGGACACGTAAGCGCGCGAGTTGATCTGACGGCTTCCCAGATCGATTATGTCCTTGCCTTCGGAAATGGCTTCCCAGATGGTTTTGTTCGCATCCAGAACATCGCGGCTTTGATCGACATAGGCCAGTTGGACGGTCTTGCCGACGTGAATGGCGCCGGAGTCCGGTTTCTCCTGTCCGGTGATCATGCGAAAGAGGGTGGTTTTGCCGGCGCCGTTGGGGCCGATCACGCCCACAATTCCGCCAGGCGGCAGCGAAAACGCCATATCCTCAACCAGAATCCGGCCGTCATAGGCTTTGGTGACGGCTTCCGCCTGAATGACGACATCTCCAAGCCGGGGTCCGGGCGGAATATAGATTTCCAGGTCCCGGACCTGGCTGTCGACGTCCTGTTTCAGAAGGGTCTCGTAACTTTGAATGCGGGCTTTGGATTTGGACTGTCTTGCCTTTGGACTCATGCGTATCCATTCCAGCTCGCGCTGGAGGGTTTTCTGGCGTTCGGATTCGGTTTTTTCCTCGTTTTTGAGGCGCTGGTGTTTCTGATCCAGCCATGAAGAATAATTGCCTTTCCAGGGAATTCCCTGACCCCGGTCCAGTTCCAGAATCCAGCCGGCAACATTGTCCAGGAAATACCGGTCATGGGTGACCGCAATGATGGTTCCTGCATAATTCTGAAGATGGTGTTCCAGCCAGGCAACGGATTCGGCATCCAGGTGGTTGGTGGGTTCGTCCAGAAGCAGAATGTCGGGTTTTTGCAGCAAAAGCCGGCAAAGCGCCACCCGGCGTTTTTCCCCGCCGGACAGCACCTGAACCAATGTATCGCCGGGCGGGCAACGCAGGGCATCCATGGCCATTTCCAGGCGGGAATCCAGATCCCAGGCTTCCAGATGATCCAGGCTTTCCTGAACCTCTCCCTGCCTTTCGATCAACTTGTTCATGTCATCATCGGAAAGGGGTTCCGCAAATTTTTCATTGATATCGTTGTATTCCTTCAAAAGGTCAACCACGGACTGAACCCCCTGTTCAACAATTTCCCGAACGGTTTTGGCGGGGTCCAGTTGGGGTTCCTGCTCCAAATATCCGATGGTGTAACCCGGCGTCAGAATGGTTTTTCCGTTAAATTCGGTGTCCACTCCGGCCAGAATGCGCAGCAGCGAGCTTTTCCCGGAGCCGTTCAGTCCCAGGACTCCGATTTTTGCGCCATAAAAATAGGACAGATAGATGTCTTTCAATATGGGTTTTTTCTGATAAAATTTACTGACTCCGATCATCGAATAAATGACTTTGTTGGGGTCGATGCTCATTATGAATGATTCCTTTCTGGGAATGGGTTATAGAAAACAGATGAAATAGATGAAACGGTGAATCAAAGAATCGGCCATCAGCCGAAAACGCCTTTTACATAAAAATATCCGGTCATATCCTGCCAGGAAACAAACCCCAGATCCATGCTAAGATACCAGGCCGCAGAAAACGAGCGTTTGTCGGCGCTCCACAACCACTTCTGAGATGGATCAAAAACGGGCTTCATGCAAAGATCCAGTCCCGGAGAGGGCTGGGTAACGATCGACAGCAATTCGTCAACCGTGGGAAGACGCCAGGACCTGAATTCGGCCGGTTGCACACAATTCAGATTCCGGATGTAGGCTTTGGCCTGTTCCCAGGTAAGGGGGTAAGGAGATCCGGCTTGCTGCCAGGTCAGTCCGGTGGATTGATCCAGAATCCCATGGTCGTCAAGAGCATGAAACCGGTTGGTGATATATTGCCGGGGGCGCCATAGATCATCCAGAATAAAAAAAGTTCTGGCCTCCCGGGGTCTGATTCGCACGGGCTCTTTTCGGGGCCGGAAACTGTCCGGTCCCGAGTTTGCGGACGGTTTTGTCTGCCGGTTGTCCAAAAAGTTGCAGGCCTTCTCTTTTCTGGTAATCCAGCCAGCTTCAAGCTTTCCCAGGGCATCCAGCATCTGTCCGGCTGAGGAAAACCGGTCCCTTGGTTTCGGTGAAATCGCCTTGAACAGAAATTGATCCCAGTTTTCGTCCAAATCGGGGTTTGTCCTGCTGGGTGGGGCAGGGGATGCTTGGGGAAGGCATCCGGTCAGCATGCGGTTCATCATCACGGCCACTGCATAGAGATCGGCACTGAAATCCACCTGATCCGGGTCCGTTTCCTGCTCGGGGGGTGCGTAAAACGGCGAGCCGATTTTCAGATTCCGCGGACTGCCAAAAGTTTCTCCGCGAAGTTTGGACAGGCCAAAATCGCCGATTTTAATGGTATCCTGATCGGTTATCAGAATATTAAAGGGTTTGATATCCCGATGGATGATGCCGGCATGATGCAGGCAGGCCAGTCCTTCAAGGGTCTGGCGGACGTAGTGAATGGCCCTGTCGGTTGGAATGATGCGGGATGGCAACTCGATCCGGCTGGATTCTCCCATCATGACTCCCAGATTGTTGCAGTAATAATCCATGGTATAGAAATACCCGCCGTCAGCCTTGTCAAAGTCCCATATTTCCAGAAGATGAGGGTGTCTCAGTCCCGACATGGTGACGGCTTCGGAAATAAACATCGCTTCGATCCGGTCCATGCCCAGAATATCCACCAGAAACGAATTCGGGGAAAGAAGCTTTAGCGCAGTGATTTTACCGATAACCGGAAGTCTGACTTTAAAGATCTTGCCCATGCCGCCCCGGCCCAGGAGCCCCAGAATTTCGTATTTCCCGATGGATTTCATTACAGATCCGACTGCGCAATCATTGATGTTTTCCAGCAATCCCCGACATCGTCTTCCAATAAATTTTTCTTGTTAACAAAGGATGGTAACCTTTGATACTATCAAAATCCCATCAAAATGTCTCATGAAATATCGCTTAGGGGGTCATTCCCCGATTGTTATGCAAAAGGGTTCATCACTATTAAAAGTTTTTTACAAAACAGACGGAGAAAATGACAACTGTCTTATCATCGTTCAAAAGGGGGGCGGAATGCGACATTTGATTGACATATTTCGTATCAAACATTAAAATTTTAAATTTGATAAATCATTCAAGTCTGAATCCTTGATATGAAAATGATCAGGTTTTGACGGTTTTCACCGTTTGTCTGAGGAAAAGACAATCTGGATAGATCATCCCGTATTCTATACATAGACCCGTGTTGATGAAATCTTGGCTGATAAGGCTTACCCTAAAAGGATGATGATGATTGCTTTTTCGATGACATTCCGGTTCCTGTTTGCCTTTTTATGTTCCTTTTTGCTGCTTTCGGGAACGAATGCGAAGGCCGAAGTCCCCAAACCGGGATTCGTTGTTCACTTTGACTTCATCAAAAATGCGTCCGAAGGATGCGCTTTGGTGGATATCGCCGGGCGGGCCGGGGCCAAGGTCATCAACCTTGTGCCTCCGGCCCATGTGTGGGAGGACCCGGCTTCTCTTGCCGCGCTGGATGCGATCGTAAAAGAGATCAATCGCCGGGGCCTAAGCCTTATCTTCACTCGTATCGACGCTGCAATGTTGCCGGATCGCAGCGGCAACCGCCCCTACTATCTATACAACCGGATACTGAACGAGCCCGGCCGACTCCCTAACGGCAAGGCGACAGTCGAATTCTTTCTTGCCACGGTCGGAAAAGACGGCTATGCCGAGTGGATGGAAGAGGAGACCCGATATTATGCCAACCGCTATGGCGGACTCCCGAATCTCATCGGGATCAATCTGGGGCCATTCAGTGAACCTTTCAGTGCCGAGCGGTGCGGATTCCTGGAATACATGGAGGAGTCGCGAGCCTACGAGATCACCCAGTATACCCGGTTTGCCGAGAAATGGTGGCATGACTGGCTTGCGGCACATTACGATGATGTTTCCGCGATGAACCGTGAATACGGGGCTGAATGGGGTTCCTTCGATGCGGTTCCCCTGCCTTTGAGTGAAAAAGACCGGCGCTTTAAAAGAGCGGATCTGGCATATTTTGACTTTGCCCGTTCGCTCAATGACTGGTTTGTCGAGCGATACATACGCTGTCGCGAGATCTGGCATGAGGTGAGCAGAAGGGCGGATGTCCCGTTCATTCTTCAGCTCAATGGCCATTTTGCGGAGAAAATTGCTATGGGACGTCCCGGCCATGCCGCCTTTGATGTGCCTGGTTGGATTGCCATGGCTGATGCGCTTGGGGTGTCGCTGTACACAAACAACGGCTATACGGATATGGGACACCGGTCCATTCATGCCACGGTGAATCTTCTGGCC
>CAIVVZ010000278.1 GCA_903909505.1 uncultured Desulfobacteraceae bacterium
AACCGCGCCGGCTGCATGGCGCCTGTCAGCACAATCACTTTTCCCGAAATATCCTGAAGCGCCCGGGCCGTCCGGATCATCGTATCCGTACCATGGGTAATGACAAACAAACGGCTGCTGTCCGCGCTAACCGTGTCATGAATCAGCTTGCGGTCCGCATCGGTCATATCCAGACTGTCTTTTCTCAATAAAGAGCAAACTTCATACTCCAGAGTGACGTTGGCGCCTTTCAGCGCCTCGGCAATTTGCGGATCCCCAACCTGAAATTCGCTTTTCTGATCAAAATAGATTTTATCGATCGTTCCGCCGGTCGTAATGATTTTTATCTTCATGACTACTCTGAGCCTTATCTCCATTTACCAATCATTCATCATTGATAGATCTGCCAGCCATTCCGACAACTATCTCCTTTTCAAAAAATACTTCTATTATCTTACTGCTTCAAGGAAAAGATGTTGAATTTTTTTTCTTGATAATCTAAGAGTTAAGAATACACAAGATTGTTTTATCTTCATTTTTTTCTCGATAGGAGCCGCTTTGGCAACCGTTCATAAAGAAACGATATTGTTTGTTGATGATGAAGAAAGCATTCTGGATGTTGCCAGCGAGTATTTCTCGATCAAGGGCTATCAGGTTTTTACAGCTAGTAATGGCGCTGAAGCCTTGTCTGTCCTCGAGAAAGAACAGATCGACTGCTGTTTTACCGATATCAACATGCCGGTAATGGATGGACTCGAACTTGCTGAAAACATCAACAAACTCGATAACACCATTCCCGTGGTCATCATGACCGGGTTTCCTTCACTGGAGAACACCATTCGGACCTTGAAAAACGGCGTGGTGGATTTTTTAATCAAGCCCATCAACCTGAATCAGCTCGAGCTGTGCCTGAAGCGCGTTTTGAACCAGCAGCATCTCTATGTGGAAAATATCCTCCTCAAAAAGGAGATTGAAAGTAAAGCCAGAATTGAATCTCTGAATCTTGAACTGCTTCAGAAAATCGAAGATCTGCAAACCTTGAATCACATCATGAATGACTTTTCCGCCGCGGCCAACAGCGCCGAAGTGTTTAGCCGGCTGGTTCAGATGGCCAATGAAATCACCCATGCAAACGAGTCGGTATTTTATATCATCAACGAAGCGATCACCATGCCTTTTGCCGTGGCTGCCGCAAGTGCCGATATAGCCGGGGCTGTCATTTTGCCGATTGATCTGGTTAATTTTTCCAGCAGGATCCCCAATTCCATGATTATGGATGTCGCCGGCGACCCCTCGCCGCTTCTGGTCTCCGAAAGCAATCTTCTTCACGGATTCTCCGAAACAATTGAATCGGTAATGATCGCGCCCTTGACCATCCGAAATAAAATCTTCGGAATCCTGTCCACGATCAATCTCAAGGGACATAATCGATTCACTGAAAAAAATCTATACTACCTTTCCTTTATGACCCAGCACGCTGCTTATGCCATCGAAAATCTGGCTTTATATGAAAATATTTATCAAAACCTGTTTTCAACGATTTACGCATTTGTTAAAGCCATTGGCGCAAAAGATTCCTATACCGAACAGCACTCGAACCGGGTAACCGCCGTTGCAAAGGTTCTGGCGCATGAGATGGGATGTTCGGCTGAAGAACTGAATATCCTGAACACCGCGGGACTCCTTCATGATATCGGTAAAATCGGCATTCGCGATGAAATCCTGCTTAAACCCGGGAAATTGACGGATGAAGAATACGGAATCATTAAAACCCATTCCATTATCGGCTCTAACATCGTGGGTCAACTGGGGCTCTGGGAAAGAGAGCATCAGATTATTCGCTGTCATCATGAGCGCTATGACGGCGCCGGATATCCGGACGGATTAAAAGGAACCGACATCCCGTTTCTGGCCCGCATTCTCTCGGTTGCCGATGTGTATGATGCGCTGGCCTCGGATCGGACCTATCGAAACAAAATGGATGATGCCCAGATTCTGGAAATTATCCAGCGCGGCAAGGGCAGTTTTTTTGACCCGGATGTCGTGGATACATTTATGAACGTGTACGGGACGGGAAAAATTCACGAAGCCGTTCAATGCCTGGCCTGATAGTAATCCTGGACCGGCATGGGTGCCAGCCTCCCCACCCGTTTAATTCTTCATATCCACCGGAGGTGATGACTTCTGCCTTTACACCCGAGCCGTAACTATTTTTTGCAGTAGACAACCAGACTTTTTCCAAAAAAAGGATTAAATAACGCGTCCAGGAAACGGGTGATTCCGGGCTTTTTGAGGATATCCCAGGTCAAAAACCGGTGATACCCGTTCACAATAGCCGCATCCGTGCGCTCCGGTCCGATCAGGCATTTCAGCCACCAGTATGGGGAATGAATGCTATGGGCAAAATGACTGGACTGATAAACCACCCCTTGCGCCTCCAGAAGGCGAACCAGTTGCTGTTTACGGTAAATACGGATGTGGCCGTTTGCTGTCTGATGATAGGCATCGGACAGCGCCCAGCAGATTCGCTCCGGAAAATAGCGCGGCACGCTGACGACCAGGGGGCTGTTCGGCTTAAGAACCCTTATGATCTCCGCGGCGGCTGTTTTATCATCGGAAATATGCTCCAGAACCTCCGAGCAGATCACCAGATCAAAACTGGCATCTTCAAACGGAAGAGAGTGAATGTCCGAAACAGAAAGCAGCCAGCTTCCACCGCCATGCTCCCCGCATTGGTCATGAAAAAGCATCCGGTTTTTTGCCTGCCGGACATCATCGAGATTCAGATCGGCGCCGAAAACGGTAATATTCGGGCATTGATACGCCGCCGCGGTATGCCGGCCCGTCCCGCATCCGATATCCAGAACACGATCCCCGGGCCGAAGAGAGAGCCGGCCAAAATCAACGGTGATCACAAATGGCCTCCCGGTAGGCCGCAACCGTTTTTTCCGCGGCCCGCCTCCAGGTAAAGTGCTGATGAACCCGCTCGTATCCGGCCTTGCCCAGACGCGCGGACAGCTCCGGGTTATCGAGCAAATCCGCAATGGCCTTTGACAAGGCATTCGGATTTTCAGGCGGAACCAGGATTCCGGCATCCCCGACCACTTCAGGCAGCGCGCCGCCCGTGGTGCTGATGACCGGCACGGCACAGGCCATGGCCTCACCCACCGGAAGCCCGAATCCTTCATAAACCGAAGGCACAACCGCCGCGGAAGCCCTGGCATATTGACGGACAAATTCCTCGTGGCTGATCCGGCCCGTAAACGTGATCAACCTGCCGATCCCCAGACGGGTAATCAGCCGGACGATGCTGCCGTTTTTTTTCGGAGATCCAACGACAACCAGACGGATCTTACGGGTTTTGGAAAGATCCGCCACGGCATGCAGCAGATAATACAGCCCCTTGAGTGGCGTGTCCGCGCTGTTGGTAACGATGATACGGTTCTTTTCCCGCTGAATTGCCGGAATGGGATAAAACAGATCCGTATCGATGCCATTGGGGACAATTCGGAATTTGTCCGGTGACATATTGAAATCACTGCATATATCGTTTCTGGCGCATGCCGAAACCGTAATAATGCGCGAAAGGGCTCTGGAAACCCGCTTCTGCATACCGATAAACGAGTACCATCTCAGGTATTTAAATTTTTTCCAGGCAGAACTTACCGAACGCAAAGCGATTTTTCGGTCAATGGTAATGGGGTGATGGATGGTGGCAATGGTTGGCATTCGCCTGCCGATTGCCCAAACCCCGTACGACAGGCTCTGATTGTCGTGAATGATGTCGTAACAGCGAGTTTTAGTCTGCAAGTACCGGAATGCCCGGATGCCGAATGTAAACGGCTCTGGAAATCCCATGGTGGAAACGCCGATCCATTCCGCAAAATTGACGGGATCCGAAAGTTCTTTCAGGGAAGGGACCCTGAACAAGTCATCCGGGTTGTAAAGATCCAGACAGGGAAGATGCTTCACGGGGATGTCCGAATCCAGTTGAAGCAGCGGCGGTCCGGAGACCACATCCACCGCATGCCCCAGATCCCGAAGCGCCCGGCTGAGGTTTTTGACATAGACGCCCTGCCCTCCGCAATGCGGATTACTGCGATAGCTCAGCAGGCAGATTTTTAAGGGATTATGGCTATCGCCGGCCATTGAATCTTTTTCCTGAATCATCGTTTTTTTGAAAGAGCGCAGTCAATTCGTCCACTTCAGGTAATAGTTCATCGACAATCGTAAAACAGATATTAAACATCACAAGGGTTGGAAAGACGGACAGCGCGCAAGCGATTTCCCAGCCGCCAGCCGGAACGGATTCCGGAAGCAGCATGGCAGCGACAGCAGAAAACGGCAGAATAAAAGTGATCGCACGTCCAACATTTCCCATCGGGGCAATATAACGCGCCAGAAAAAAGAGTTTGCACACAGCCAGTATCCCCAGACAGGCAACAAAAGTCGTCAGGGTAAGGGTAATGGAGAGCTGTTCAAAACCCATGTCCGTCAATTGCGCGATCGTATCCATCAATTCTGGATTCGAGGCAATAAAATCCGGCCCCATGGGGGTTTTCAGGTAAAACCCAAACAGCAACTGGCTAAAATACAGAAGTCCGATATTCAGCGCAGTGCATACCCCCGCCCACATTACTGCCCTCAGCGCCAGGGTCAAGCATTTTTGAATATAATCAGACAAGCGATTCCTGGATGATTTTTTCGATTTTTCCATACCTTCCTTTTTGAATCAAATCTGCCCGATAGTATCATGAAGTTTGGAAAGTTCCAACCCTGCTTTTGTAAGGGCTATTTCTTGTGATGCTCGGCATCTTCAATTTTTCTCATCAATTCAGCTTCTGTCATTTTGGGTCTCCTGTTCCTGTCGATATTTTTATGCTTTGCCATAGCTCATGTTAACCGCTTCTTCTTTGATTTCCTGGGTGTCTTTCCTTCTCTTCTATTCCATTGAACACCTCCTGGCGTATTAAAAATCCACTCTTAAGAAAATGTCCTTTAATTCCCTACCATATCACCTACCGCATCATTTTGACAGTTGAGGGTCTATGGCTGTTTTGTCCGGTGGTTCTATCCCCGATCGTTCCAATCCGCAAAATTTGATCAAAATCACTTCTACCCTCCAACACACAACACCTTTTGTTTGTAACCACTAAGCAATCCATTGTGGAACCCATCAAACGATCCATCAGGACCCGTTGCATAGTGTTTCGGACCCTTCTGAATGATTTCAGGCCGGTCCCTGAAAGAGGAATCGGAATGCGCGAATTCGTTTGACAGACATTGCAGCATTATCATAGGGTATTTTTGGATTAATGTTGGAATATCGGCTTATGAAAACAACAGAAGTAAAAAATGTGCAGAGGTGCTTTTGAATTATTGACCTCTGCGGATTACAGATTGCAAATTGCAAATTGTTACGGCTGCCGGAACGGTCAGGAGAATGAATGATACCATTCGTATCCTTAAAGATGACCGTACTCAAGAATATATGCAAGTAAGTGCGCCACGAGCGCATTGTTTTATAATGTGCGCGTAACTGCGCAAGAGATGAGGGGAGGCCCCTCGGAGCCGGCCTGCAGGAGCAGGCTTCAAACCACCTTAAGCTGCGCTGGTAAAGAGTCAGCGTGGTGAGCGTTAAGGAAAAGTCACGGCATAGGGACTGTGGCAGGTGTGTATCGGGAAGATGAGCGAAAGCGAACCACTGATGAGGTGTCGAAAATATTAAGGTGGTGT